>JAFWQF010000043.1 GCA_017509205.1 Clostridiales bacterium | reverse complement strand
CTAATCATTGAGATCTAACTAAAAACTAGCGGGGAAGCAATTCCCCGCTTTTTTTATCTATTTGTTAATTTTTTTAACAAATTGTGAACAAATCTATTGAAAATAATCTCGAAGCAGTTATAATAAGAATGTAATAGTATAAAACTAATAGTCATCATTCTAACCGGAGGCTGTTATGCGTAAAATTTGCAAGCACAGTAGAAACTTACGCGGATTCACATTGGTTGAGATGCTGCTTGTTGTCGGTATCATCATAATTCTTGCCGGAGCTGTTGCTCTTGGTGTTAATGATATGTTGAATCCTGCGAGAAGAGCACAGAGCAACGTCAGTATTCAGAAATCTGCGCAGTCGCAATCTATTCATGACAGCGAAATAAAACTTAAGGGTTATGGCTTTTAAGGAGGTCAAATATGAAAAGATTTTCCAAGATAAAGAATAAAAAGGGTTTTACCCTGCTTGAGACCTTATTAGCCACTTGCATTCTCGTTATAATTAGTTCCATGTTGATGGAAGGTTTTATCACCGCTATGGGTTATTCATATAACTCTTCGGTTTATTCAAGGTCAGCTGCATATAACAGCCAGTTGTGTGTTACTCAGTTGGCTACTTGGTCTGCAAAAGCGGATGGCGTTTCCGGTTACACTCAAAAAGCTGATGGTACATATCAACTCAATTCCGAAGATAGACCATATTATGCAGTTGGTAAATATGGTTACGATCAAACAGGAAACTTGGCTAATGATCAGCTTAAGCAGATAGTTTTTGGCGGCAATCTGGGAACAATAAGAGTTGCTGTTTATGAAGAAACAGACGTTAAGACTGGTGCTAACAACTTAAGTAAGTTTAGTACGGAAAAAATCAAGAATAATCCTAACGCTTTTGCTGATAACCGCACGATATTTTTCTATTATCCTACCTGTAACGGTGAGGATCCTGATAAGGATTACTTCGGAAATACGCATGTATATATTAAAGATGACGGCACTTATGTATGGGGATATGATGATCCTTCAGCTACTAACGGTGTTGGTGGTCAATGGGCTAAAAAGAAAAAGGTTAAGCCAGATAATTAATATTTTTGTGATTGCTGATTACCTTTTGATTGGAGGATGTTAATATGAAACGTATATACAGTAGCAAACGCGGCTTCACACTTGTCGAAATGATGCTTGCGTTAGCAATAATTGTCATTATCGGTTGGACAACGGTTGCTCTCATGTTTTGCATTAAAGATTCGTTTATGACAACCTATAACACAAACGATTCTTCAGATTACGCTGTTTTATATGCGAATGGTATTGAGAATGCATATTTAAGGCATACGCAGAACAAAACCAGCACTGAGTTATCAATTGATCCGGTTAATTCCATACTTAAAGATAACGGAACCCAGGTTTTTGCTCCCATGCAGATGAAGACAACGAATGTTAATTCGGGACTTCAAGTTGATAAGTGGGAAATCAGAGCTTATTATAAAATTGATAAGACAGATGGTGCTTCTGTAGTAAAATACAAAGTTTTTGTTGTTGATAATTACTATAGTCCTACTTATAAAATTATGTGCATTCATGAGGATTCAGTTTGGGCACCTCATATGGATTATGGCAAGGTTACAACGAAGAACACTCTGACATCTGCTGATAAAGTCAATAAATTCCTTAGGGATAAAACAGAATTAGGTTTAGCTACTGATGAATGGCAGGATACTTTAGTATTCACAGCGTGATAACTTGTTAGGTTAAACAAACACTTCAAACTCCGCGGACTGTTCCGCGGAGTTTTTATATGGCAAACGGCTTTGTGATAAAATAGGGCAATTAATGAAAGGCAGGAAGCATGATGAAGATAAATGTCGGTCTGGATATAGGCGGCAGCACGACAAAGATCGTGGGAATGCGCGGCAAGGAGATCGTTGCTAAAGAAATCGTCAGAGCAGGTGATCCGGTTACGTCAGCTTTCGGCGCTGTCGGAAAACTGATCAACGATCACGGCCTTAAGCCTGAAGACATCAGCAGGATAAACATAACCGGAGTGGGTTCTTCATACACGACCACACCGGTCTTCGGAATAAATACGGTAGCAGTTGAGGAATTTATCTCAACAGGACTCGGCGGACTCTATCTTTCAGGACTTGAGCACGCTGTAGTTGTCAGCATGGGTACAGGAACTGCCTATCTTGATGCTTCTTATGAAAGAGTAAAGCATATCATCGGTTCAGGAGTCGGCGGCGGAACGCTTGCAGGACTCTGCAATGCCGTTTTGGGCGTGGAAGACGTCATTAAGCTTTCGGACATGGCTAAGGAAGGCTCGATTACGGCCTGTGATCTTACGATCGGAGACATTTCAAAGAAAGAGATCCCGGGACTTCCCATGGATGCCACGGCTTCAAATTTCGGTAAGGTGGCAGATGATCTGAGCCGTGAGGACAAGGCTGTCGGAATCTTTAATCTCGTATATCAGGCAATTGGTTCGATGTCTGTACTGTCATCCAAGATATGCGGCATCAATGACATCGTTTTCACGGGACAGCTGACGGCCATACCGGTCTGCAAAGATCTCCTGATCCCGTTTGCAAAGCTTTATGACGCAAACTTCATAGTTCCCGACAATGCAGAATTCGCCACGGCGATCGGAAGCTGTCTTGCGGGAAGCCGGGGGGATAACTGATGGCGGCAAAGAAGAACAGGGCACCCGAACTTGATTTCCTGAGAGGATTTGCCTTGCTCCTGATGTTTCTCCAGCATGTTTCTTATGACCTGAAATATGAGTTCGGAGTTCCGGGATTTAATTATCTTGAATCAAACTGGTTTTGGGCATTTGTCCATCCGTCCTGGCTTGTCATATTCGTGGGCGTGTCAGGAATCTGCTGCACATTTTCAAGGAATAACCTGAAGCGTGGCCTTAAGCTTCTTGCAGTTGCGGCAGGCCTGACTTTGGGAACATATCTCATCTCAAAATTTGCGGGCGTATACTGCCTGATCATATTCAATGTTCTGGCACTTCTGTCGCTGTCCATTCTTCTTTATACGCTGGTACAGTTCATTGAGAAGAAGGCGGGAATAAGACCCGCCGTGATCAACGTGCTGTTAGGAGCATTCGGAGTCTATTTCACCGTGCTCGGAGGCACCATAGGATACATGGATTATTCAACGCAGAATCTCTTGTTCCTGCCTGTGGGATTTGCCATTAAGAATGCGCCTCCGGTGGCTGATTACATGTATCTGTTCCCGTGGATGGGCGTGTTCATGACAGGCTGTGTCATTGGAAGGGTCTGCTATGCCGATAAGAAGTCTCTGCTGCCAGAAGGCCTGAAGAAACTTCATAAGATAGGCGCTCCGATAGAGTTTATCGGAAGGCATTCGCTCATCATCTATCTCGTACATCAGCCGGTGGTCTACGGGATCCTTTATCTGATCTTTCTTTTACTGGGTAAGGTAAGATGATAATCCGCTCAAAAAAGAAGAAAAAAACGGTCTCAAGGATCGTTACCGTATCCGTATTTGCCGCAGTTTCAGTTGCGGCTTATCTTTTGGGGCGCTTAATGCCGCGTGACATGGCAGATTACTATTCGTCAGAAGTGTTTCCGTTTCTCTCATCACTTCCTCAGCGCCTGAGCTCTCTTGTCAGATTTTCGTTTACCGAGATAGCCGTTGTCGTATTGGGAAGTATTGCAGCGCCGCTGCTGATACTGTGGCTTGTGTTCCTGATAAAGAAAGCGATGACAAGAGGCATAGGGAATTATCTTTATAAGAGCCTTCGAAATTTCCTGGCGGTTGTCATGGTCTTGCTCATAATCTTCGAGATGTTTCACGGCATCAATTACAGAAGGACACCTGCCAGAACGGTTCTGGGGCTCGGAAACATGACGCTGTCCTTTGAAGACTACTGCGAGGCTTTGGAATGGTCATACAACGGAATGATCAGTGCAAGAAAGGAACTCTCTGAAGATGAGAAGGGAGTTGCTAAGCTTTCAACTGATTTTGACGGAGTAGCAGAATATGCCTCTCAGATGATAGACACATTCTGTGCCTCTTACGGTGTTGCGAAATATGTCAGCAATGCAGTGCCCAAGCCTGTCAGGCTCAGTCACTACTGGAGCTACACATACATAGTGGGAATGTATAATCCGGCATTCGGTGAAGCCAACGTCAACACTGATTTTATGGATCCGACGTCCATTCCTCATACTGTATGCCATGAGCTGTGCCACGCAAAGGGATTTGCAAACGAAACGGACTGCAATCTTTTAGGCGCGCTGGCCTGCATTACTTCCGACAGGGCTGACTTCAGGTACAGCGGTTACTATACCGTTTTCATTTCGCTCCTTGGTCAGATCGAAAACCTGAAAAAGACCAAAGGTTTCAAATATGAATATAAGATAAAGAGCGATGAGATCAGGCCGGTCGCAGTTGATACGCAGGCGGCCAACGATTACTGGAATTCCATCGACGAAGAGGTCAAGGATCTGCAGAAAAGATTCGGCATCAACATTACCGAGAAGGCTCAAGAGGCAAACAACCAGTTTCTGAAATCGAACGGCGAAAAGGAAGGAAGCGAGACATATAATGTTCCAAACAACGTTTACGTTGACTTCTACTTGATCTATGTAGCGGGAAAAGGCGGCAGAAATGCTTAAGGTAATTCTTAAAGGACACGAAAGTTTTTACGGCATATCGGATATCTTAAGGATGTTCTCCGGGACGGTCTCGGAGGACCGTGATCAAGGCTTCGTGTCGGCGGAAGATGCGCCTGACATTACTTTGGTCAACACGCTCGAAAAGGACGGCCGTTCGTTTACGGAAGTTCAGGGAACAGGGAAGCGCTATGCTTTTGACGGACCGGCTCTTGAACCCGGACGTGAAGTAAAAAGATCTCTTTACATCGCGCTTTCTGCCATTACGGGAATGAAGCTTCCTTGGGGCTGCTTTTCAGGGATCCGTCCCACTCTTGTAGCTTCGGAAGAAGATTCCGCGGAAGAACTCACGAAAAAATATCTGGTCAGGGAAGATAAGGCCGCCCTTGGTTTTGAAACATCGCGCGAGGAAATGAGACTGCTGGAACTTGTTCCGCATGATGATCTCAACATATATGTCGGCGTTCCGTTCTGTCCTTCCAGATGCTCTTACTGCTCTTTTATCTCGCAGGACATTTCACATCACATGGGAAGGCTCGGCGAGTATGAAACGGCTCTGGAAAACGAGATAAAGGCAATCGCTCCATATATTGACCGAAGGATATCCACTCTTTACATGGGAGGCGGAACTCCTACCGTTTTCAGTGATGAGCAGTTCGCCAGGCTTTTGGACTGCATGTATGAGAACATAATGATCGGACCGGGATGCGAGGTCACAATCGAAGCGGGACGTCCCGATACGATCACTGAATACAAACTCGATGCGATGCGTTCGCACGGGATCGGAAGGATATGCATCAATCCTCAGACCATGAGAAATGAGACGCTTGCAAAGCTCGGACGTCTTCATACATCAGAAGACATTGTCAGGGTATATGAGCAGGCAAGAGAACGCGGGTTTGAGGTCATAAACATGGATCTCATCGCGGGGCTCCCTCATGAGACCGGAGATGATTTTGTTGAATCAGTTTCAAAACTCATAAAGCTCGATCCCGGAAACATCACCGTGCACACCCTCTACAAGAAGCGCAGAGCGGCTCTGTCAAAAGAGACGGTGCTGGACAGGGAAGAGACCAGAGGAGACATCGATGCGGCAGTAAGCGAAGGTTACAGGCTTCTCTACGAAGCGGGATACCATCCCTATTATCTGTATAGGCAGAAGGATACAGGACACGGTCTTGAGAACACTGGATTTGCCAAGGAAGGCACAGGGTGTCTTTATAATGTCGCCATGATGAGCGATGCCCGTGACATACTGTCTTTCGGTGCCGGAGGAATGAGCAAAAGGTGCTTTGAACAGGAGGGATCAACGTCCAAACACAGGGTCGAAAGGTGCCCCACGGTCAAGGATGTATTGACCTATATTAGAGGCAGTATTGAGGCAGCAGAGCGGAAACGCGCATTTTTCGGGCTTTGAGAGTATAATATATCTTGGAGTGCTATTGAAAAATGAAGGCAACGGATAGAAAGAGAAATAATCTTATCCTTCTTATGCTGCTTCTGCCGCTTGCAGTTGTGTTATTCGTGGCCGGATGCAATAAGAAAGACCAAGAGCTTTACAAGTTCATCGTAACTTCGGCCACAAAGAGCGAAGCAACGGAGGACAGCACTTCCATGTCTTCTGAAACCGTTGTTACGACAACCGAATCCGAGAGCGCCGCTCCCGCTGAGACAACAACAGAGGCCACAACCGAAGAGACTACCACTGCCACGGAAGAAACAGAAGCGACCACGACGAAGGCAGAAGTTAAGGCGGGAACAAAGAAGGCCACTCCGAAAGCAACGGCAAAGCCAACATCTGCCACGAAGGCAGCAGCCAAGACAATCAAGAAAACTGCAACCCCTACAAAAAAGCCTACCAAGAAGCCCACTAAGAAACCCACTAAGAAACCTACTAAGAAACCTACGGCTACACCCAAGCCGAAGATCTCAGGATATCTTTTCGTAGGTGATTCGAGGACGGTCGGACTTGATGATGCAGTTGACGGTATTTCCAGCATCGCAAAGGTCGGTGACGGCGTATCTTATTTCAAGAGCGTGGTACCGGATCTCATAAAGGTCAGGGGCAAGAACATAATCATCAATTTCGGTGTTAATGACCGTGACCGTTACAAGGATTACGTTGCGGTCTATAAGTCATTCCCCAAGGAATTCATTCAGGGCAATAACGTTGTCATAATGTCAGTCAATCCGACGAGCGGCACCAAATACAAAGGCTGGAATGCGGATATCGAAAAGTTTAATGCATACGTAAAGAAATATCGGCCGAGCGGGATCAAGTATCTTGATACTTATTCGGTATTGATGAAAGAAGGGTTCCAGACCCGTGACGGCTGCCACTACAAACCCGCCACTTACAAGAGGATCGCGCAGCTCGCATTCAATTTCTGCGGCGATAAAAACAAGAAGCCGTAAATCCTGCGTTTATATATTATTTATTTATCTGTAACCTCGGTGTAAATCATATTTGAGGAACGCATGTTAGAATGAACTCATAATCACAATGGGAAAGGTGTGTTATGAGGACCACTGTATCAGTTGTATTTATCGTACTGATATTTGCTCTTGGTATATGCGCGATATTGGCTTCACGTTCAAAGAGACGTATCGGCAAGTATGTCGCATGGCTGATCCTCGGCATGATGATACCGATCCTCGGCAATCTCATCATCATTGCTTCTTCGCACCGCGTATTTTCCAACATCGGTTACTATGTGTATTTTATCGGCATGGATGCCGCGGTTATTTCGATCCTGTATTTTACTTATGCATACTGCGAACTCGGAAAGCCAAAGAAAATTGTGAGAGTTCTGGTAGCAAGTCTGATGACAGTTGACCTTGTTCACTACATCCTCAATCCGTTTATTGAGAAGTCTTTCTCACTGCAGATCAGCCTGGTTGACGGCGGCGTTTACTACAGGATGATCCCGCGCATCGGTCAGACATATCACAGGTTTGCATGCTACGGCATTTTCATTGCCACCCTGATCATATTTATCGTAGTGACGGTAAAGGCTTCAAAGGTTTACGTTGAGAAGTATATGGTGATCCTGTTATCCATGATCATAACCGGAGCAGTCGAAACTTACTACATTTTCTCAGGTCACCCCATCGACATGTCAATGATCGGATTCGGAATATTCGGTCTGCTCGTGTATTTCTTCGCACTGCATTACAGATCGATGAAGGTCTTGGACAGACTCCTTGCGAGCATGGCATCCGACATGCCTGAAGCACTTTTCTTCTTTGACAAGAGCGGCAGATGCATCTGGACGAACGAACCCGGAAGAAAGCTTATCGGCATCAAAGAAGGTCACTATGAAGAGGTTAAGGCAAACCTCAAATTCCTGTTTGATGACATTGATTTTGATGTCAGCGAGTGGAAAAAGAGAGTCGTTATCGGAACGGGCGACGACGCGCAGTATCTTGATCTTACGATGAGCTCAGCTGAAGATGAACTCGGCAGGATTACGGGATCTTACCTCAGCGTACGTGACAACACTGATGAATTCCGCGCCATGCAGCATGAGATCTACAGATCCACGCACGATTCTGTTACAGGTCTTTATACGAAGGAGTATCTTTGCGAATGCATCGAAAAGAGACTCGACGGGGATACGAAGACCGATTACATGATCGGTTATTTCGAGATCGCAAACTTCAAGAACATAAATGACGTTTTCGGAAGTGATTTCGGAACATTTACCGTTAAGAAGATAGCGGAATCACTTAAGGCCAATTCGAGTAAAAAGACAATATTCGGAAGACTTGGATACGATTCTTTCGGCGTGCTGATGGATAAATCAGAGTTTGATGAAGATAAGATCGAACAGATGCTTGAAAGATTTACCGTAAGTGATGGGGGCCTCGAACACCATGTCGTTATCCACTTGGGAATCTATGATTTTGATGCCGGTGATGAGATCGATGTTCCGCTCTTCTTTGACAGCGCACGTCTTGCCACTTCTATGATCACTGACAGCTATCAGAAGCAGATCGTCTATTACGATGACAAGCTCAGGAATGAGGCGATCCATAACCAGCTTATCTCCAGCCAGGTTAACGAAGCCATCGAAACAAAACAGATCAGACCTTTCCTTCAGCCGATCGTTGATTCGCGCGGCATGCTTGCAGGTGCAGAAGCTCTCATAAGATGGATACACCCTGAAGAGGGACTGATGAATCCCGGAAAGTTCATTCCGTTATTTGAAAGAAACGGTCTTATCTCTGTCGTCGACAAGTATATGTGGAGATGCGCTTGTGAGCTCCTCGCCGACTGGAAGAAGAGGGACATAGAGAGCTTCATCTCTATCAATGTTTCACCCAAGGATTTCTACCGTCTTGATGTCGTCGCCGAGTTAAAGTCGCTCGTTGAGGAATTCGGTATTGATCCTGTCAGGCTCAGAGTTGAGATCACGGAAACCGCGATCACGAACGATTCGATCGACATGGTTAAGATCATCGGTGATCTGCGCGAGTACGGATTCATCGTTGAGATGGACGACTTCGGAAGCGGTTATTCTTCGCTCAATCTGCTCAAGGACATCAACCTTGATCTCATCAAGATCGACATGCAGTTCCTGAAGGATTCAGAGCGCAATATTAAAGCGTCTCTCATCATTAAGAACATAATCAACATGTCCGAGGATCTCGGAATAGACACGCTTACTGAAGGTGTTGAGACTGCGAAGCAGTTCGAAAAACTTTACGATATGGGCTGCAAGCTCTATCAGGGATACTACTTCTCAAAGCCCGTTCCGGTTGAAGATTTCGAGAAGCAGTGGTTTGAGTAATTCCTGTTAAATAAACTGTTACCAGACGAGTTCTTCTGCGTGCAGGGGATGCAGGTTCTTCTTGATGCTCGCGATCTTTCCGTTCCTGACTTTGACGACTCTGTCAGCCATCTTGGCGATCTCAACGTTGTGCGTGACCATCATTACCGTTGTTCCCTTGTTCTTTACGATGTCTTCGATAACGCGGAGGACTTCGATGCTCGTTGTGTAATCGAGTGCCGCCGTGGGCTCATCTGCGAGGATGAGCTTAGGCTTTTTTACGAGGGCTCTTGCGATTGACACACGCTGCTGCTGGCCGCCTGACATCTGGCCGGGATAGTTGCCTGCACGTTCTGAAAGACCTACTTTGGCAAGAGCTTCAGCGGATGAAAGCGGGTTATCAACAAGTTCTGCTATAAACTCCACGTTCTCAAGCGCGGTAAGATTGGGCATGAGATAGTATGCCTGGAAAATGAATCCGACGTATTCGCGTCTGAACTTCGTGAGCTGGTAATCGGTGGGGTGAGAGAAATCCGTTCCTTCGATCGTAAGCTTTCCTCCGGTCAGAGAATCCATGCCGCCGACGATGTTCATCATGGTGGATTTGCCGCAGCCGGACTCGCCGAGTATTACCACGAACTCGTTTTTGTAGATGTCGAGATTGATGCCTTTGAGGACCTGGTTGACTGTATCTCCGGTCTGGTACTCCTTTGTAACGTCACGCAGAGAAATGAGAATTTCTTTTTCTTCTTCGAGGTTAACGATAAAACCTTTTTCGTCGATCGTCATTGCAGCGAGAACGGCCATATGCTCGCAAAGTTCAAGCTCCGAATCGTTGTAAAGAGATCCGTTGTTCTTGTTGGCTATGAGATAGCATCCGATGACTTCATTTTCGCTGACGTTGTACAAAGGAACGCAGATCATCGTCTTGGTGATGAGGCCGTTGTCGTCAAATACAGTTCCGTCGAATCGGGGATCGGAGGCTGCATCGGATACCAGCATGGATTTACCTGTTTTGGTTACGAGACCTTCGATTCCGATGCCGTTTTCGATGCTGATGTTGGAGATGTCAACGGGACCGGTGTGGAAGATTGGCGCAAGGCGGTTTGTCTTGCGGTCAAGTAGCCAGATGGCAGCTGCTTCGCTGTCGAGTTCCCTTACGATTATCTCAAGAGTTCCGGTGAGCGCTTCTTCAAGATTATGGACCTCAAGGAGTGTCTCCATGAGTTCGAAAGTAACCTTGCTGAACTTTTTATCTGTTGCCATATCATCATCCCCCGTTTACTGTGTCATGTCAGTCAGCTTGAGCTTTCTGACTTTGCGCAGAGCGATAACATTTACTATGAATTCAAATACAAGAGCCACGAAAATTCCCATCAGGATTGCTTTAAGGCTCGTGCTCCTGACGTACATTATGAAGGGCTGTTCAACCTCGCGGATTATCTTGTAGGAGACTGCACATCCTAAGATGACGCCCAATATGATTCCGATTATCGTCGTTGCGATCGTTTCAAGGGATACGTACCAGATGACTTCTTTTACCGTGTATCCGTTGATTCGCATTATGGACATCTCGGCTTTCTTTTCCATGATGTATACGTTGGTTAAGTTGAGAAGAACGACACCTGCCATGACGGCTGCCATCGCGATCATGATCATGGTTACTGTATCGACGGCGGAGTTAGATGCCTCGATTATCTTTCTGTCGGTGTCGGAATCCTTTATCTCATTTACGCCCTTGATCTTTTTGAGGCTGTCTTCGAGTGTGGTCTTATTGCCGCCTGATGTTCTTACATACATCGTGTCGGGCTTGTATTCGAGATCGTCAAAATGCGTCCTTAAGCATTCAGGGCTCAGTATCATGAGCTGGCCGATATGGTTGTCGAAAATACCGGCGACCGTGAAATCCGCGGTGTAGATACCATCTATTGCGATGCTTATCTTGCTTCCTTCTGTCAGGTTGTAGATCTCAGCAGCACGTCTGTGGATATAGATGCCGTCATCGGTAATGCTTACCGTTTTGCCTGTCTTCCAGTCGGTGAGTTCTCTCATGCCTGCGATCTCATTTAAGTCTCCCACGACAAGAGTTGCCATCTGAAGTTCGGTAACGGTATATGTGATGCTGGTCTCCATTACTTCGGTATATTCAGCTCCGGCATTCTTAAGGGCTGTCACGATTTCCTTTTTGCTGTCTTCGTCATCAGTATCAAAACGTATTACCTTGTCGTATTTGATGACCTTGGAATACTGACTGACAACTGCGCCGGACACCGAATCCTTGAGTGAGAAACCGACCACGATGAGTGCGCAGCATCCCATGATGCTCGCGATTGTTACGATGACACGCTTGATGTCCATCTTCATGTTGAGAGGAATGACTCTCAGGAAAAGAGGAAGCTTTCCTGACTTTTTCTTCTGCTTCATACGGCCCTGAGGTGCAGCCGGCTTTAACAGAACTGTAGCAGGGACCTTCAGTGTTTTGGTGACCGCGAAGAGGACCGTTGCGACCGACATTACGATGCCAGTGATGATGACAATGACGGTAGGAGGGAACAGGATGTAGGTCCTGATGACGAAGATGTAGTAGATCGAATAAGACTGGAGAATGTACGGCTCGAGCGCAAGCCAGGCCACGAGAATGCCGCCAATGATGCCCATCATGGTGGCACTGAGTCCGAATGCTATGTATTTGACTGAGACTTCACGTACAAAGAAACCGAGTGCTTTGACCGTTCCGACCTGGGTCCTCTGTTCGTCTATCATCTTGCATACCGTTGCATAGATTACGAGGATCGCAAGTGCGAGGAACATTGTCGCGAACGTGCCTTCGAGGTCGCCCAATGCGGCGCTTCCGAGCTGAAGCTGAACGAAGCCTGCGTTGCCCGATCCCTTAAGGATTATCCATTTGGAAAGCCTTGTCTTTTCGAGCTGCCTGCGTGCATCGTTAAGCTTTGCAACGCCGTCCTCATATTCGGCTTTGCCTTTCTGAAGCTCCGCCTTCTTTTCGTTCAGGGTCTTTAGACCTTCGTTGTAGTCGGCAAGACCCTTTTCGTATTTTTCCTTTCCTTCGTTGTATTTAGTAAGACCTGACTGATATTCCTTGAGTCCCTTATTGTATTTTTCCTTACCCTGATTGAACTTCTTTTCTCCGGCCTTGAACTTGGCAAGACCGTTCTTGTATTCCTTGAGACCTTTCAGATACTGGTTGCGTCCTGAATCCCACTTTTTCAGATTCTTGACGAGATAGTCGTATTTGTCCGCAATGGAAGGGAGAAGCTTGCGCGTCTCTTTGGTGAGATAATCTCTGACTTTCTGCAGATCTGCCGAAGTAGGTTCAGGGATGTTTCCGGGATCTACGCCGGCATCTATCTGCTGCTGGCGGTATATGGCCCTTAACAGCTTCTTCGGAAACTTGGAAGAATTGTAGAAGGCTGCGATCCTGTTCTCGAGCGTTTTGCTCAGATCGACTTTGAAATTTGTCGTCAGATAGAACTCGGTGGCAGTCTGTTTGCGGTTGTTCAGATTCAGTTTTTTACGCGAAGCCCATTTAATGTATTTAGAGGAATCCTCACCGATCAGTTTGTCGATGACGCCTTTGATCTTCTTGCGGATGGAAGCTTTGTTGTCTTCAATCTTATTCCAGCCGCTTGTGAGTTCCTTCTTTGCCTTATCGAGCTGCTTCTTGGCATCTTCGAGTTTCTTGCGGTTCTTATCCAGTTCTTGCTGACCGGCGTCGATGTCTTTCTTGGCATCGTCAAGCTGCTTTTTGGCATCTTCCAGTTTCTTCCAGCCGTTGTCCAGATCAACGGCGGCCTTGTCTAGTTCTGTCTTTCCGTCGGCAAGTTCCTTCTCGCCGTCAGATAGTGCCTTTTCGCCGTCCTCTATCTGCTTCTTTGCATCGTCGAGTTTGGCCTGGTTCTTGTCTATCTCTTTTTGGTAGGTATTGCGTACGGTGCTGTCGCGCAGGGGAGTGCGCTCGGCACTCAGCTTTTCGATCCTGTCATAGATGCCGGAAACCAGTGATTCATAGTCATTGGTGAAACGGTTGATGCCTGCGGGCTTATCGACAACGATCTCAGCTTTCATGTAGCATCCGTCAAGAGCTTCGCCGTCAAACACTTCGGGTTTTACGAGAACATAATCCGCACCGGGGACGTTGGTGTTGATGTGATCCGGATGGATGACGATGCCTGTGATGACGAAGCGGGTTTGCTTAAGGTATTTGGCATTGTCTTTTTCATCTTCTGAAAACTCTATGACCAGTTCATCGCCGACTTTCCAGCCGTTTTCTTCCGCGATGAGTTTTTCGACTGCGCACTCATTGCTGTCGGAGGGCAGAGCTCCTGTGACCATGTTTGTCATGTTGATCCTGTCGGACAGTGAGACTACGGTAACGTTGGTCTTGCCGCCGGTGAATGCAGCTGCGGCAGTGAGTACGCGGATGCCTTCAACATCGGTGACACCTTCGGTCTTCCTTAAGGTTTCAAGGTCTTCTTCACTCAGAAGATGCGTTGCAACGATCTCGATGTCACGGAAATTGGCGTTGTTATAGAATTCTGAACCGTTGAGTTTTAAGGCTTTTGTCGCATACTCGATGCCGAGGTAGACCGTGACGCCGATGAGCGCGATTATCAGGACGGAAAGGAATGATACTTTCTGCTTGGTAATGTTTTTGGTTACGTCTTTAGTGAACGCTTTTCTCATCGTTTATTATTCTCTGCAATGAAGCGTGGTCTCCGAAAAGCCTGAACTAATTATCTGTATTATACTGACCAAATATTAATATCATGTTTCAAAATAATAAGATTATTTTATATTTTTGGCCGGACCGGTATTGTTCCGGTTCTGTTTTCACTAGTGTTGACACTCGTGTTAAGGCGTGTTACTGTATTAGTGCAGTAGTACAGTTTGCGCAAACAGAACATCCTGCAACACATGTGTCTTGAATCTACATCCTATTGATTTACGAAAGGAATGACTATGAGCTGGAATTTCGATGAGTCACGGCCGCTCTTCCAACAAATAGTTGAACGGGTCACGGTTGATGTTGTTTCCGGAAAATACAATGCCGGCGATAAGCTTCCGTCCGTAAGAGAATATGCAGTGGAGGCGGGAGTTAATCCCAATACGATGCAAAAAGCCCTGAGTGCACTTGAAGAAAGCGGGCTTATCGTAACGCAGCGTAACAGCGGAAGATACGTTACTGAAAACAGCGCACTCATAGCGGATTACCGCAAAGGTGCAGCACTGAAAGCAGCCCAAGACTATATTGCTTTTACAAAGTCGGCAGGTCTGACGCTGGAAGAAGCGATCGAAGTGTTAAAGGAGGCGGGAAGCAAATGAGTTATAACGTTGAAGTGAAAAACATAGTAAAGAAATACGGCTCGAAAACAGTGATGGACGGCGTCAGTTTTCAGATAAAGCCGGGTACGATCGTCGGACTTGCTTCTCCAAACGGTTCGGGCAAAACGACGATCATTAAGCTCATTGCGGATTTCCTGACACTGGACGGAGGAGAGATTACGGTAGACGGCAAAAAAGCCGGACCTGAAGCCAAAGCCGTCATCAGTTACCTTCCCGATCATGATCTGTTTGGCGGAAATGATAAGGTCATTAAGGCAGTAAAATTCTATAGCCATTATCACAAGGATTTTGATGCTGAAAAATGCAAACAATATCTTAAGACCTTTAAGATCGATGAAAACGCTAAGATAAGCTCTCTTTCAAAAGGCACGCGCGAGATCCTTATGCTCATCCTGACTCTCAGCAGGGATGCAAAGTTATATCTCCTTGATGAACCGCTCGCCAACGTTGACCCGGTAAACAGGGAAGCGATCGTGACAACGATACTCAAAGAGTTCAAAGAAGATGCTTCCGTTATCATCTCGACACACCTTCTCAATGATGTTGAGACGATCCTTGATGAAGTGATCATGATCAAAGAAGGCAAACTCTTCTGCCACAAACTGGTTGAAGAGATAAGGGAAGAAACAGGCAGATCATTAAATGAATTCTTTAAGGAAACTTTCAAAGTTGATTGGTTTGGAGGTGAAAACAATGAAGGGTAAATTAGCGCTTGATACGACGAAAAAACTGTTGTTGAGCAATGGCCTGTTGTTTCTGGCAACATTGGCGGTCCAAACAGTTACAAACTTCGCGGGAAATGAATACATTACGCTCCCGACATATGTGGAAGCAGCATTACAGCTGATCTCGATAGTGCTTTATGTTCTTTGCATAGCTTCAATAGTGATGAGCCTGTACAAGACGTTTGTCGCTGATCTTCTACTGGGAAAGTCGTATAAGTATTATTCTCTTCCTTACAAAAAATCAGAGATAATATTCTCTAAAGCAATTCCGGCGATCATCATCGAAAGCCTGATTGTAGCTTTGCTTTTTAATGATGATCTTCAAATGCTGATAGTATTATCATTCAACAAAGAAGATTACTCCGGTGATTACCGCAGAAACATTTTGAATGAATGGACATTGCGCTTTTTTAACAGTTTTGTCACATGCTTAATCATATCTGCCGCAATTGGTTTTCTGATCCTTCTTGCAATTGTTGTCAGCAGAAGCTTCGATCCTTCCAAGACGGTCAGGAATCTGCTGTTTGCCATAATCATTGAAGTACTTGTGAATTGTGCTTTGTACATTGTTATTATGAACGCTTCACAGGCTGACCAGGAAATAAACATTCCGGTTGGTCTGCTCATAACAATGACTTTAGAGATCATCTGTTCTATCATCGCTTCAAAGATACTGGCCGACAAAAGATATAACGTGGTCTGATCAGCGGCACTTACCGATAAAAAACAGCAGCCTGATGAAAAATCAGACCGCTGTTTCTTATCTGGTCGAGGTGACAGGATTCGAACCTGCGACCCCATGCTCCCAAAGCACGTACGCTACCAACTGCGCTACACCTCGATACTCACGGCGGTAATTATATATGTTTTAAGCCGCATCTGCAAATGGAAGACCCGCACCAAAACTGATGCGGGTCTTTGGAAATCTTTAAGCAAATACCTGATTACTTAACGATCTTGACTCCGTTAACGAGCGGAATGTTGAAAAGCTTTGTTCTGGCAGCAGAAATGATTCCGTATACCATTACGAAAACGAGGCAGCCGTAAACACCGAGGTTTAAGATCCAGCCGATGAAAGGAATCCTTCCGATGAAGATTCCGAGAACGGAATATGCACCGAATCCGATGAGAAGGAGGATTCCGTTGTTTACGTGATGTCTTACGAAGGGACATTCCTTGTCGGGTCTGATGAGAAGACCAAGGAGCCAAAGAGCTCCGATGTATGCCAGGATCGAAAACAGTTTTGCGTTTGATGTGAGCTGACCGCTATAAGGTTCGCTCAGTCCTTTCTTTTCTCCCATATTTAACACCATCCTTTGAATGAGAATTATGGTTATAATAGCATAATTAATATTTTTTGGGGGATTTTGTTTTGATCAGGGTTGCAAGCTACAGGAAGGATTCGGATCAGACCTACGGTCTCGGCGCGACCGTCGTCATGGAATATCTCCTTCACGCGAAGGAAAAGGTCAGGGCGGTAATACTCCATCCGCAGTTCAGATCTGATGAAACGATCGAAAAGATAAAGGCTCTTTGCGGGAACTCCATCCCGGTTTCCGTTGAGGAGAAGCCGTTCAACATCCTATCGAAAAAAGAGAACTGCTTCGTTATCTGCGTCATCGAAAAGAGGGGAGAGCATATCGAAAACGGCAACCACATGGTTCTCGTAAATCCCTCCAACGCAGGAAACATGGGCACGATAATGAGAAGTTGCCTGGGATTCGGCGTCAGAAACCTCGCGATAATCCCGCCGGCTGTTGACCATTTTGATCCCAAGGTCATCAGGGCTTCCATGGGTGCCGCCGCAAGCGTAAGGGCGGAGGTGTTCTCATCTTTTGAGGAATATGCATCGAAATTTCCCGATAATAAACTCTATCCTTTCATGCTCGACGGCAGTACGAAACTGCACGAAACAGTAATAGAAAAGCCCTTTTCACTGATCATGGGAAATGAGGCAACGGGGCTTCCTGCGGAGTTTTCGAAGATCGGCCGTCCCATCAGGATAGACCACTCAAATGCGATTGACAGTCTCAATATCACGATCGCCGCAAGCATAGGGCTCTATGAGGCTACAAAAGGTATTGATAACGAATAACAATCGTGATACAATTCTTCGGTAAATTTAGGATACCCATTAATAAGGAGAGTATATATGCCTAACGTTAAATCAGCTATCAAGCGTGTAACCGTTTCCGAGAAGAAGGCTGCCGCTAACAAGAGCAAGAAGACAGCTATCCGTACGACGATCAAGAAGGCTAAGGCAAATGTTGCTGCAGGCGAGAACGTCGAGGCTACACTCAAGGCTACTCAGAAGGCAGTTGATCAGGCTGCTGCTAAGGGCCACATGAGCAAGAACGCTGCTGCAAGGACAAAGTCCAGACTTGCTAAGGCTGCTAAAGCTGACAAGTAATAAGCGGTTTCAATCAGGAAAACAAATCCCGCAGTTAACGCTGCGGGATTTTTATTTTCAAAGCATTACGGGTTTTGAGCTCCAGGAATAAGCGATGTCTCTGCCGTAGAGCTCGTTTGCGATCGCGGAGGCCCGCATTTCGAGTTCAAAGACCTGCTTAAGTTCGCTGTTGCCGGAGATAAGCTCGAGAGCATCGGACGGATTGCTGATGACAGGAAGCTTTGTGCACTTGCCTATGATCTTAAGGCAGTAGCGACCTTCGCGGTTAAAGCCCAGAACCCTAATGTAGGGCGGATGGTTGAGAGATACAAGTTCTTTATTCTGACCTGCTTCAAATGAGGCGATGGCCCTATATATGCGTGTCATGGTGAAACGCTTTGTATCAGCCTTTTTGGCGAAAGCTTCAAGTGAATGATCATCCCTCGGCAGGTCGCCAGGCCTTAAGTCTGAGACCATGTTCTTCAGATAGCCGTCAAGATCATCGCCCATATAGGCTGAATCACTGATGCTGCCCTGTGCGGATGAAATGTGAAGCATCGCGCTTCGGATGTAAGATGCCATGTCAGGGAATTTGAATTCTCCTGCGGAATAGCTTCCGAGCATTGAAGCAAGGGCTTTGTCGGGCATCGCGCCCTTCAGCGTGTTGAACAGTTCAGCCTGGCTGTATGAGGGAGCGCACCCCGTCATCTTCTTTCTGATGGAAGTTGCTCCTTCAAGGCTCTGATCCCTGGGGATCATGATTATGTTCACTTTGTTCTTTTTGTCGATTTTCTTAAGTGCCGAAAGATACTCCAGAGCGAGGATCGAGTTGGGACTTTTAAGAACCGCGTCTATTTCATCGGAAGTGTCATTTAAACAGGCTTTTATCGCCGATGCGCGCGCCGAAGGATAAGAACTGCCTTCGGAAAGAGCATTTCTTAGGGCTTCCTTGAATTCAGGGGAATTCTCATCAGTCTGCTCGGCGATCGATCTTAAGAGTTCCGGAGTTCCTGCGTCATAACCGAAAGCGATGTCCGTTACGACTCCCGTTGAAAGCAAAGTGGCGATACCGCCCAGAGCGAAACGGGCGGAGGGCGCACAGGAATATGTGAAAGGAAGACCTAAAACGACGTCGGCACCGCATCGCAGAGCCTGCTTTGTCCTGACGTCTGCGGGGATCATGGCCGGAAGGCCGCGCTGAACGAACGATTCGGATATGACGGGCATTACTATCGCCCTGGAGTCGTTTACGATCTCACGGGCACGGGCGATAAGGTTCTCGTGACCTTTATGGAACGGATTAAATTCCGCAACAATTCCAATTACCCGCATCGTTGATTATGCCCCTCTTCTGTTATAATTCATCTGATAATTATATTTCATAAGGCAGGCAGGTTGCAATGAAACGTCGTACTTTGAGGTTTATTGAGGCAGGAAGCGGAAATAAAGTACCGTTTCTGGCAAGGTTTACCTTCAAGCAGAAGATCATTGCCGTTCTTCTTGCCATTGCCGCCATTTCAGGTATCATCGCTTATCTTCTCTACGTCAGGACTTTCGGCAATGCCGCCCAGATCGCTCTGACGGCTCATGATTCACCGGGTTATGAGTGGGAGCAGATCGCTGCCGACAACAACATAATCAGCAGTTACCTATGGGGACGCACCAAAAAGCTCATGCTCGGCAAAGACGGTGAAGACATCCTCATCCCGACTTACTACATGATCGCCGGAAGGCTCGTGACCCAGCCTGCCGAAAGCTCAAAGGTTTACGATCTTTCAGACCAGGCATGGCTTCTGGACTGCTATGTCGAAGCAGGTGATGCCGTCGCTGCCCGCAATCTTAAGAACAGGATCGTCAGCAGGTTCAATTCAGGAAACGGCCTGTACCATAGCTTTACGGGTGAGAATGTCACTGATGAGCAAAAAGAGATCAAGACTATGGAAGACAACATCGCATGGCTCGAATCGTATCTGCGTTATTACTGCGCTTACGGAACGACCAGGGATTTCGAGGAGATAAAGATGCTGATCTCTTCGATCTTCGATGAGACCGGAGCGGTAAGGCCCGAGCATCTTGATGTCGCGAGATATGTGGATTCGCTTTACTACAGAATGACTAATCCAAAAGGTGCTGATCCCGACGGCAACTCGAGCCTGGATGATGTGTACGGCAACAATAACGAAGACGGACAGGGTACCGGAGAGGAGACTACGGTCAACCTCAAGCAGGTGGTCGGCGTCAAGCTCTCAAACGTCAGGCTTTCACTGATCTATGACCTCGAGAATAACGGGCTTATCGCCCAGGGTGCTTATGAGAGAGCCTTGAAGATCGTTAAGGAAGCCAAAGACGGTGACGGAGTTCCGTTCTACGCATATGCTTACGAAAAGACCGAAAACGGCATCAACTACATCTATTCCGGATCCCGTGCGGGAACGGTCGATGTGGGCGATTCGGTCATGGTCATGGCAAACCTTGCGAGAATGAAAGAACTCGACAACGAATCATACAATGAACTCAAGAACATGCTGGTCAATGAAAGACGCATCCGGAGCAGCTATTACATCGTAACGGGCAATTACGGCGGAGGCGAAGCATACAAGCAGTACAGCTGCGTCATGGAGCTTGCCTATGACATGGATGACCGCGATCTTTACAGGGCCGCATGCAACAGCGTCGGAACCCGCGTGGCCACCAAATCTTCGAGCCCTGCGATCTACATGATATTCAGGGAAAGCGACGGCAGATTCACGTTTTTCGCCTCTGATAACCTGGGCGTCCGTAAAGCTGTCTGACGAATTGAAAAACCCCCATATAACGAGTATACTTTTACGCGTTATATTAATAATACCCAAAAGGAGATAATAGATATGGCATTTATCGATGACATCATTGCCAGAGCAAAAGCTGACAAAAAGACTATCGTTCTTCCCGAGTCCATGGACAAGAGAACATTTGAGGCTGCAGAGAAGATCCTCAAGGCTGACATGGCTAATCTGATCATTATCGGCACACCCGAGGAGATCGCAAAGAACTCTGAAGGTTACGATATCACAGGAGCTACCATCGTAGATCCTTTCACAGATCCCAACAAGCAGAAGTACATCGATAAGTTCATCGAACTCCGCGGCGTTGACACAATGGTAGCTGCAGCAAAGAAGAAGGCTGAGAAGAAGGGCCTTTCCGAGGAAGAGACAGCTGCTGCCATCGCTGATGCACAGAAGAAGGGCATCACACCCGAAAAGGCACAGGCTCAGATGGAGTCTGACTATATGTACTATGCATGCCTCATGTGCAAGTGCGGTGACGCTGACGGCGCTGTTTCAGGCGCTTGCCACTCAACAGGCAACACCATCCGTCCCGCTCTCCAGCTCCTCAAGATGAAGCCGGGCATTTCTTCCGTTTCAGGCTTCTTCCTTCTCGACGTACCTAACTGCGACCTCGGTGAGCACGGTCTGTTCATCTTCGCTGACTGCGCAGTTAACACAGACGTTGATTCCAACAAGCTCGCTGAGATCGCAAAGCTCTCCGCTGAGTCTTTCGAGCAGTTCATCGGCGCACCTGCAAAGGTCGCTATGCTCTCATATTCTTCTTACGGTTCTGCAAAGCACGATGACGTTACAAAGGTTGCTGAAGCAGTCAAGATCGCAAAGGAGAAGTATCCTGACCTCGTAGTTGACGGTGAGCTCCAGCTCGACGCAGCTCTCGTTGAGGAAGTCGGCCAGCTCAAGGCACCCGGTTCTCCGGTTGCAGGCCACGCAAACACACTCGTTTTCCCTTCACTCGAAGCAGGCAACATCGGTTACAAGCTCGTTCAGAGACTTGCTAAGGCTCCTGCATACGGACCTGTTCTCCAGGGCCTCGCACTTCCCGTTAACGATCTTTCCAGAGGCTGCAACGCTGATGACATCGTAGGAACGGTAGCTATTACAGCAGTTCAGGCTCAGGCTGCACAGGCTTAAGAGCTGACAGATAAGCAACATTAAAGACAGGAGAAAAGTCTAATGAAGATTTTAGTCATCAACTGCGGTAGTTCTTCCGCAAAGTTCCAGCTTTTCGACATCGATACAGGCGCTGTCCTCGCTAAGGGTAACGCTGAGAGAATCGGTATCGACGGCAAACTCACATATAAGCCGGCAGGCAAGGATGAGTTCATTTCAACAGAACCCATGCCTGACCACAAGGTAGCCGTTCAGATGATCCTCGACGCTCTCGTTGACAAGGATCACGGCGTAATCGCTGACGTTTCCGAGATCGCTGCAGTAGGCCACAGAGTACTCCACGGCGGTAAGTTCTACAGCGCTTCAGTCATCGTTAACGACGACGTTAAGAGAGTCATCAGGGAGTGCTTCCCTCTGGGACCTCTCCACAATCCCGCAAACCTTATCGGTATCGAGGCATGCGAGGACGTTCTTCCCGCAGGCACACCCCAGGTTGCAGTTTTCGATACAGCATTCCATCAGACAATGCCCGCAAAGGCTTACACATATGCTCTTCCTTATGAGATCTCCGAGAAGTACGACATCCGCCGTTACGGTTTCCACGGAACATCTCACCGTTATGTAAGCCATAGGGTTGCTGATTTCCTCGGCAAGAAGTATGAGGATCTCCGCATCATCACATGCCACCTTGGCAACGGTTCTTCCTTCGCAGCTGTTAAGGACGGCAAGTGCCAGGATACATCAATGGGTCTTACACCTCTCGCAGGCATCTGCATGGGTACAAGAACAGGTGACATCGATCCCGCAATCGTTCCTTTCCTCATGAAGAACGAGAGACTCACACCTGACGAGATCGACAACCTTCTCAACAAGCAGTCCGGCGTACAGGGCGTTTCCGGCGTTTCTTCCGACTTCAGAGATCTCGAGAAGGCAGCAAACGAAGGCAACGACAGAGCAAGACTTGCTCTCGACATGTTCGCTTACCAGGGCAAGAAGATCATCGGTTCTTACGCAGCAGCAATGGGCGGTGTTGACGTTATCGTCTTCACGGCAGGCATCGGCGAGAACACAGATCACATAAGAAAGGCTATGTGCGAAGGACTTGAGTTCATGGGCGTTGAGTTCGACGATTCCGTTAACACAGGTCTCCGCGGTAAGGAAGCCATCATCTCCAAGCCTTCTTCAAAGGTTACGGTCTGCGTAATCCCTACAAACGAAGAGCTCGCTATCGCACAGGAGACAGAGGCTCTTGTAAGAAAGTAATTCGTATATTCAAAAGAGATTATGTAAGGAGCTGCCTCAAATGGGGCAGCTCCTATATTTTTGCGTCAGCAATCTGACAGTCTTAACGTCCACTTGAACAATGAAAAATCCAGCAAACCGTCTCTGCAGTAGAGCAGGTTTTCGAGCAATTCGAGACATTCTCTTTTTCTTGCCGGGACAAAACTGGTCCGTCCCCCTGTTGTTTGACCAAATATAAACCCGTGCTAAAATCTCACTAACGGAATAGAGGAGAGAGGATAAGCCAATGTATGGACATCTGAGTAAAAAGACCGGAAAGATCATCGCACTTTTCATGGTGATCTGCGCCGTGACGCTTTCGCTGATGACCGGATGCATCAGACGCAAGGTCCCGGCCGGCTCGACCGTAACGGCTACGGCTGTCACGCAGACTACTGCTTCCGTGACGAACAAGGCCTCCGGGACAACTAAGGAAACTGCAGAAGATACTTCCCGATCGACGGAGAAGACTGACCAAAAGGCTTCTGTCGATGAAAACGGGACTTATGACAGTGCAAAAGACGTTGCCTTGTATATCCACACTTACAATAAACTGCCGCCGAATTACATAACCAAGAAGGAAGCCAGATCACTCGGCTGGAGCGGCGGTTCCCTCGAGGATTACGCACCCGGGAAATGCATAGGCGGCGACCGTTACGGCAATTACGAAGGCCTGCTGCCGGAGAAGAAGGGGAGAAGCTACACCGAATGCGACATCGATACGCTCGGGAAGTCTTCCAGGGGCGCGAAAAGAATAGTCTTCTCCAACGACGGACTGATATATTACACCAAGGACCATTACAAGACTTTCACCCTGATGTACGGGGAGGGACAGAAATGACTGAATTTGTTATAGATCTGAAAGACGTATATTCACCGGACGAGCTTCATCAGAAGATCGCGCAGACCATTCCGGTCCCTGACTACTACGGGGCAAATCTTGATGCGCTTCACGATGTCCTGACTGAGCAATGCGAAGGATGGATAATAGTTTTTTCTTCAGCGTCAGTCCCTGAGACTACTATGGGCAAATACATGCAGAAACTAAGACGGATGTGCGCGGCGGCAGCGGAAGAGAACGAAGGGCTCCTTAGGGTGGTTTTCGAGGAATAAGTCCGATTTATGTCCCCATATTCTTCTTACTTTACTGTTATAATGTTGTGACGATAAATTAGAAGGCGGGATGACGCTTTGGAAGATAACGAGAACAGCCGCAGCTTTTTTGACGAGCTTGAAGAGATATACGGGCAGACGGAGCAGGCTCCTTCTGTTTCGCCTGACTGCAGTGACCTGCTCGACGGATTAAATGATGAGCAGCGCGAAGCGGTGACCCAGACTGAAGGTCCCGTTCTCATACTCGCGGGCGCAGGCTCCGGCAAGACCAGAGTCATCACTTACCGCATCGCCTATCTCATGAGGCATGTTGGTGCAGCGCCTTCATCGATCCTTGCCATTACGTTTACCAACAAGGCCGCAAACGAGATGCGCGAGAGGATCACGGCCCTCGTCGGCGACAGTGCCAAGTTCATCTGGTGCGGTACTTTTCACAGCATATTTGCCAGGATCTTAAGGCGTCACGCGGATCTTCTCGGATACGACAAGAACTTCTCTATAATCGATTCCGATGACCAGTTAAAGCTTGTCAGGGATTCCATGAAAGAGCTTGATATCCCCGACAGCCAGCATAAGCCCAAGTCTGTTCTCATGGCTATTTCATGCGCCAAGAACAAACTTCAGAGCATTGAGGAATATGAGATGCTCGAAGGCAAGTCTCCTTTCGGAGCTGTTGTTGCCAGAGTCTACAAGAGATATTCCGATAAGCTGATCGCCAATAACGCGATGGATTTCGATGACATCCTCGTCAACATGGTAAAGCTCCTTGCCAACAATCCTGAGGTCTGCGAGCAGTACAGATCCAAGTTCAGATACATAATGGTCGACGAGTATCAGGACACCAATATGCCGCAGTACAAGGCGGTAATGCTCCTTGCAGGCGGCTACCGCAACATATGCGTCGTAGGCGACGACGACCAGTCCATCTATTCTTTCCGAGGCGCTGACGTAAGGCTCATCTTAAGCTTTGAGAAGGATTTCCCCGGAGCAAAGGTCATAAAGCTCGAGCAGAACTACCGCTCTACGGCTAACATCCTTAATGCCGCAAACTGCGTTATCGCGCACAACAGGAAGCGCAAGACCAAGACTCTCAGGACAGGCGGTGAAGCCGGCGACAAGGTCGTTGTAATGCTTTCCGACGACAGCCAGGGCGAGGCTTCTTTCGTTGCGAAGACCATCAAGATGATGGTCGATAAGGGCAAGTTCAAATTCTCAGACTGCGCGGTTCTCTACAGGATGAACGCGCTGTCGCGTAACATAGAAACTTCACTGCACAACATGGGCATACCGTTCAGGGTATACGGAGGCATGAGGTTCTACGACAGACGCGAGATCAAGGACACACTGTCTTACTTAAAGCTGATCTACGATAACGGCGACAACATTGCGTTTGAGCGCATAATCAACGTTCCCAAGAGAGGCATCGGCGACCAGACGATCGAGAAGATCAGGCAGATCGCCATGGACGAGGGAATAAGCATGTTTGAAGTTGCGGTTAACTGCCGCAATTATCCGGATCTCATCAGAGCCGCGGGAAAGCTCATTCCGTTTACCGAACTGATCGATGAGATGCGCGGAGAGCTCCTCAAGAACGAGAAGGATTTTGCTGCCTTCGTTGACTATGTCGAGAACGAATCGGGGATCATCGATTCCGTAATCGCAGAACGCGAGAAGAAGGGCGAAGTCATCGACAGGGTCGAGAACCTGAAGGAGCTTTTGTCTGAAGCTGCCGAGTATGACAAGGCACACAGGGCTGAGGCGATCGACATGAATTCGATCGAGATAGACAGTGGCAGTGATGACGGTGACGCTCCCGTTGAGATCGACGATGATTTCTTCTTCGATACGGCGACAAGCGATACCACCGAGGGCATCCTTGGACTCTATCTTGAGAATGCATCGCTGTTTACCGAAGGTGATTCCTACGATGAAAACGATGATTTCGTCAAGCTCATGACCATACACAGCGCGAAGGGCCTGGAGTTTGGAGCGGTCTTCCTTATAGGTTCCGAGGAGGGCGTATTCCCGAGCTACAGATCCATCCAGAGCGAGGACGATACCGAAGAAGAGCGAAGGCTCATGTATGTTGCTATTACCAGAGCCAAGAGAGACATGTTCATCGTGCTTACGAGGCAGAGAATGCTCTTCGGTCAGACCAGCTGCAACAGGCCTTCCAGATTCATCAAGGAGATCGATCCGCAGCTTTTGTATGTAATGGGTTCCAACAGGGCAAAGCCGGAGAAGACCGAAGTCACGCCGGAACGCGAATCTTCACGCAAGTCCATTGCTTCCGCACTTTCTTCATCGTTCGACAAGAAGAAGGAGAGCCAGAAGAAGGCTGCAAGCGATCCGGGTGCTCTCAAGGCAGGTCAGCTTAAGGAAGGCATGAAGGTAGTACATCCGAGATTTGGCGACGGCGTTGTGCTCAAGGTCGAGGAAGTCGGAGGAGACGCTCTCGTAACCGTTGATTTCGATGGTATGAGAAAGAACATGCTGGCTAATTCAGCAGGACTCAAAAAGCCGTAAAAGAAGCGGTCCGCAGGGCAATGATGTATAATATACTATTGAGCTTTTGCGGAGGTGTTGACAATGGATGAGAATATCAGCCTTTTCGAACTGTTTCAGGACAGCTTCAAGGAGCTTGAGAATTCAAAAAGGATCTCTGATCTGACCATCAAGAAGATCCAGCTTCAGCGCGTTGAACGCGACAGGATCCTTGCCCCGAATGCGCAGAAAACGCTTCAGACCAGGGGAAGGATAATCCCGGAGGATGACTGCAATGTCAGGAGCTGCTATGAGCGTGATCTCGGAAGGATCATGTATTCCCAGGCATTCAGACGTCTAAAGCACAAGACACAGGTATTCTTCAACCCCGCAAACGACCATATCTGCTCACGCTTAGAGCACGTTCTCTATGTTGACTACATCGCTGCCACCATCGGTCAGGCACTGGGTCTCAACGTTGATCTCATCAGGGCGATCGCACTTGGTCACGACGTCGGCCACACTCCTTTCGGACACAGCGGCGAACGCGTGCTCAACCAGAAACTCAAAGAAGTCGATCCCAAGCTCTATTTCGAGCATGAATCCAACGGCCTGAGGGTTCTGGACATAATGGAAAAGCATAATGACGGATTCGGACTCAACCTTACTTTTGAAGTCAGGGACGGCATTATCTGCCACTGCGGTGAGTTCTACGGAGAGAAGAGACTTGCTCCGTGCAGGGACAAGACTGAGGATGATCTGTCTTACCTGATCCCCAAGAAAGACCGCAAAGGCCCCGCAACGCTCGAAGGCTGCGTAGTCCGTTTCTCGGATAAGATCGCATATGTCGGAAGGGACATCGAGGATGCACTCAGAACGGGCGTCATCGAGAGTGAATTCGAGCTTCCCGAGGAAAGCATCGAGATGGGCAATTCCAACTCCGCGATCATCAACTATCTGGTTGAGGATATCGTCGAGAACAGCATGGACAAAGATGAGATCGCCATCTCCGACAGGGCGGTAAATGCTCTTGAGAACGCTCTCAAGAACAACGTCTCAAAGATATACAGATCAAACAAGGTCGTAACTTACGAGAAGTACTGCAACGTAATGCTCGAAGGCCTTTTCGATGCTTACTATGAAGCGATTTGCAACATCGACAGGGCTGCAAATTCTAAGACTGACGCGATCAGAAAGTTTGCAGGTTTCGTTGATTCGCACCCGCAGAAGAACCTGCCCGAGAGCGAGATGCCGCCTGCGATATTCGTATCAGATTACATTGCCGGCATGACGGACAGCTATGCGGCTGCATGCTTCAACGAGCTTTATAAGAATTAACAGAAGGGAATAAGAATGGAAGAATACGGTTTTTATGCGATGCTTGACCGCATGCAGTACATCAACAGATGGGCACTCATGCGCAACAGCCGTTACGAGAACATCAAGGAGCACAGTTTTGACGTTGCGGTAATCGCGCATTCGCTGTGCCTTCTGCATAACAAATTCAATGAGGGAAAGGAAGGTGCGATCCTTCCTGCTCCTTACAGGGTCATGGCTTATGCCTTATATCACGACTGCACCGAGATCCTTACGGGCGATCTGCCGACTCCGATAAAGTACGACAGCAAGCAGATCACCGATGCATATAAGGACATCGAGCGCAGAGCCGCTGATACACTGACTGATCTTCTGCCTGAAGAGACTGGATTCAAGGAAGAATACAGGGAACTTTTGGCTCCCGCAAAGGACACCGAAGAGGGCAGGCTCATGCACAGGCTCGTCAAGGCTGCCGACAAGATCTCGGCGTACATCAAGTGCCTCAGGGAGGAGTCTTCCGGCAATAAGGAATTTTCTGCCGCGAAGGAATCGATCGGCAAGATCATCGCAACTTACGAGCTTGAAGAAGTTAAGTATTTCATGGAACATTTTGTTCCGCCTTACGGATATACTCTCGATAAGCTTACCGGAAAGGACGACTGACTGGAAATGCTTAAGAGAAGGCCCGAATATTTTGCCGTGTTTGCGCTGTCAGCTGTCTGCGCCATTGGAACAGGATGTTTTACGGCATTTGCGCTCGGCACCGGAACACCTGTCATGACAGGTGCCGGCGGCCAGAATGCATCCGGCATTGTCAGCAGGGCATCAGACCTTATAGGCATTGATTCAGAAGACAAATTATCTGCGCAGATGCGCGTCAAGTACGGCACTTATTCAGCGGGAGATTACGTGCTTTCCGTAATGACATCACCTGATTATCTGATTAAGAGCACGGATGACGAACAGTTCGCAAAAGACCTTTTAAGCGTTGTTTACGGGGCTCCGAACGATGCGGATGTTGCCGCAATAAAGCAGGAGCTTTCATCTTCCAACAGGATGACCGTGATAAACAGCGTTGTGTCGAAAGCGGACAGTAAATACGCAGTTTCCGGCAACACGGGCAATGGCCCCGGAAGCGTAATCACGGGATTTAACATCGACAAGGGCATTACCGAAGACGATGAATTCACGGTCGGAATAAAAGAGATCAGCGGAAGCTTTTCCGCGACCGGCGATGAGATAAGGACTGACCTTTTTGTTGACGGTGCGCTCCACAGGGGGTATCTGAAATACGATAAGAGTCAGGCCGGATCAAAAGGGTTTGTCCTTGCCTGGGATACCGCAGGCTTTGATCCCGGCGATCATGAGGTTTCCATACTTCTCAGAAGTTCAGACGGAAGAGGTGTTTCCGTAGCGGGAGGAAAGATCCGAATTCCCGAGAGGAAAAGAATAGAAACGCTGTCGGTAACTGACGGAGTAATAGAAAAAGACGGAAAGACCGCATGGTATCTGCTGGATGCGGGGGAATCTGACTGCTATGTTAACTTTGCCGGAATAAGCGATAAGATCAGCGTTTCGCTTTACGATCTTTCAGGCAAGCTCATTGGCACGAATCCCAGCACATCACAGGGGTACGCGGCATTAAGGGCAAAGAAGCAGGATACTGACAAAGTGGCATCAGAGACCGGAATACCGGGCGTTTCCAACTGCTTCTACATCTGCGCAAAAAGAACCGATGACGGTGCTTCAAAAGAAAAAGAAGACATTTCATTCCAGCTCGTACAGAGTCGTGACGTGGCATATTTCGACGGCAAATACATGTCCGTCGCAGCCGGAAAGACAGATGATAAATACAAGCTGACGGATTCGCTCGGCAATGAATACCAGGCACCCAAGGAAAAATGCAAGATACTGCCGTTTAACGCTTCGCTTGCTTCACTCGACATAAAGGGCGGAGACACGGAAAAGAGCCTTTATCCGTCTTTTGAAGTAAATCAGGATAAATACGGTTACTACACTTCCGGTGCCGCAAATGTAACTTTTGAATGCGAGTCCGTTGAGGGTTATGCTTCAGAACTCAAGATAACTGCCGAAAACGGCGGAAACAAGACGGAGCTTAAGCCCGGAGAACCGTTTGCGCTTAATGCGGGTGAGACTGTCATAAATGCCGAAGTCACTTCGTTTGACGGACAGAAGAGTTTTTATTCCGTTTACGTTCTGGCAGGTGATGACAGCGGATCTTTTGTGGAAGAAACGCTCTCGGGATTTCCTGCCAGCTACTACAGCGGACTGTGGCTCATGCACTGCAAGCATCCCACATACAGATTCAAGGCATACGATACGAAGCTTACTTTTGCGGAGGCCCTTAAGGCTGAAACGGTAGGAAACAAGAGCCTCGTCCAGGACAAGGCATATCCCGAATACGTTAAGGGCGGAAGCCCCGTTTACGATCTTCCCGACTGGCGTGCTGCCAAAACGGAGGTCGTCAGTTATTACATGGATCCCAGAAACTTTTTTACTGATAAGAGGATCTTCATGTTTGAGATGCTCGGATTTGACGATAGCATCCACAAGAAGGAAGGCATCAAGAAGATCATATCAGGTTCGTTCATGGATACGGATGAATTTGACTATGTGAATGCCATCTATGAGGCAGGCCGCCAAGCTGGTGTTTCACCATATTTCCTTGCTGCCCGCATCATTCAGGAGATGGGTTTCTCAGGCAGATCGGCTCTCTGTAAGGGCACCGTTGAAGGATATGAGGGTTACTACAACTTCTACAATATCGGTTCTGTATCGACCACGAAGGAAGGCGGAGCAACGGTCGGAGGCGCTAAATACGCCAAGTTTGGAAGAAATCCCGAGAAGAAAGATTTCTCAGATGCCGAAAAAAAGATCCTGCTTCCCTGGGATACAAAGGAAAAGGCAATAACCGGAGGCGCTCTCTGGATAGCTTCGGGTTACATCGAAAAGGGCCAGAACACGCTCTATTTCCAGAAGTTTGACGTCCTGGACGACGGAACCGTAAGGTACAATCATCAATATGCTCAGAACATAATGATGGCATACTCCGAAGCGCTTCGGTATTATAACAGCTATGATTCGATAAATAAGACGGAATCGTCATTCGTATTCGTGATACCGGTATATAAGAACATGCCTGCCGAATACGGATATCTGCCGTAAGGCTTTTGGACAAAGGGAAACATGAACGGGAAAAGGAAAGCAAGGAACCATTCAAAGATAACGGGCAGGATGCTGTCCGCTGCTTTGGCTTCATTCCTTCTGACTGTTTCAGTTCTCGTTAATCTCTGGGCTCCCGTTGCGCTCGCCGCATCAAAGATCACGCTGTCTGTCGAGACGGATGCGCGTTCCGTCGGTCAGGGCAACATCGTCACCGTCAGGGTGGTTGCGGACAACATGCCCGGAATAACCTCATTCGGTCCCGTTGTCCTGGAATATGATGACAAGGATGCCGAATACATTTCGTTTTCACAGGGTAAGGACATTTCGGGAAGCTTTGTCTTTGTTGAGACGCATGACAAAGGAAAGATAACCGTTTCCGCTCAGGACCAGAATGTCAGGAACGCTGAGGAAGGCGCTGAAGACAGTGCTGAAGAACCTTTCCGTTCCGAGAACAAGGTAACGCTCTTCATGGTCTCATTCCGCGTTCTTCCCGGAAGCTCTGGCAATCTCAACATCCGCATCGACAAGACAGGAAGCTTTGTAAATGATGCAGGAGAAGAAGCCGAAGTCGTCAAAGGAAATTCGGTGTCCATTTCCATCAACCCTTCATCGATCTCGAAAGATGCCACGCTAGCATTCCTTACTATCAACAACGTGGACATTTCTCCTGATTTCAATCCGAACATCACCGATTATTCCGCAACCGTTGCCCGTGACGTCACCGAGGTACAGGTCACACCCATGCCGAACAACATGTTCGCGTCACTTGCCATCTCCGGCAACAACAACCTTCAGATAGGAATGAACGTCATCAGGATCGAAGTCACGGCCCAGGACCGCGAGACGACGATGCTCTATACGATCCACATAACAAGAAAAGAGAGTTTTGCTCCGGACAGCGCGACACTGGTAGATGCAAGCGGCAAGACATATTCATATCTCGACATTCCGGACAATGTCACCGTTCCGGAAGGGTTCGTTCAGACCGTCAGGATGATCAACGGATACAGCGTTCAGGCATACGCAAGGGACGGTGTCACGAGCGTTCTTCTGTATCTGTTTGACGGTACCAACTCACCCGCATTCTATTTCTATAACCCTGAAGAAAAGACCGTTATCCCTTACGATCCCGAGAACACGATAATCAGGACCAGCAAGGTCTTAAGGATTTCCGCTCTGCCTGAGAACATTCAGGTTCCGGCCGGCTTTGTTGCCGCGGTTTACGACACCGGAAGGATCAAGTTCAAGGGTTACGTTGACAAGAATTCAAACTTCATCTGCTTCATGAAAGACGAGAACGGAGTCGGCGACTTCTATCTCTACAATCCCGAGACCGGATCGTTCCAGATCTACAGGCCTGCGGACAGAAGACCTGAGATTCTTTACAAGTATATGTTTGAAGTTTTTCTCATTATCAGTATTATTGAAGCGGTGAGTTTGATCATTACCGTATACATGGTAAGAAGGATCATAGCTGACAAGGCCAATCCGAGGCCGAAGAGAGTATAAGGAAAAGATATTAAGATGAGATTAAAAACAGTAGTAGTCGGCGGAGAGCATCTTACTCCCCAACAGGAGAAGCTCCGTAAGTTATTCATGTATGTCGTAAGCGGCGGAGTTACGACAGCTGTTAACTGGGTTTGCTATATCGCATTCGATAAACTTGTCCATGCCGACATGACGTTTTCGGCATTTGGCACCGACCTTTCAGTAAAATTCATTATCAACCAGGTCATTTGCTGGATAGTTTCAGTAATCGTAGCGTATTTCCTTAACAGGATCACCGTTTTCAGGTCAAAGGGCAGCGTGATCAGTGAATTGTTCAAGTTCGCAGGCGCGAGAGTAATATCCTTCGTCGTTCTCGAACTGGGACTTTACTCACTCATGATCTGGGGATGCTCCCTTATTACGAAAGTGCCGGTCTCGACACCGGTTTTCATGATCGGAACATTCGCATTTACTTATGAGTATCTCGTAAAGCTCATCAATTCAATTTTCATAATCATCGCAAACTATGTCATGAGCAAGCTCATGGTTTTCAAGAGTTCTGACATGGTCGACTATACCAAGAAGGATGAAACCGCTGAAACGGAAAGCGAAGAGCTTCCCGCAAAAGCAGAGGAAGAAGGCGCAGAGAATGCCTGAAAACGGCATACCTTCAGTACTTACGGGCGCTCTTCAGTTCGGTATCAAGCCGGGACTTGAGAGGATAAACAGACTTCTTGAGCTTTTAGGCAATCCCCAGGATGAAGTCAAAGCGGTTCACGTTGCCGGTACAAACGGCAAAGGTTCCGTCTGCACATATCTTTCCACGATACTTGCCTGCGACGGCAAGAAGGTGGGAGTGTTCACTTCACCCTATCTTGAAAGATTTTCCGAGAGGATAAGGATAATCGAAGGCAGGGAAGGCGCCGTCGCTTTTGCTGAAGATGACAGCACCGGCGAGATACCTTCAGACAGGCTTAACGAGCTTTCCGACAAGGTTAAGGCCGCTCAGGATCAGATGCTCGCAGAAGGCATGGAGCATCCCACGGAATTCGAACTGATCACGGCCATAGGTTTCCTATATTTCGCTGAGGAAAAAGTCGACATCGCGGTCCTTGAGACCGGATTAGGCGGAAGACTCGATTCCACCAATGTCCTGGAAGCACCTGTTGCAACCGCAGTCTGCGCCATCGGACTCGATCACTGCAAGGTGCTGGGTTCGACCGTTGCCGAGATAGCAGCTGAAAAGGCCGGCATATTCAAAGCAGGTGTTCCCGCTGTCTGCCTTGATCCGGATGACACGATTCTTCCGGAAGAGATGAAAGGCGATGTCAGGAGGGTTTTGACTGAAAAAGCCGGCGAAACAGGATCTCCTCTGACTTTCATAGGCGTAAAAGATGCCCTTGAGACAGTCAGCTTCGGTGATGACGGAAAGATGTCGTTTGAACTGGACGGCAGGAGATACAGCACGGTGCTGAACGGAAGACACCAGGTCGCAAATGCTGCTCTTGCTATTGCGCTCGCAAGGCTCTGCAAGGCTTCCGAAGACGCAATAGAGGAAGGCATCAGCCTTTCAAGATGGAAGTGCCGCTGTGAGATACTGTCTTTTTCTCCGCTCGTGATAATAGACGGCGGACACAATCCGCAGGGAGCGGAAAGCCTTGCTTCGGTCTTCGGTGACGTTCTCGGAGGCTCTCTCAAAGGCAGGCCGATCCGCGTTGTCGCGGGCATGATGGCCGATAAGGACGTCAAGGGCGTTTATGAGGCTTACAGGGACGGCGGGCTCAATATCGCAGAGGCCGTCACGGTCAGGCCCGACAACCCGAGGAGCATGGATCCTTCTAATCTTTCGGAAATAATAAATGATGTGTATAATAACAAAGTTCAAACCCTGGAGGCCCAAAGCCCTGAGGAAGGAGTCCGTATAGCGCTTGAACGTTCAAAGGCCGACGGAATGCCCCTCCTGGTAACAGGATCGCTTTATCTGGCCGGGCAGGTAAGAGGATATTTGAAAGGAATCATTTGATGCACGATTATCTGAGATACATCATGATGATACAGCCGATCACTGAGACGAGTCTCATTCTTTTCGACGTGAGCAACGAAGAAAAGGGCAGGATCGTTAGGCAGTACAACCGCGCTCTCGAGAATGCAAGGGGCGAGGGTACTGACGTTGCTCAGATCTTCCTCAAGCCTCTCATCGCACAGTATCAGAAGTGGGGCGACCCCGCTCTCATCTTCGGCCTCTGCCTTGCAAGGGAAGGACAGTTCAAGAGGGCTGAAGGCAGCCTTACATATGCAATTTCAGGCACACTGGGATCCGAGCAGCAGCTTTCGATAGCACAGGAAGCCTTAAGATTCGTAAGAGAAGACATAAAGAATCCGCCTGCGGATCTTCCTCCGGCAGACATCGCCGGCAAGATAAGGAACGCCAAGATGGCTTCCGACGACACTCCGGCAGGACGCGTCGGCTTCCAGGCTCCGATCCTCATGAGGGCACAGCGCGTAAACGAGCGTCCCCAGATGGCAACAACCAAGGAGCGCCGTGATGTAATGATGCGTTCGGGCGGCGTCGGAGACGAGCTTCCGGATGATTCCATCAACATCGAGGACGTAGTATCACCCGGCGAGAAGCTCAGAAGGTTCGTCACTGTCATGATCGTCCTCGGAGCGGTGGCACTGGTCGGTGTT
>JAFWQF010000042.1 GCA_017509205.1 Clostridiales bacterium | reverse complement strand
TCAGATCCTGATCTCATCGATCATGGTCTCGAAATCGACTCTGTCGAGTTCGAATGCTTCCGTAAGAGAACTTACTATGGCGCGTGTACCGCCGGTGGAGTTTTGCTCGCTTTCGTGTTTGTCGTAAGAATTATCAATCTCTACCATAACACTTCACCCCTGTGGCGTTTTCGATATTCTACTACTAAAAATCTGAAATTCTTGAATTGTTTCAAAAAAATAATATTACTATTTGATTACAAAATTACTTTTTAATTACAAGTAAGAAGTTACAAAACAATTGAGGCTGCCTCTTCCATATTGAGACAGCCTCATATTTCAAGCCTTTTGTCCGTTCAGCTCAGTGCCAGAGATTCAGATAGAACACGAACACAACGTTTAAGACCGAGAAAAGAATCGCGGCAATGTCATAGATCTTTCTTATGACCGAAGACTCTTTCGCAGGTGTCTTAAAGAACTTAACGATCGAAAAGAGCGTCAGAACACCAAGCACGACCGCCAGGATACCGCACGCAGGGAATGCCCAGCTGTAAGATGCTTTCGGGAACCACATTGTCACGAGCATCATTATGACAAGGCCCAAAACACCTAACAGCAGCATGATCAGTGACATAAAACCGCTCTCGGCTCCCAAAAGGATCTTCTTTGTGCTCTTCTTAACTTTGCGGACGATCGCGCGTATTCCCTTTACGCCAAGGCTGATGAACGCAAATACGAGCGAAGATGCCCAGCCGTAGATCAGAACGATCTCGAAGATCGCCTGAGCATTGGGTGCAAGGTAATAGTCACCGTACATTTCCTCAATCTTGGGGATCCCGTTCTTCTCGTTGTAAGTCCAGCACCAGCCATCGAACAGGTCTTTTGTAACATAACTTGCGCCCATTATCTGAAAGTGCCCCTTAAGTACGGTTCTTGCAGGATGATAGAGGCCGTTCTTTGCGTTGTCCGCATCACTTTCCCATACATTCTTTCCATAGATCACTTCGAACATCTTATCGTTGAAGTTATGTTCGCCGGCCTGATTTGTCATGACCACTAAGCCACGCTGACTCTTGAGATCGAAAGTAATGTAAGAAGAACAAGCCTGTGTGTTTCCGCCGTGTCCGTAAACGGCTTCACCGTAAGGCAGCGCCCAGAAACCGTGAGCATTCCTTGTGATCTTAGTGTCAGCGAAATATGAGGTCGCAGACATCATGACATCAAACGTCTCCTGCTTTTCGAACAGAGGGAACTTATCCTGAACGAAGCATGATCCGTATTTTATGTAGTCGTTAAGAGTTGATACGCAGGCGCCTGCGGGATAGAGCTGGATGTAGTAGAAAGCGCTGCCCACCGGAACCGTGCCTGAATAGCAGATGAGCTTGTCCCTTCTTTCCCTGACACTCTTATTGTCCATAAGGTCAGGACGGAGGGCCGAATCCTTCATTCCCAGAGGCTCGAAGATATGCTCATGGACATAGTCGGCAAACTCCTGTCCCGAAACGCGCTCTACTATGTAAGCTGCGAGCGCTACGCCCCAGTTGGAATAAGCGGTCATGGTATCAGGCTCAAAGATCTGTATGGGCTCTTCAAACTTCAGTGCATCCTCCAAGCTCTTTATCGTGACACCGGGCCTCTGGAACATATCCGTATACAATTCCTGGAAACCGGCCCTGTGGTTCATCAGGTCGATCATGCGCACGGGCTTGTCATATCTGAGGTTCGTGAGGAACCCCTCAGGAAGATACTCCCTGATGTCCTTTTCGAGATCAATCTTTCCCTGCTCCCAGAGCTGCATGACGCTGACCCAGACCATCGTCTTTGTCGTTGAACCCCAGTCGATGACCGTGTTCTCGTCGACCTTTATGCCTTCAGCAATGTTGGAATATCCGTAGTAGCCTTCATAGACCGTACCGTTCTTGTCGAAAACTCCGACCATCATGCCGGCCGCGGTATCCTTGTGATCCTCATAGAAGGCATTGATCATCTGCTCATAAGTGCCCTCGTATGTCTTCTCTTCTTCCTTCTTCTCTGGCGCTGAAGAACATGAGGCAAGCAGGGACAGTGACATCAGCAGCGTGAATATGAGCGCTGCGCTTTTCTTGAAAATCTTCATATAATTCTCCCTTTTTCCGTTTTTACGAACTTGAATATAATATCACTGTTATTTCAGATATTTGTACCGGAGGCCCTGATGAGAGGAATCGTTTTCGACATAGATGACACGCTTTACTGCAGACAGGTCATGCTGATAAAGGCAGCCGAAATGGTCTTGGGATTATCAATTCCGGACTGGCAGGAGTTTATGCGCATCTATTACGAGAAGAGCGACGTCAACATGACGATGCTCGAATCAGGCGAGGTCTCCACCCACGACATCAACGGCTGGCGCTACAATGAGACATTCCGCATACTGGGCCTTCCCTATAAAGAGGAAGACGGCGGCAAAGCTGCCGACACTTACCTTGAGCTTCAGAGCCACATGTTCGTAAGCGAAGACATGAAAAAGGTCCTCGATTGCATTTCCGCTGACCCTCAGATCAAGATCGGCATCCTTACCGCAGGTGAATCAAAGCATCAGTGGAACAAGGTGGACATGCTGAGCCTGGACAGGTGGTTTGACCGCGAAAACATAATCGTCTCCGGCGATACCCCATACATGAAGCCCGACATCGAACTGTTCTGCATGTTCGAAAAGAAGTTCGGCTTGGAGCCAAATGACCTCTGGATGATCGGCGACTCATACAAGCACGACATCAAAGGCGCACTCGACGCAGGCTGGCACGCAATGTGGATCAACCGCAGATTCTTAGGTCCGCAGGAGATAAATCCGGACATCACGGTTGAGTCGGACAAAGAACTGACAGACGCGCTGACTAAGGAATTCTGCTGAAAAACAGTGAACAGAAAAGAATAAAAACGCCGGTCTCTTTCTGACCGGCGTTTCATTATCATTTGATCTTTATCGTAACGGTTACTGTCTTCCAGTCGGATGCTTTGTACTCCGCATTACCGGTCGACTTTACTTTGACACTGATCTTGTATGTTCCCTTCTTGGTCTTCTTCTTGATGGTTATGCTGCCATTAGTTTTGTTGACCGTGAAGTTAGCTTTTCCTGATGCCTTTTCGAACATTACTCCCGTCTTCGGAGTTAATGTATACAGGCTCGAAGCGGCTAATGTCTGCGCCTTCTTCTTTACCTTCTTGACCTTGACAGTAGCTGTCTTACCGGTGGCCTTAAAGATGCTGTCTTTCAGGATGGTGATTCCTTCCTCATGGAATGAGGCACAATTAGGGAAAACAGCCTCAAGATCAATAATGGCTTTCAGTTCCTGAGAAAGGCTGACATTTGCAAGAACTGGACAATTCCCAAAAGCACTAGTACCTAAAGCAGTTACGGTTTCAGGTATTACTACAGACTTAAGAACATCATTGACGAAGAAAGCATTGTTACCGATCTTTTCTACGCCATTACCAAGGTCAATCTTATTGAGCCTCCTGCAATATGCAAATGCATAATTACCGATATTCTTCACACTGCCCGGAATTGAAATGGCAGTAAGATAACCAAGCCCCTGGAAAGCACTATCGCCGATCGTTTCAATTCCGTATCCGAGCGTAATGCTGTCAAGATAAGTACAATCAATGAAAGCACTATTTCCTATTGTGTTTACACTGCCGGGTATACTGATGCTGCCGAGGACAGTACAACTCTGAAAAGCAGTTTCACCAATGAAAGTTACACTGCCGGGTATATTGACACTGTTAAGGCAGTGACAATTTCTGAAAGCATTTTTGCTGATTGTTTGCACACCATTGCCGATCTTAACGGTTCTAACCCTGCAGCAATTAAAAAATGCTTCTTCACCGATCACTTGTACCGTACCGGGGATTGAAACAGTCTTAAGGCCTGTGCAGTCTCTAAATGCCCTGAATCCGATCTCCGCTACGTTATTGAGCGTAAGGCTTTCAAGATTGTAACAATTCCAAAAAACCTCCTGGTCGATCTTTACGCCTTTCGGTAAAACAGCCTTGGTCAAACCTGTGCAATCCCTGAATGCGCTTTCTTCGACAGTTTTTACGCCGTCAGGAAGTGAAATGGAAAGCAGTCCGGTGCAGGTCCTGAAAGCGTGCTTTCCGATCCTGGTAACACCTTTGGAGATAGTAACGCTTTGAAGATTTTTATATTCATAAAAAGCGTAGTTACCGATCGAAGTTACACCACTGGAAATAACGACTTTTTCAATCTGATCTTTAACGGAATACCAAGGATAACTAGTGTAGCCGAGATCACTCATCGTACCTTTTCCGCTGATGGTAAGGGTCTTTGTTGATTCGTTAAAAGCGTATGTCAGTGAGCATCCCGGGATCGCTTCGTTTTTTGCAGCCTTTTTGTCAGACTCTACGGGAACTTTTGCTTCTTCGGCTTCTGCGGCCTCACCCTCATCTGCCTTGTCTTCATCCTTATCGGAAGCAGCAGGCTCGGTCTCTTCTGACTCGGAAGGCTCTGTAGCGGCAGGTTCTGTCTCAGCAGTTTCTGCCTGCTCGGTCTCCTTTATTTCAGCAGACTCTGCAGGTTCCTCTTCTTTTGTCTCGGGAGCTTTTGTTTCTTCGCTCTCAGAAGACACGGTTTCCTTTGTTTCAGCAGGTGCTTCTTCTGACTCTGAAGGTTCTACTTCTTTCTTTACTGCAGGTTTCTTTTCCTCAGTCTCTTTTACCTCAGCAGGCTTCTGTTCTTCTTTTTTCTCAGTTTCCTTAGCTTCAGGCTTTTTGGTTTCTTTTTCCTTGGGTTCGGCAGTTTCAACGATACTTGTCTCTTCAGGGGCGTTCGCTGTTTCATCTGCCAATACCACAGCAGATGTCATTCCCATGGTCATTGCCATGGCAACAATTCCTGCCAACATGCGTTTAACTTTCATGTAATTCCTCCAAAAGTAAAAATATTTTGCTCAGCTTAATGATTATACACTTTTGGAAGGCTGTCAGATATGGCAATTTTTAGTGACTTTTTTTAGATTATCGTGAGTGGATTTGAGCCTCGTGTGCTCAGCAGGGGGCACAATTCACTAAAAAAGGAGGTCTCATGCGAGACCTCCTTTTTTGCTATGACCGTTGGTTATTACGCCTTGATTCCCTTGCAGTCGTTCATATACTGCCTGATCGCGGGAACGTCAGTATACTTGTTAACGCCGTCCGTTGTCGGGATGACAAGTGTCGGAACGTTAACGATATCAAGCTTCTGAGCGAGCTCAGGCTGATCGTCTGCATAGATCAGGTCGTAGTCGAAGCTCTGCTCATCGAACATTGCCTTAACGACTTTGCACTTAGGGCAGGTGTGTGTCGTGAAGAGCATCGGCTTCATTGTGCCGTTCTCGAGCGGAAGCAACTCAGGAACATCCTTCTTTGCAGCCTGATCAGTTACTGTAACTGTTGATGTTCTCGGACGCATCGTGGATGTCTCGATGTCGTATGTCTGTCTGTCCTTGAACTCCTGGCTCTTACCATCGTTCCAATTCTTGATCGGACGGTAGTAACCGGTGATACGGCTGTATGTCTCTGTAACGCCGCCGCATACGGGGCAAGCCTTGACTTCGCCTGCGAGGTATCCGTGAGCGGAGCAGATGGAGTATGTCGGAGACATCGTGTAGTAAGGGAGCTTGTAGTTCTCAGCGATCTTGCGGACGAGAGAAGCAGCTGCCTTCCAGTCAGGGAGTCTCTCACCCAGGAATGCGTGGAATACGGTTCCTGATGTGTAAAGTGTCTGGAGCTCATCCTGAACGTCGAGAGCATCGAAGATGTCTGATGTGTATCCTACGGGCAGGTGCGAGCTGTTGGTGTAATAGAATACGCCGGAAGCGTCGTTTGCCGTGATGATGTCAGGGAACTTAGCCTTGTCGTGCTTAGCGAGACGGAAGGATGTTGACTCAGCAGGTGTAGCCTCGAGGTTGTAGAGGTCGCCGTACTTCTCCTGATAGTCGGAGAGCTTGTTTCTCATGTGATTGAGAACTTCCTTAGCGAACTTCTGTGTCTCTTCGTGTGTGAGGTCCTTGCGGATCCACTTTGCGTTGAGGCCTGCCTCGTTCATGCCGACGAGACCGATGGTTGAGAAGTGGTTGTTGAAAGTTCCGAGATAGTGCTTCGTGTAAGGATAGAGACCTTCATCGAGGAGCTTTGTGATCGTGTTTCTCTTGATCTTGAGAGATCTTGCGGCGATGTCCATGAGGTGGTCGAGTCTCTTCATGAAATCGTCCATGTCGGTTGCGAGGTAAGCGATCCTCGGGATGTTGATGGTAACAACGCCGACGGAACCTGTGGACTCACCGGAACCGAAGAAGCCGCCTGACTTCTTTCTGAGCTCACGGAGGTCAAGTCTCAGTCTGCAGCACATTGAACGTACATCGGAAGGCTCCATGTCGGAGTTGATGTAGTTGGAGAAGTAAGGGATACCGTACTTAGCCGTCATCTCGAAGAGGAGCTTGTTGTTCTCTGTCTCTGACCAGTCGAAATCTCTGGTGATGGAGTATGTCGGGATAGGATACTGGAAGCCGCGGCCGTTGGCGTCGCCTTCGATCATGATCTCGATGAATGCTCTGTTGACCATGTCCATCTCAGCCTTGCAGTCCTTGTACTTGAAGTCCATCTCCTTGCCGCCGACGATGCAGTTCTGCTCTGCGAGGTCGTTCGGAACGGTCCAGTCGAGAGTGATGTTTGTGAAAGGAGACTGTGTACCCCATCTTGAAGGTGTGTTAACGCCGTAGATGAAGGACTGGATGTCCTGCTTGACCTGCTTGTAGCTGAGGTTGTCTATCTTAACGAAAGGAGCGAGGTAAGTATCAAAAGATGAGAATGCCTGAGCGCCTGCCCACTCGTTCTGCATGATGCCGAGGAAGTTGACCATCTGGTTACAGAGTGTGGAAAGATGCTTTGCGGGAGCTGATGTGATCTTGCCGGTAATGCCGCCCAAGCCTTCCTGGATGAGCTGCTTGAGTGACCATCCTGCGCAGTAGCCTGTGAGCATTGAAAGATCGTGGATGTGAAGATCTGCGTTTCTGTGAGCGTCAGCGATCTCCTTGTCATAGATCTCGGAAAGCCAGTAGTTAGCGGTGATGGCACCTGAGTTGGAGAGGATGAGTCCGCCGACTGAATATGTAACGGTGGAGTTCTCCTTAACACGCCAGTCCTCAACCTTAACGTAGCTGTCTACGAGGTTCTTGTAGTTGAGGAGCGCGGAGTTCATGTTACGGATCTTTTCGCGCTGATTTCTGTAAAGGATGTATGCCTTTGCAACGTCCTCATATCCCATTCTCTGGAGTGTGGCCTCGACGCTGTCCTGGATCGACTCGACGTCAACCTTGCCGTCAACTGCCTTTGCCTCTGAATCGGATACCGCATTGAGAGCGAGCATATCAATGATCTGCTTGTTGTACTCCCTCTTCTGCGCTACGAAAGCCTTCTCGATAGCTCCCGAGATCTTGCTTAAGTCGAAATCTACGACTTTTCCGTCTCTCTTGATGATACTGTACATGGTTCCTCTCCTTTATTCTTCCCCGCGAATTTTTGTCTGCGGGATAAGATCCTTAGCTTCTTTGAGCGCTTTATCAAGTTCTCCGGCGGGAAGCGCGCCCATTCCTTCACCGTCTATCAGATCACCCGAATCAACAAAGTTCTGCAGGAAATACTTGGGTTCCCCTTTGATCATTTCTGCCGCGCCCCTTATGCTGTCCGCCGTATGGAGCGGTGACACCACGGTGGTGCGGAATTCGTGATCGACGCCGGATGCCTTTATTATCTCGATGCTCCTCTTGATCTTTGAAACATCGAAACTCGGTATGCCGACGGTTTCCGCGTATTTCTCCGGAGAGTTCTTGATGTCCATCGCGACATAATCGACGTTTCCGGACTTTAAGATCTCTTCGAGTCTGTCGGGAAAGGATCCGTTGGTGTCAAGCTTTACCTTGAAGCCCATGGCCTTGATCTTCGCTATGAACTCGCCGGCATCAGCGTGGATCAGAGGCTCACCGCCTGTGACACATACTCCGTCGAGTATTCCGCGGCGCTTGCCGAGGAACTTGAAGAACTCTTCTTCGGGATATACCTCCGCCTCATCCGCCTTCGTTACAAGAAGCGAGTTATGGCAGAAGGGACATCTCATGTTGCAGCCGAGGGTGAACACCGTGCAGGCGACGGTACCGGGGTAGTCCAAAAGTGTCAGTTTCTGAATTCCCCCAAGTCTCATTCCTTACGTTCCCTTCCTTCGCAAAACCCTGATTTTTAGGTGCGAAACGTCCCGCTATTACCCCGGGACGCTTCTAAAGGATACCCATATATAGTGGTCAAGTCAAGACGAGAACACAACATTTTGTGGTTGTAGTCGTTTTGTAACAAGAATGAAATATTTTCGCAAAGATCATTGATACAGGGCCTTTCAGGGTGATCTTACCCCCGAAAGGCCCTGAACATGAGGACAATTTTTTTCGATTTTGATGGAATTTCAGACCCCAAATTGTGGAATCAGTCCACCTTCTCCAGGACATCGATCAGGACAGTCTGAGTGACGTCTCTTCCGGGAAGGGTGACCTTGATCTCTGCCCTGCCCCAGCCGTCCTTTACGGTCCTGACATAGAATCCGCCCATGCCTCCGAAGATGTCGCAGTCACAGGAGCTGACGCCTGACGCTCCGCCTCCGGTAAGCTCTACCGGTCCCTTTGCGGTAACGATCGCGGGCGTGTTGAAGAACGGCAGTACGTTTCCATACTCATCCGTAACCTTGACGCGGACCGCGCAGCAGTCGTATGTGGAGCCTTCCTTGAGGACATCGGCGCTCACATCGCATTCAAGCCTGACCTCTTTGACCGGTGCCTTGGTCACGGTGATGACTTTCACGCCGTCCTTTATGCCTTCAAACCTGTATGTGGGAACCTTGTTCTCTCCGCGTCCGTCAACGTACTTGCGGTAGAGATTGTACATGTCTTCATAGCTCATGTGGTAGCGGAGCATCAGTTCGCCCATTTTCAGTTTGAGCCTGAACGGCATCTTCATGCCGTCACATGCCACGAAGTTCAGGCCCTCCTTCAGGATTTTGGCCTGTTTTGGCGTAAACTTCTCTTCTTTTTCGAGCCTTTCTCCGATGTAATCATCGATCAGGATGGGCGCTTTTTTCAGGTTCTTGTATCTGTCTTTAGTATGTCTGTACTCATTTATGAAGACGTCGTCCTTATACATCTTCACGCTGTCACAGTTTGTATAGATATAGACTTTACCGCGGTTCTCGGCAGGATGTTCGCCGAAATCCATGGATGAGCTGATCTCCAGGAAAGGTTCCTGCGCGCCCTGAGCGGCATAGACGGAAGCTGCGAGCTTGTGGTTCCTGAACATGTCGCAGACACCGTGATGGCATATGGCATCGCCGCTGCCGAAATCACCATGCGTGTTGTAGTCGGCAAAACACCATCCTATCGCGCCCGCGATGCCTTCCTCGCCGAAAGCGGCATCAAGGACATTGCAGTGACGGAGGGCATGCTCACTCCTGTGCTCCTCTGAGTCAAATGTCTTTGTAGGGAACATATGGCCGTTGAACTCGGAAATGAAATATCCCTTATAGATATCAGGCGTGACTTTGTTCTTCGGCTTGCAGCCCGGGTTGCTTCCGGAATGCGAGAAGTCGTTGAACGCATAAACATCCTCTAAAAGCGAACTCTTTTCGAGATATCTGATGCCTGTCGTCTGCCTTGTGGGATCGCACTCATGCGCGACCTTGTTTGTCTTTTTGTAAAAGTCGTCGTCATCCAGAGACTCGTTTATCCTGACGCCCCAGACGATTATCGACGGGTGGTTCCTGTACTGCTCGACCATCTCGCGGCAGTTCTTCACCGCCTGTTCCTTCCATTCGGAATCGCCGATGTTCTGCCAGCCCGGCATCTCGGTTACGACGAGAAGTCCTTCCCTGTCGCATTCATCAAGGAAATAGTGAGACTGCGGGTAATGGGAAGTGCGGACAACGTTGACGCCGAGCTCCTGTTTGAGGATCTTTGCGTCAAGACGCTGGATGCTCTCGGGCATCGCGTATCCGACATAGGGATAGCTCTGGTGGCGGTTGAGGCCCATGAGCCTGACCCTTACACCATTGAGGAAGAAGCCTTCCGCCCTGAACTCCGCGGTCCTGCATCCGAAGGTAGCCTTCTTGGTATCCATCTTCTCGTCATCGACAACGAGCGTGCATTCGATCGCATAGAGATTGGGTGATTTAATGTCCCAGCGCTTAACATTGTTTATCTTGAACTCTGCAATGCCTTCCTCGAAATAGCCCTGGTTTACGGCTTCATCGGTGCTCAGGTCACGCACAAGGTATTTGACTTTCGCTCTCGGGTCTTCGCCGTCCAGATTGACCGCTGCCTTGACGTTTCCGTCCATGTCGCCGGTCACGAAGATGTCCTTGATGAACATGCCGTCATAGACATCCATGTGGACTTCGCGGTAGATGCCGCCGTAAGTCATGTAATCTGTAATGTAGCCGAACGGTGGAACGTTGAGGCTCTCCCTGGAGTCGCACTTAACGCTGACGAAGCAGTCACGGCCGAAAGTGACAAGGTCTGAGATCTCACAGCTGAATGAAGTGTATCCGCAGAAATGCTCTGCAACCTTAACTCCGTTTACCATGACTTCCGCACAGTGCGCGACCGCGTCAAAAGTCAGGAAAAGGCGCTTACCCTCCCATTCACGCGGGATGCTGATCACCTTGCGGTAGCCTGAGATCATCTCATATTCTTTATTGTTGAAGTAGTTAAAAGGCGTGACCTTCACGCTGTGCGGCAGACGTACCTCTGTCGTGTCGCCCACTTTGTAGATAGGGGCACTGAGCTCGTCGTTATACTTCGGGGTAAATTCCCAGCCGTCATTAATGTCGATCCTCATCGGCTTATCCTTTCTGCTTCTTTTCCACGCGGTTAAGCTGCGGCCTGACTTCAACCTCGGTCACGCAGGCCCCGTCCCTCATGCTCAATATGTTTCTCACGCATTCAGCGGTATCCTCAGGCACGAGGAAACACCCCGTATCGTCTGAAGGCTCAAAATCCGCATTTCTGTAAAGCCTGGTCCCCCTTGTGAGATCCGGGCAGACCGTTACTACTTTAACACCGTGCTTCCTCGCCTCTTCGAAAAGGCTTCTGCCGAAACTCCTAAGCCCCGCCTTGAGAGCACCGTAGCAGGCTCCGTGAGTGTTGATCCTGGTGGAAGTCACAGATGCTATATTAATAATATAACCTTTTCTGTCCTTAATTTTTGGAAGGATTGCGGAAGTGATTATCATGGGGGCCTCTAAGTCCACCCTGCACATCTCGCTGATCTGCTCGGGCGTCATGAATTCCGTCAGCCCGTAAAAAGCCGATCCGGCTGCATTTACCAGCACGTCCACTTCCTTAAATGTTGAGAGTTTTTTCAGCAGTATGTCTGTGTCCCTGATGTCCATCGAGATGCGTTCCTCGAAAAAGGAGACGTCACCCTGGAAGACCCTGCCTATGCCGTAAACCTTATAACCTTCTTCTGAAAGCATCTTCGATATCGCGTAGCCGATACCCGACGATGCTCCCGTAACTACCGCGGTCTTCAGTTCCATGTAAATATCTTCTCCTCTGCGATATGGCGTCCGAGCCTTGAGCACATGAATTCCTGCATCTGCCTGTCGGTGTCTTCCTCATACTGGGCGACACCGTTCCTTATAACATAAGGGTACCACGCAATCTCAGAATCCAAACACTTTTTTCGCATTGAAGAAAGATATTCTTTAGATATCCTGAAACAGCCTACGCTGACATCCGTAAGCTTTGAAAAATCTATTATTTCCGCGGCGTGATCCGCGAACTTTCCGTACAGTTCACGCCAGCCGTCAGTAAGTATCATGGGGTCAAAACAAAGCCTGACATTGCATCCTGCATCTATCGCACGGGCAGCCGCCTTCAGTCTGTCATCGGCAGAAGGCGTGTTCTTCTCATACTTTCGCACGACCTCATCAGGCGAAACAGTAAATGCATATATCACGTTCGGGACGTTTTCGAGCACCGGCAGAGCGGCTTTAGTGCGCAGCTCCACGAGAAGATCTTTGTTCCGTTTTGCAAGTCCGGTCCATTTGCCCGCGAGTCCGGTCAGACCGTCAAGCGCTATCAGATCGGTATCGTAAGAAGCGCAGACATATAAGGAGCCTTCCTCAAGAAGTCCGCTGACGTCCTTTTCATAGTCCTCGAAATTGACGAACACGACGATGTTCGAAGAAGGGTACATCCCCTTGAGATAGCAGTATTCGCAGTCGAAAAGGCAGTTCATGACACTGCTCGAATAGTAGAAGTTCCTCTGACCGAAAGACTGGCACACGGGCGCGCCTTTGAATATCCTGCTGCCTTCCCTGACCGCAAGGATAAGCGCGGGAGAGTTCTTCTGCGCCTGAGTGTCCTGCCTGGGTCTGTCGAAAACATCCTTATAGTGCGATAACGGGATCACCACTGCATTGCCGTTTCTCTTAAGGATCTCTTCGGTCAGTGGGAAGCTTCTGGCCTTATCCTCAACGTATACGTGAGAAAATCTCATCCAAGACCCTCCTTCCCTGACGTTTATCCTTTACGGGAAGCGTGCCGCAGGCCCGCATTTCATCGAGTATGCCGTTAAGCTTTTCGTTCTTTCCGGAGACCACGCAGTAATGCACGAGATCTTCGAATTCGCATTTCATGTACTGCGTCAGGCGGAGTTCTTCCGTCACCGTATCAGGCAGCGGCATGTAATCTCTTGTCTCGGGTTCACGGCTGAAATATTCAATGATCTGTTCTATCTCTTTGCGGTAACCCCTTAAAAGCGCTGTGACCTCGTTTGCCGAAGGCCTTCTGCTGCCGTCATCAGAGACCGCCTTTACTATCGCGATCCTTGAAGGCGCGAGCTTTTTCATGGCATGGGCACAGATGAGAGAGGCCTCCATGTCATAAAGATATCCTGGCTTGGGATCAGTAACGATTGAAGATGACGTTATCAGCGGGGCTTCCGGAAGGACCGGTCCCATCAGCATGTCGGGGTAATATCTCCTGCCTGAATCCTCATCCGTGACGGAATTGACCAGATAGCATCCGCCTTTAAGACCTGCGCTGCATCCGATATTTATCACGCTGTCTGAAGATTCAAGATCAATGTTCTGAAGGGCTTTCGCGGCAAAAGCGCCTACGCCCGTGACGATGTGTTTTCCCGGCAGCCCTTCCAAAGCGGCCGCTTCACATTTAAGGGCAGTCAGAACATAGAGCATATGGTGTTACTTTGCAGCTTCAGCAGCCTTTGCGTCCAAAGCCTTCTTACGGCGCACCACAATGAGCATGAGGCATGCTGCGATACCCATCTCGGTTATTCCAGAACCGATCTTTGAGCCGGGTGTCTCATATGTGAGTTCTATCTCATGAGTGCCTGCTTCAAGAGGCAGTCCCATGAACATTGAATTAGCCTGATAAAGCCTTACGCTCTGGCCGTCGACCTTTGCAGTCCAGCCCTTTGAGTAAGGAATGGAAAGGCAGAGGATCTTTGCCTGATCCAGAGTGATCTTTCCGGTGACGCGCCTTGTCGAAGTGCCGACCTGATGCAGATCAAGATCCTCAAGAACGTTCTCTTTGAGCTTGGCGACCTGATCCTCATAGTTCGTCATCTTCTGGCAGAAGACATAGAGCTCGTCGAATGAATACTTTCCGCGCTCCGGGAATGTAATGGTAACCGTGTTGTTGGACTTTTCGTTATATCCCGTGTTGATGAGGAAATCGGTACGGCCGTTGTATCTTTGGTACTTGCGGGTTACAAAGTTGAATATTCTCGCGGTAACTCCCCTGCCTCCGACGGTCTTAAGCGGAACCATCTGAGCCTCGGGCTCGATATAGTATCTCTTGTCGCGAAGTATCTTCTTCTGCTCCTCAGGTGTCTTGCTGTCCCACTTGCCGCTGAGCTGGAGGGCGTCGTACTCGCTGATGCCCATGTATCTCAGGTTCTTTATTCCGAGATATGTTTCGGTGTTCTTGGGTGTCTTGAGGACCAGATTTACGGAAGCATTCTTGCTTACGGTGACAAAGGATCCGTCCTGATCCATCATGACACCGTGAAGTCCTGAAATGGAATACTTAACCTTCTCTCCGGTCAGTGTGACGTCAGCTTCCTTAAAGCCTAAGCTGTTGTCATAGCCGTCGAGGACCACGCCCTGAAGCAGCGCTTCCTGTCGGTTTGCTGCCTCCATGGAATCAAACTTCTCTCTTGTGATCAGATTCGAATATGTGTATCCGAGCGGGAGCGGGTTCTTGTTCTCGTAAACGTAGTATTCCCTGCCCGTGTTCTTTCCGGTGCCTTCGGCGATCTTCTCAAAACCGTAAGGGATGTTGGATTCCTCGCTCAGGGCGATAACGTATCTTACGGAACCGAGCGCTTCAAGAGCAGTCCTGGAATCCGGTCCCATGAACCTTGATACCATCTTGAGCTCAACGAGGTTCTCGGCAAAGGACTGGGAAATAGCAGGGCTTACCATGCTCATATAGAAGCCGGTGCTGTTAAGTCCGGCCATCATGGCATCATTGCAGGTAACGATTATGTCTCCGTCAATGAACGAATATCTTGAGAACGAAGACCTGTCAGTGTTCTTGATTATGATCTCGCACTCTTCAGGAGCGATGCTGTTCGCGACTTCACTCTGGAAAAGCGTCGTGGGAGCGATGTCCGGGTTGAACCACTCGATGAAACCGAAAACACCGTTTACCGCGATGGAAACTATGACCGAACCGATGACGAATATCTCAGGCAACTTTTTCTTCTTTTCGTTGTCTTTGCGTGAGATCAGGAAGCATACCGCCACCGTGACCGCGGCGATCACGAGCTGGATCGTAACATTGAGGGTCCTCGACTTCGGAATGATCATGCAGGCAATGAAATATACGGCAATGCCGATCGCCGGCACGAGCGCGGTCTTTTTCGTAAGATGCGTGATCTCAGTCCACATGTGCGTCAGGATGTACGCAACAAGAAGGCTGTAGCCGAAATGCCATCTGGCCGAAGGATATGACATACCGTTAAACACATACTGAACGGCAGGGATCATGAAGAACAGAGTGAGTACCGCAAAAGCGATGCGCAGCCTCTTTCTTTCAGGATCTTGGGTCTTTCCCTTGTAAAGCAGCATTATCGCTATGAGAGCCGGTGAAGCATAACCGAGGTTTGCCCACTCTCCGCCCTGGACCGACTGATATGAAAGGAATCCGGACAGGAAGTTCTCATAGTAAAGGACCGGGTAGAACATGTCGAAGATGACTTTGTTCTCGGTCCTGGAATCGCCTGAGAATGAAAGGATAACGGGCAGCAGCAATATCGCGCTGAGCATGACGCCCATGATCGCATAACCTGCGAGCGCGCCGATGTTGGAGAGAGTCTTCTTAAGCTCGATCCCCTTTAACGGTATGAACATCTCAAATGCTGCATAGAGCACCGTGAGGATGACTATCATGTAGAAGAAATAAAAGTTTGAGATGGCCGCGAAGAATACCGCGAAGATGTAAAGCCAGGGGCTCTTCTTCGCAAGGATCTTGTCAACGCCGATGAAGATCAGCGGCAGGATGACCATCGGTGTCAGGAAGAAGAGGTGCTTTACGCTGTTGACCATCGCGAAAGCGCAGAAAATGTATGTGAAAGCGCCTGCCAGAACGGCATTGTCAGTGATGCGCTCATCCTTCTTGCTGAAGCAGAACCATGAGAATGCAAGGCCTGCGCAGAAGAGCCTGACATAGATCGAAAGCTCGTAGAAGATGCGCATGTTCTTCGCCGTGAAGAACACGCAGAAGATCGCGAACGGATCTCCTACCGCATAGTAATGGAGCGATGTGGGGATGTCCGCGCCGTATCCTATCGAAAAGGACCAGCTGGGGAGCTCGAATTTGTGATCGACGAAGATGTTCTTAAGGATCGACCTGATCCATTCGGAATAGTATATGAGGGCCTTGATGTGCTGGCCGTCACCGTCGAAATTACAGATCTGGGTCTTACCGTTCAGATTGATGGTAAGAACAAAAGCCGCCGACAAAACGGCGAAGATAAGTGTGTAGATTAGCAGGAACTTCTTTTTTTTCATAGGGCAGAGTATAGCATCATTCATTTTGCTTGTAAAACTTAAGATGTGAGTATAATATTATCTTTGTTTTTATTATGGAGGCTATAAATATGGACAGACTTCTTACGGGACTGCAGCCGAGCGGCGCCCTCACAATAGGTAATTACGCGGGCGGCATCAGTCAGATCGTCAACTACCAGAACGACTACGAGACATTCCTCTTCGTTCCCGACATGCATGCGATCACGGTTCCCCAGGACCCTGAAGCCCTTCACAGGAATATCATCAACGCGATCGCAATGTACATCGCATGCGGCGTTGATCCCGATCTTCCCAACATGCATATATACATCCAGTCAGAGAACCTTTATCACGCAAATCTCTCCTGGATCTTCGAGTGCCACACTCCTCACGGTGATCTCACGAGAATGCACCAGTTCAAGGCCAAGTCAGCTCTGCACGAGACTTTCACCGAAGGTCTCGTAACCTACCCTGACCTCATGGCAGCGGACATCCTTCTCTACGATCCCAAGTACGTTCCCACCGGTATCGACCAGAAGCAGCACGTCGAGCTCGCGCGCAACATCGCTATTCGCTTCAACAACCGCTACGGCGAGCTGTTCAAGATACCTGAACCTCTTATTCCCTCGGTCGGCGCAAAGATCCGCGATCTCCAGAACCCCGAGCAGAAGATGAGCAAGTCCACCACAAATCCGAAGGCTTCAGTCTTCCTTTCAGACCCTGAGAAGGACATCCGCAAGAAGATCATGTCCGCGGTAACCGACTCTGACGGCGTCATCAAGTTTGACGAAGAGAACAAGCCCGGCGTATCCAATCTCCTTACGATCTATTCCGTATTCACGGGCAGCTCGATCGAAGATGCTGTCGCCAAGTTCGAAGGCGGCGGATACGGTGACCTCAAGAAGGCAACTGCAGACGCTGTGGTCGAGAAGGTCATGCCCATCCAGGAAAAGTACAACCAGTTCATCGAAAGCGGAAGGATCAACGAGATCCTTGATGCAGGCCGTGATTATTCGATCAAGATCGCAGCCGAAAAATACGAGAAAGTCAGGAAAGCCGTAGGTTTCGGAAGGATCTGAGACTCCGGCTGCTATAACTTATGAAGAAATTCGGTAAAGTCGTTTTAAAGATACTTGCAGTGCTTCTCATACTCCTTGTCGCAATGCTCGCATTCGCGGCACTCTGGACTATGGACACATGGCAGAACAACACCATGGATCAGATCATGTTCCACATCACCTCACCGGTCGAGGGAACCAGCTCTGACATCATCGTAGGTTTCGTCCTCAAGGTTATCCTGCCTGCTGTCGCGGTAACGGCAGCAGCCGTCATCACCAAGATCGTTCTGAAGAAGAAGGAAGCCAAGGAAAAGACATTGAAGACGGCAAACATCATCATCGCCGCCGTTCTTGCCGTATTCCTCGTTGTGTCCGCAGTTCTTTTCATGAACAAGTACAAGGTCATCGAGTACTTCTCAGCCAAGAGCGTAAACTCCGATTTCATCAAGGACAATTACGCTGATCCCGAGAAGACGGCAGTTACCTTCCCCGAGAAAAAGCGCAACCTCATCTACATATATCTCGAATCGATGGAGATGACCTATGCCGACAAGAAGTCCGGCGGCGCTCTTGATTACAACTGCATCCCCGAACTCACAAAGCTCGCTCTTGAGAACGACTGTTTTACAGGCAGCAAAGACAAGCTCAACGGCGCAAGGGTTTCTTTCGGAACCACCTACACCATGGGCGGCATGGTAGCCCAGTCATCAGGCCTCCCTGTTACAGGCGGCGTAGGCAACGCAGCTTCACAGCAGGATTCCTTCTATCCCGGTGCCACCGTCTTAGGCGACATCCTTAAGCGTGAAGGCTACAACAACGAGCTTATGGTAGGCTCACAGGTCGAATTCGGCGGCCGCGGCATCTATTTCAGCAGCCACGGAAACTACAAGCTCTTCGACTACACTTTCGCAAACGACAACAACATGCTTCCCACCAAGGGCTATAAGGTATGGTGGGGCTTCGAGGACCAGAAGCTCTTTGCTTTCGCAAAAGATGAACTCAAGACCCTCGCATCAAAGGACGCTCCTTTCAACCTCACGCTCCTGACGGTCGACACCCATTTCGAGGACGGATATGTCTGCGAGCAGTGCAAGGACGAATACGGCACACAGTATGCAAACGTCATGGCATGCTCATCCAGACAGATCAAGGAATTCATCGACTGGATCAAGCAGCAGGATTTCTATGAGAACACCACTATTGTCCTGAACGGCGACCATCTCACGATGGACAAGGACTTCCTTGAGAACATCGATGCGCAGTATGACAGAAGAACGTTTACCGCGATCATCAACTCCGCTGCAAAGACAGAGGAGAATACGGACCGCGTCTACAACACGTTAGACCTCTTCCCCACAACTCTTGCAGCAATGGGCTGCAAGATCGAGGGCGACAGACTGGGACTCGGCACGAACCTCTACTCTTCAAAGAAGACTCTTTTCGAGGAATTCGGCGAGGATTACGTCAACGCAGAGCTCGCAAAGAACTCTGAATTCATGAACAGCATCAGCAGCTGGGATCCTTTCGATTTCAACACCATCTCTTACCAGAAGATACTGAATGCCAAGATCCAGTTCGGTACGGCCGACGGCAAGAAGTACGCTGTCATCGGACTCTCCGGAACAGAGAACATCAACGCCAAGACCAACGGCTACATCGCACGCATGAAGGATGAGGACGGCAATGTCATCGATTCTTCCGAGATGACGATCGACGGCGACAGGATCTATAACGCAAATCTCGAAGTAACAAAGCTTAAGGCCGGAAACCCCGCAACTCTCGAGATCAGCGCAAGGGATGCAAAGGGCGCAGAGCACCTCGTCTATTCCGAGACCGGCTTCTTCGGCAGCCATGTCGTATTCGAGAGATCACGTAAGGTCAAGGGTTCAGCAAAGTGCGACACGACCGCAACTGTTTCCGCTGACGGCAAGACTCTTACCGTTACCGCTTCAGGATTCGAGAACCCGAACGACATCAGCATGGTCTATATCTACATCTGGGATAAGAAGTCCATCGCAAATCCTCAGCAGATCCTGCTCGAGCGCACCGATGAC
>JAFWQF010000041.1 GCA_017509205.1 Clostridiales bacterium | reverse complement strand
TTATTCCAACGAGATGATGTTCAACAGATATAATGCTGACCTCGCAAATGACCTCGGAAACCTTGTTTCAAGGACCGTTGCGATGGCCATCAAGTATTTCGACGGCACACTGCCTGCTGAAAAGGAGTTCACTGACGCTGATACAGACCTCGTATCCCAGCTTGACGCTCTCCAGCCTGTTGTTGCCGAGGCTTTCGAGACATGCCGTTTCTCTGATGGTCTTGAAGCCATCTTCAGAGTCGTTGCAAGAGCAAACAAGTATATCGACGAGAACGAGCCCTGGAAGCTTGCTAAGGATGAGACAGCAAAGCCCCGTCTTGCAGCAGTACTTTACAACCTTCTCGACGCAGTCAGAAGAGTTACGATCCTTCTTACTCCCGACATGCCTCACACGGCTCCGCAGATATTCGAGCAGATCGGCGCGACCGAAGAGAACACGGGCTGGTACGATTCAGAGAAGAAGTATCTGCTTCCTGCTGACGTAACAGTCAAGAAGGGCCCCGTCCTTTTCCCGAGGATCGACGTTGAGAAGGAGCTCGAAGAACTTGCTTCACTCGCTCCCAAGAAGGAGGAACCCGCTTCAGATCTTGAGCCCTTGAAGGAACTTACCAAGTTTGATAATTTCGCTGCATTAGACTTGAGAGCTGTTAAGGTCCTTGAGTGCGAGAACGTACCCAAGTCCGACAAGCTCCTCAAGTTCAAGGTCGATGACGGATTCGGTGAGAGACAGGTTCTTTCCGGTATCGCAAAGTACTATAAGCCTGAAGAACTTATCGGCAAGACACTTGCGATGATCGTAAACCTCGAGCCCCGTAAGATGATGGGCTTTGAGAGCAACGGTATGATCCTTTCCGTAAAGCACGGCGACGGTTACCGCGTAATCGAGTTCCCTGATTCCGTAAAACCGGGTTCAGACATTTCCTGATACCGTGAGAGAGAGCAGATATTTCAAACCTGAAGATCCGGGCATGAGTTTCTTTGATACTCATGCCCATATCTATGACCGTAAATTCGAAGAAGCGGAGATCAGTACGGATGATGTGCTCAAGAGAAGCGCTGAAAGCGGCGTAAACCGCATTCTGATCCCCGGTGACTCCATGGAGTCGTCTAAGGCCGCCGTAAGCACTGCAACGCAGTTTAACGGCAAATACGGCGTACAGCTCTTCGCCTCCGTCGGCGTGCATCCTCATGAAGCCAAGACATACGACGGGGAAGTGGAGAAATATCTCCGTGACAGCATTGAGAACCGTGATGAATTGAGGATCCGAGCGATAGGCGAGATCGGACTTGATTATTATTATGATCTGTCCGAACGCTCAGTTCAGCGCGAGGTTTTCGAAAAACAGCTCCTGCTGGCTTATGAATACGATATTCCTTTCATCCTCCACGAGCGTGATGCAACGGGTGACTGCCTTGACATACTGAGAAGATTCTTTAAGGAAGGTAAGCTCAGAAAGTCTCCCGGAGTCTGCCACTGCTGCTCATGTTCTTTCGAAGCTTCGCAGGAACTCATAAAGATGGGCTTTTTCATCGGTTTCGACGGACCGCTTACGTTCAAGAACAACAAAAAGACGCCGGAAGTCTTAAAGGGCACGCCCTTGGACCGTATAGTGATCGAGACTGACAGCCCGTATCTTACCCCGGAGCCCAACCGCGGAAGCATTAACGGACCGTGCCACGTGCCTTATGTGTGCGCGAAGGTAGCTGAAATAAAAGGTATCACGCTTGAAGAAGCGGCATCTTTAACCTATGATAACGGAAACAGATTATACGGAGTTTCCTAAAACGGAGCAGATCTATGGAACTTAATAAGAAAGAAAAGATACTGATATTCATCACCGTTGTCCTGGTATTGATCCTAGCCTTCGGTTTTTACTATGACCGCAGCAGTGCACTTATCGACAGGACCAATGCGGTTAAGTTCTCACAGGATGCAAATCTGAAGCTCGAGAAAATAAACAAGAACGGATTCCTGTTTGTCAGACAGTCTTACGAAGCAAAATTCAGAATAGTCAACAATCAGTGGCAAGACTATTTCGGCCTTATCAGCAAGGCTTATGGCGGAGGAGGCGGCCTCTGTGCTATCGAAGGATATAAGGAATTCGAATCTCAGGCTCTTACAAAAAACACATTAAAACCTCAACCCAAGGCCGATGCCGTAATCTGGATAATGGGCTCGAAACTTGGCAATAACACTACTAAAAACGTTGTTTATGTTATTGATACAGAGGCTGACGGGAACGCATATTTGTATATTTATTATTCCCGTACGTAAAAACCTGTTGACAGGGGAATATGTTTATTTTATAATTCATTCGCGCTTTGAAATGCACGTGACGGAAGCTTAGCTCAGCTGGGAGAGCATCTGCCTTACAAGCAGAGGGTCACAGGTTCGAGCCCTGTAGTTTCCACCACACACGGCGCAGTAGCTCAGTTGGTTAGAGCGCCAGCCTGTCACGCTGGAGGTCGAGGGTTCGAGACCCTTCTGCGTCGCCAAACAAGCCGGATCTTGTTCCGCAATGTCCGGCTTGTTTTTTGCCCAGATAGCTCAGTCGGTAGAGCAGGGGACTGAAAATCCCCGTGTCGATGGTTCGATTCCGTCTCTGGGCACCAAAAGAGAGGTTATCCCAGTCGGGATGACCTCTTTTTTTACTCCCGTCTTTCGTTATTTTTACAGTTTGCTTACAACGGCTTTTGGCAAAGGTACTTTTTGTATAATCCCTAATGTCAGGTCTAAATATAAATGATCTGAGCATTTGAAGGGAAAAGTACATGAGCATTAACAATGTTACAAAGTTTCAGAATATAGTCGCAACACTCGATCCGGCGAAAAAACAGGCCCTCTACACGAAGATGAAGGGACTGCCCGAGAACGAGCGCAATGAGATGATCGATAAGGTCGTTGCAATGTATGAGACGAGGAAGCTCAAGATCGAGCAGCCCGTTACTGCAGGCGGCACACTGCCCCCGAATAATTACGGACGCACATACGAGAGATCTGACAACAGACTGACCGGAAGAAAGACGATGTGGGTTGAGGATCGCTCTTCGCGCATTACGCATCCCATTAAGGCCGGAACAGCTAAAACACCGGCAGTAAAGAATGTCAAAGTCAGCAATTCCGCAGCAGCAGTTACGGCAGTAAGAAGACCCGGAGCTAAACCTCCGATCCAGCGCAAGGCAGTCCACGCACCCGCAGCTGCAGGTGCGGGATCTGCTTCGACTGTCATCCGCAGGACTCCAGTTAAGAAGGTCTCTGCAGCTGCTGAGGCAGCAAGGAAAAGACAGCAGGCTGAAACTATGCGCAAGGTCGCAAAGACAGCTCTGATGGTTGCAGGCAGAACGGCTCTTGTTTTTGTTTTCTCGCTCGTGCTTATCCTCGCAGGATTCTATTCATTCCTCTGCATCATGATGAAGGGACCTTCTCCGCATCTGAGGGATCAGTTCGTTTCATCGGTCATGGAATCTTCAATGGGCGGCGTATTTGCGAGAATGGTCCTCTCTGAAGAAGAGATCACTGCGATCCTTAACCGCAACAAGACTCAGGAATTCGATACAGTAACTGATACCAACCTCGTAAAGATCGGCGCGGCTAAAGAGAACAGCGCCAATGCAAACGCCGTAAATCCTTACGATCCGGACGGCGACGGGGTCGAGATCCATGAGATCAGCGGCCCTATGTATCACGGTATGATGATGGTCGTTCTCGATCCTTCACGTGTTAAGGTCTCAACCCTTGAAAAGTTCAATCACACCGGCGCAGGCTTAACGCTAAAGGAACATATCGAAAAGTCCGGAGCTATCGGCGGCGTAAACGGCGGAAAGTATGAGGATAAAGGCGGCATGGGCATCGGCGGCTGGCCGGAAGGCATCGTTATCGCTGACGGAAAGCTCAGGAACGGAGCGCCCAATGTAACGTTTGATGTTTACGGATTCACTAAGGACAATGTCCTCGTCGTAGGAAGGATGACCGCTCAGTATGCAATGAACATCGGCGTCAGAGATGCAGTATCGTTCGGACCTACGCTCATCGTTAACGGCAAGGCTGCCAAGTACAGCGGAAACAGCGGCGGCCTTAACCCCAGAACCGCGATCGGCCAGCGTGCCGACGGCGCAGTCCTCCTTCTCGTAATCGAAGGAAGAAAGACATCTTCGATGGGAGCTACCATGGCTGATCTCATCGATGTAATGAAGGAATACGGTGCTGTCAACGCAGCAAACCTCGACGGCGGAATGTCTTCTGCAATGTGGTACAACAACGAGGAACTCGTTTCAAGTTCAAGTATCAGACAGAGCAGAAAGATGCCTACGGCTTTCGTTGTAATGCCTAAGGGATCTCCTGAAAAGACTGATACCGCTGCAACGGAGAATTGATCCGGTTATGCCTGAAGAGAGTAAAAGGCTGCCCGGAAAGCCTGTAAGACCGGAGCATGCAGAGAAAAAGGTCAGGCCCGTAAAGGCTGAAGAACCTAAGACTGCCGAAAAGAAAGAAAACGCCGAAAAGCCTGCAGAGGCCAAACCGCGCATCAGCAGGTTTACCAAGGTTTTGATCTTCTGGCTCATTCTGCTGACAGTTGTAATTGCAGGCGGACTTGTATGGTTCAATGGTTTCCTCGGAAAATATGAGGAACTCTATCAGGCGAGCCTTCCTTATCATATCGCCGATAATGCTATCCAGCTGTTTGCGAACCAGGATCTTGACGGCATCTGGTCTCTCGTTAAGGATAAGACAACCCTTACGGAATTTGAGAATGAAACAACGATCAAGAACTACATAAAGGGTGTAATCAGCAACAGGGAATTCACGTATCAGCCTACTGAGAACTATGCGGAAAACGCACCTGAATACTACATCATCAGCGGCAAGGAGATAATCGCAAAACTTAAGCTTGGAGAGGATGCAACACAGAATCCTCCGTACGGCTTCAAGTCATGGAAGACGGATGAACTTGAATTCTATTCTTCGGCGGACCACAAGCTTAAGATCACGATGCCTGAAGGCTATAAGCTTACGATAAACGGCATCGATGTTCCCGTGTCCTATAAGACTGAACAGGATATCGAACCTGAGGAAAACAAATATCTGAAACCTCATGCCGAACTTCCCAAGATGTGTGTATACGAGGCATCCGGTCTTTATGCCGAGCCTGTCGTAAAGGTTACCGACAGCGACGGAAAAGAAGTCAAAGCCGAATTGGATAAGACCACCGGCGAATATAAAGTCAATTACCGTTATGAATGCTCTGATAAAGACAAGAAGGCCATCGAGAAATTCGGTATTTCCTTCACCAAGGATTTTGCAAACTTCATTTCGCAGGATGCGGGAAACTACGCTCTCGACAAGTATTTTCCGAAGAATTCCAAGACTCTGAAAGACATCAAGAGAAACTCTTCGCGTGAATGGTATACAAGGCACGGCAAGGTCGATATCAAGAACGAAGAGGTAAAGGATTTCATCAGCTACACGAAGGACATCGCTTATGTCGAAGTCTATGTCGAACAGCACATGGAGATGTTCTGGGGATCCAAGGAGCGTGAGGTCGTAAAGACAACCGCACATCTTTACCTTGTACGCATTGACGGCAGCTGGAAGGTTGCAGGCATAAGATACTGATATCGCGCGTTCTCATTTGTAACGCGTATGAAATTTAGGGATTTATCTTTCATGTTAAAATTACGATAGATGAATATCGCTATTTTTTGATGAAGGAGGAATCTGGCATTGGAATTCACATATTCAAACGATGGCTTCCTGCCATATGATTCTTTTGACTATATCTACAACGACCGTGTAATGCCTGAGTTCGGCAAGGTCGCATCACCGTATTTAAGGCCTCTTACGACCTGGAAATTCTATCTTGCGCACGGCGTTACGGAGATACCGTTTGGTGTTGAACTCCGTTCTTTCGATGATACCGAATGGGATATCGTAAACGTTCCTTCCACATGGCAGACGGACGGATACGGACTGCCTCAGAACCTTCTTTATGAATATCCCGAAAGGCTGAACGACAATACCGCGCGCCATGAGGATACGATTAGTGATAAGTTTGTCAGGACTTCCACGAATTCCGACAGTGATGAGACGGGTATCTACAGGACGACCGTGGTCTTTTCACCGCAGGAACTTGAAAGGGCCATCTATCTTGAAACATCAGGAATCTGCGGCAGCTTCAAGGTCTATGTGAATGACCAGCTTCTCTGTGAATCGCACAGCATCACGACGAGAAAGCGCCTGCTCATATCCGATGTCGCTATCGCAGGCATCAACCAGATAGTAATAATCGTAAACAGGTTCGACAGGGATGACAGCGGACACGTCATCCTCGATATCATGAACTACGGTTTTTCGGGAATCTTCAGACCGATAATGCTGGTCGAGGATTCTCTTCTCGAACTGTCAAATCTCCATCTGAAGCTCGAATATGTTCCTGAGGCATACATAACCGAAGTTGCAAAGATAAGCAGTCTCTCCGAAAGGGGAAAGGCTTCAAGAGTTCCTCACGGAGACTTTATGATCAAGGTCGATTTTTCGATCAGGAACCATACCAACTTCATGCTTCCTTATTCGGTCAAGATTTCGCTCCTGGAGGCCCGCGCGGAGTATGACCCCTATAAACTCCCGTTTGTGTCTCTGAAGAGCCAGAGCAACGATCTGGCGGGTGTTGTCGATGCACAGAAGGAGGTAAGGGCACAGACCGATTTCGTGGCGCTCGACGTTGCCGAATGGTCTGACTGCACTCCGGTTCAGTATGACATCGTTCTCGAGGTGCTGGATTCCGAAGGCAGGATCGTATGCGCGAAAAAGAAGCGATTCGGTTTCAGGACCGCGGAGATCGTTCAGGGCAAGCTCAACATCAACGACAGGCGTATCAATCTCACGCTCGTCAAATACTATGAATTCGATCCCAAGGGCGGCATTGCCGTTCCCCAGGACCGCATGCGTCAGGACATCATCCTCATGAAGAGAGCCGGCATAAATGGCGTCATCGCGGACGGTTTCCCGCTCTCCGATGAGTTCCTCAATCTGTGCGACCAGTACGGTATCTATGTAATAGCGACTGCCGCTGACTTCCAGATGAGGGATTATGTCGAAGCGGCCATGAACCATCCTTCGATCGTCATGTGGGGTTTCCAGGACTACAATTTCAATCTTGAAAAGGCCGTCAGGGTAAAGCATGAGTGCATGCTGATAGATGATACGCGTCCGTGGTACTGCGCTGCAGATAAGAAACAACATAAGGGCAAAGGAAAGGAACAGGAGACTGTAACTGACCTGCTGCCTTTCCCGAACGAAGCAGGAGCCGTATTCGGACCGTGGGTTGACCTCTGCCTCGACAGAAAAAAGGTCTTCGGCCTCAATAAATCAGGACACAATCTTTTTGAGACGATACCCGGCAGAACGCGTTTCACCGATGATGACACCATGTATAAGTGGATCCATCACGCTGACCTCGTTGGCGGCAAACAGAAGGAGAATTCCTGCATAGGACAGGGAATCGTTGATGCGGAAAGATCTCCGCACCCGATATATCTCGATATCAAGAGACAGTGCCAGACCATAGCGGTATTTGCATCCGTAAGCGATCCGGCAAGTCTTACCATGCGCAACATGAGCCCGTTTGCATATACTGAAGAACTTGATCTTTCATGGCAGCTTCTCCTCGGAGGAAAGTCGATCGCTTCAGGCAAGGGAACGATAGGCGAGATCGAGCCGTATGGATCGAGAACGCTCAAATTCCCGTTCACGAAGGATATGTTCACCAATGCCGGATGGGCGCAGGAAAGAATGGATCTCATCGACATCTACGATGAGGCCATGACGAAGGAACTCGTTTTCGACATAACCATGCAGCTGCATAACGATACGTATTACGCAAAAGCAGGTTATGAGATCGCATTCTATCAGGACATTATCGTTGATGAGGTCGCAAGCCCGGTTTCGGTAAAGAAGAGCTCATCCGCAAACCTGCTTGGTGAAGGCGAAAACGCTTCGGCGGCGCTGCCTTCGGGCACTGCGGCTGAAGACAATGTGCTTCAGGTTCCCGATGAACAGGGTTCTGAAGATAATGACGGCATTGTCACGCGCATAAATGTTGACACGGATATCGCAGCTCCTGCAGAAGAGGAACTGCCTCTTAAACTGATGACAGGCACGACGATCAGTTCGGATCCGAAGCGCCTTTATGTCAACGGCGAAAACATGCGCATAGGATTCTCGAAGGATCCTTCAGGATGCTCGCTTCTTTCGATCAACGGATTCAATTTCCTTAAGGGGACTATGCGCCCAAGCTTCTACAGATGTCCTTCGAACATCGACAGGACCGACAGGAGCTTCATACTTGCGAAAACGGTTTTCTCAAAAGAGTCTGACTATGAGCAGATCCAGGAATCCATCCGCTACATCGGTTCAGAATACGGCAAGAAAGACGGCTGTTTCTCGATGATATCGAGATTCAAGTCCTTTGCAATGAACGGTGAAGTTCTGATGTTCTATGAGGTTCCTTCCGAGGACAAATTGAGAGTCACGCTTAAGTTCACTCCGAAATACGACATGGTTCGTTACGGTATAAGATTCCCGATCGTTGCTGAAGGCCTGAAATGCTCATGGTACGGCAGGGGACCCGGCGAATCTTACGCGGACAGAAAGAATGCCGCCAGGATAGGCGTTTTCTCGGCTGATACGGGAAAGATCTATCATCCTTACGCAAGGCCTGCAGAGAATTCATCGCACACGGATACGAGAGTCGTAAGGATCACGAACGAAGCCGGTGACTCCATAACGATAAAGCGTCTTACGAGCACGCCGAAATTCGACTTTACGGTACTTCCTTATACGCCTGAGCAGATGAATGAATATCTGCATGAAGAGCAGCTTATGAATAACGATTACTGTGAGTTCTTCTGCGATTTCGGTATGAAGGAGATCGAGAGAACGGCAGACAACGTTTCGATGCAGCCCATCAAGAAGGGCGTAAACTACTGCGAGACATTCGAGTTCACGCTTAAGAGCGCGGGAATGTGATCAGCTATGATCAATCCTTTTTGGAGTTGATCCTCTTGTAAAGGGGAGTGCTTGTCTTGTCAGCTGAAATGCCGAATACGGGCTCACTGAGAGTGCCGGGTTCGGTTTTGGACAGAGCTTCCTCATATATGTAGATCCTGGAATCGATCATGTCGAGCTCATGGAGCATCATGGCTTCAGGCATTGCAGGGAGCTTGATGGCTTCCCATTCGAGTTTGCCGTGATGTGATGCTATGAGGTGCTTGATGCACATGACGTCATCGCGGTCGTAAGTCTGTCTGCCTGCTGCAGCGTCGCGCGCAGCTACTTCCTCGTCGATCATCTCGATTCCGAGCAGGGCGTGACCCAAAAGGCTTCCCTCGTTCGTGTATGAAGCAACGCCGGTATCGGAAGTTTTAAGCTCTCTGAGCTTGCCCAGATCGTGTATGGCGGCACCGCAGACGAGAAGTTCCCTGTCGAGGATGGAATAGACATCGCAGACCGCGAAAGCGGCATCCACGATCCTAGACGTGTGATATACGAGACCTCCGTAAAGGTTGTGGTGCATTGATTTGGCCGCGGAAGAAGAGATGAAGGCCTTGTAATCCTTCATCAGGAGCCTTACTGCAAGAGCGGTGAGACTGTAATCGTCATCTTTGATCTCTGCGGATTTGAGATCGTAATCCCTGCCGGAAGATGCCTTGATCTTCTGGATTACGTTGACGAAGAGCTTGTTGGGATCAACGGGCGGTTTGCGTACAAGTGCAGACTTCTCTTCGTCGTTGAGGGTTGTCGGCCTGAGGTACTGTATCTGGTAGCTCCTGCCGCCGAATGAATCGATGTGGATCTTGGTCTCGGCGGGCATGCCGTCTGTGATGCCCGTATCGTTGAGGTTTTTCTTGGTTGTGTCGAACATGACGGCGGAAACGCTCTCGGAGCCGTCAGAAATCATGATGCGGAGCATCGGCTTGCCGTTTGCGGTGTTCTTTTCCGCTATTGTGTTTACGATGACTTTCGTGTCGTAAACGCCGTTGATCTCCATGTCTTTGAAAAGGATAATGCCCATAAAAATACTCCTGAATCTTATTTGGGATAATGTTAGCACGGCAAGCCTTGGTTTTCTATAAATTAGTGGATTTTGTCCTCTTACCCCTTATCCATTGCCGTGTTGTAATATTCGGTGGAGATATCATCGAAAGGAGAGCAGAATTTGCGGTACAGACTTGCATGTTTCGATCTTGACGGAACGCTTCTTGATACGCTCGCAGGACTTGTGAACGCGCTTAATGCCGCAAGAAGGATGAACGGCCTTGTTCCCCAGTCTGAAGACCAGGTAAGGAGCTTTATCGGCAACGGCGTCGAAAAGCTCATAGAAAGGTCTCTGACGGCCGATCCCGGTGTGTTTGATGATTCGCTTAAACAGAAACTCCTCGATGACAGGATCAGATACTACGCGGCGAACTGCCTTTATGAGACACATCCCTATGATGGTATCACTGAGACTCTGTCAAAGCTTAAGTCGGCAGGAATGATGCTTGCCGTCGTAACAAATAAGGATGAGGTTCCTGCGGCGATCCTCATTGATCACTTTTTCCCGGGCGTTTTTGATTATGTCTGCGGAACGATGCCCGGAAAACCCGTAAAGCCTGATCCGCAGGCTGTGGGCATGTGTCTTGAAACACTTGACGTAACGCCTGATGAGTGCGTATATGTTGGTGATTCGGAAGTGGATGTTTTAACTGCAAAAAACAGCGGCCTTGATCTGATAAGCTGTGACTGGGGCTACAGGTCGCGTGAATTTCTTAAGGAAAACGGTGCAGGTGTGATCTGTTCGCATCCCGCAGATCTGTGGAGGCTCATGCAGTGAGTGAGAGCAAAGAGACAGGGAAGAAGAGAAAGAATTCGCTGCGTCTGATCGCAGTGTGCGGTATCATGGCCGCATTCGTCTTTCTCGGCACGCAGATCCGCATTCCCACCTCGATAGGATACATGAACCTCGGTGATGCAGTGATACTGGCTGCATCCTATGTCATTGGTCCTGCTGCGTTCTTTCCTGCGGCAGTAGGTTCCGCACTTTCTGACCTTATCGCAGGGTATCCCATGTATATTGCTCCGACGTTCATCATAAAAGGCCTTATGGGACTTGTTGCGGGATTCATGATGAAGCATCCGCAGCATAATCCGAAGCTTTTCATGAGGATCGCTTCAGGCATCGCCGCGGAATTGATTATGGTATTTGGATATTACGTGTTTGAGTATTTTGTTTACGGCTCCGCTCCTGCGCTGGCTTCCGTTCCGTTCAATCTTATACAGGCCGGAGCAGCCATGATCATTGCGGTGCCGTGTTCATATCTTCTTAAGAATGTCAGAGTCTGATGCGAATTTGTGTTTTCAGGCTCTTATATTATAATAACTGTGATTTGCAAGAATAATAATTTGAGGCGAAACATATGAAAGTAAGCTTTAAGATAACCAAAAAGGATCTGCCGAGGCTCATTGCCGCACTTGTGCTTACAGGACTCGGCATCGGTTTTTCAGTATCAGCATTCTACGATGCGGTGATCTGGTTTGCGGGACTCTTCCTCCTGACATTCATAACAGTTACGATTGACGGTGAGGCAGAAGGAAAGAAGAAGCTTTTCAGACTCATTCCCGAGATCATCTACCCGGTGTTCGCATCTTTCTTCAGCGTTTACTTTATGCAGATGATCAACCTGGCTCACCATGAGACCATCGCAGGCATTAATTGGCTTTACGATCAGATGTATCACACCGATACGTTCAGATGGGTCATCGAATCTCTGATCGTTGCAGGCGTTTATTTCATCTTAAGGACTTTCCAGGTTCCCAGAAGACTTGCGGCAGCCATAACTCCTGCTCCGTTCCTCATTCTCGGACTTGCTGACTTCTATGTCTTCACTTTCAGAGGACATGAGATCATCTTCAGCGACATCTTCAGCTGGGAGACCGCTGCCAACGTTGTCGGAAACTATACTTTCCCGATCCTGTACCCTGTGATGTATGTACTTGTTCCTTACGTTCTTTACATCATGTGCTGCATGAGAGTCAAGGAAGATAAGCCGATGATCAAGTTTGCCGCCGTAAGGATCGCGGTAACCGCTGTTCTGTCTGTTGCGCTGATCTTCAGCTTCTGCCACATAATCAAGGTGCGCAGTGTTGACAACAGACCTCAGGACTGGTCAGACAAGGGCTCAAGATTCAACGGATTCCTCATGAACTTTTCAACGACCGTTGTTACTTCTTTTGCAGAGATGCCGGAAGGATATTCGATCCAGAATCTTGACGCAATGATCAAGGAGACAGGAATCGATGTTTCCGATAAAGGTTCTGCGGATGATGATTCTTCAAACATCATCGTCATCATGAATGAATCATATACAGACGTTAAGTCTTATATGGCAATGATCGGATGCAAGGAGGATCCCACACCTTTCTGGCATTCACTCAAGGAGAATACGCTTCACGGCAAGGTAACGACATCAGTTTACGGAGGCAATACTCCTAACTCTGAGTATGAGTTCCTTACGGGAATCACATGCGGATATCTTCCCAACGGCGCGATCCCTTATCTGCAGTTTGTTGACAGGGAGACATATTCGCTTCCCTGGGCGCTCAAGAACATGGGATACTCCACACTTGCAATGCATCCGTACTATTCCAACGGCTGGAACAGAACCAAGGTCTATCCGAGGATCGGTTTTGACCGTTACATGTTCATGGATGATTTCGAATTCCAGGACAGCGATCTTCAGCGTGACAACTATCTGACTGATTCAAAGGCATATGAGAACCTCATGAAGCAGCTCGATGCCAAGCCGAAGGGACAGAAGTCGTTCACTTTCCTCGTAACTGTCCAGAATCACGGCGGTTATACAGAAAACTTCAAGAACTTTACACCGAAGCCTTATGTAAAGAACCTCGTAACCGGAATGGACACGCAGGTAAATACTTTCCTTACATGCCTCAACCAGAGTGACAAGGCTCTTGAGGAACTCATCAATTATCTCAAGACAAAGGACGAGAAGTACACGCTCCTCATCTACGGTGACCATCAGCCCAACATCACTTCTTTCCCCAACAATTTCGGCGTCGGAAAGAAGACCAGCTGGGTAACTCCTTACATCATCTGGACTAATTATGAGATGAATCCCGAGCTCGTTGCAAAGTATAAGGAAGACACCGTCGGTGTTACCAGCGTCAACTATCTTGCGCTCGATGTCATGAAGGCTGCAGGCATCAAGTATCCCGGATACTTCCAGGTCATCGACAGCATCAGGAGCGAGATCCCTCAGATCAATGCCGCAGGATACTATTCCGTATCAAAGAAGAAGTTCTTCCCGATCGAAGAGGTGGATGATCCCAAAGATCAGAAAGCCATCAAACTTTACAGGTATATCCAGTATAATATGGCTATAGACAAGAAGGACAGCGAGTTCCGCAAGACAGTCAATTCCGTGGTGAAGAAGAGTGAGCAGTAATTACGATGTTATTATCATAGGCGCAGGCCCGGGCGGCATATTTTCCGCATACGAGCTTACTAAGACCGCGCCTGACCTTAAGGTAGCCGTTTTTGAGACCGGCGGTCCTCTTGAATCGCGCAAATGCCCGATCGACGGCAAGAAGGTCAAGAGCTGCATCAACTGCAAGACATGCGCCATAATGCGCGGATTTGGCGGTGCAGGCGCTTTCTCGGACGGAAAGTACAACATCACCAATGATTTCGGCGGAACTTTATACGAGCATATAGGCAAGGAAAAAGCTCTTGAGCTCATGAAGTATGTCGACGGCATCAACATGGCAAACGGCGGAGAAGGCACGAAGCTTTATTCGACTGCCGGCACAAGATTCAAGAAGATCTGTCTTGAGAACAAGCTCCATCTTCTCGATGCTTCCGTAAGACACCTCGGAACCGATAAGAACTATCAGGTCCTTGGAAACATCTACGAGTATCTCAAGGATAAGATCGAGTTCCACTTCAATTCTCCCGTCGGTGATCTCGCCGTAAACGAAGACGGTACATATGACGTTGAGTGCGTCGGTGAGCATTATACATGCAAAAAGTGCATCGTTTCGGTCGGCCGTTCCGGCAGCAAGTGGATCGAGAAGGTCTGCAGCGAGCTTGATATCGAAACTTTTTCCAACAGGGTTGATATCGGCGTAAGAGTCGAGCTTCCCGCTGTCGTATTTTCAGATCTCACGTCTGCTCTCTATGAGAGTAAGATCGTTTACCGTACCGAGAAGTTTGAAGACCGCGTGCGTACTTTCTGCATGAATCCTAACGGATATGTCGTAAACGAGAATTCGAACGGTATCGTAACCGTAAACGGACACAGCTTTGATGCGCCCGAACTTCAGTCAGAGAACACCAATTTCGCACTTCTCGTTGCGAAGCATTTTTCTGAGCCTTTTAAGGATTCCAACGGATACGGTGAATCCATTGCCAAGCTTTCCAACATGCTCGGCGGCGGTGTAATCGTTCAGCGTTTCGGAGACCTCATCCGCGGAAGAAGGACCAACGAATCCAGGATCGCAGAATCAACGGTAAGACCTACGCTCAATGCAACGCCCGGAGATCTTTCTCTTGTACTTCCGAAGAGAATACTGGACGGTATCATCGAGATGATCTACGCACTCGATAAGATCGCTCCCGGCACTGCGAATGACGATACTCTGCTCTATGGCGTTGAAGTCAAGTTCTACAACATGGAAGTCGCGATAAACGAACACCTTGAGACCAGATATCCCGGCCTTTATGTAATAGGTGACGGAAGCGGCGTTACGCACTCGCTTTCACACGCATCCGCATCAGGCGTTTTTGTTGCGCGTGAAATCGCGGGAGTTTGCGATCAGTAAGATCACGATCATCAAGCATACTGCGGTGACTGCGGTTACCGCAAGTCCGCCTTCAGGACCGAATGCTCCACCGGTAATGATGTCTTTTGCATCTGCGGCATAAGCCGTATTGATGATCGCTGCATGGGCTTCGTTGCCCGATACCTGAAGTCCGTAAATGTTTCCCTGTGATAGATTCCACATGGTATGTATAGCGGATGTCATCCATATGCTTCCTGTCTTGATGTAGATCAGCGCGAAAAGAACTGCGATAAGGAACAGATTGACTGATGCGAGCGGAGTATAGCCCATGTTCAGTGAATGGAATACCGAGAACAAAAGTGAAGAGAAGAATACCGCGACAGCCATTTTGTAGCGGCTTTCGATCCTCGGTATCATGTATCCTCTGAAAAGGAGCTCCTCGCTTGCGCCCTGAGGGAACCACATGATCAGATTGATGAAGAACAGTTTCACAGCACTGCTTCCGATACCGAAACCGCTTATCTTTATCTGGCCTGAAACCGTAAGTATCAGGCATACGGCCGACATCATGATGAAACCTGCAATAAGGCCTAAAAGATATTCTTTTGCAATCTTTCCGGGTCCCTTCAAAGGAAGGCCGCATCTTTCGAATGCTTCAGTGAACGTGTTCTTTTTGAATACTCTCTTTGCGTGGATGATGCATGCCGCGATCATGAAGAAATATGCAAGTGTCATGAGAACGAGGAAAAGAGGGTCTCCCATGAATATGGTTATGACCTCGAATGTCTTTCTGATCACCTGTTCTACAGAGGAGATGTCCTTAAGATCTGATATGTACTGTGAATAATCTGCACGGCGCATATATGCCACGGCAACGGGTACGATCGCGATCAGCTGGAACGCTCCGATGACGGCGAGAGGATATAAGATCTCCCTGAAGAAGAAAACAATGTTGTCTGTTATCTTGTTGGCCGTTTCGATGGCTGACCGTTTTCCCGCTCTTGCCTGACGTATCTCTTTTGCTGTTACCGGATCTATGGAAACTGTATATCGCTCGTTGTGAAGGAGTCTTTCGGCAATGATGATGACGATCAGCGCAAGCAGAAGCGTCGAAAGGGAAGATATCAGGATGCCCCTGACGGATACGGTTCCTGCAAGTGCGTCACCGATGCCGTAAAACTGACCGTAGACGGGAAGACTAAGATAAAAATCTTCTCTTTCCATCGAGTTCTGTATACACGTTACGCAGACGGAAACCAGTATAAGGAATACCGGAAGGAACGCAGTCTGTGCTGATACAACCGTGTCGTTTATTACCGAGATGAGAAGAGTGATGGCGGCGATGAATACTGCAAGTATTATCAGATGAATGATGATTGCCGGGATTACCGCATATGTTCTGTAATACCGGATGAGAAACAGCGGTGCGGTGATGAATATTACCGGAATGAGGGCTTTCAGGGTGACTCCAGCGAGATTGCCGGCGATTATCGCACTTCTCGGCACAGGTGTCATCAGAATGCCGGTGAATGTGCCGAGTTCTTTTTGACCTGCTATGACGTTGGTGCCTGCGCTCATTGCCGCATACAAGATGACGATGAACATGAGAAGCGGTACGAATGAACGGCCGAGAGAATCGAGCATGAAATTCCTTCCGGAAAACTTTCCCGTATAATCCATCGGGTCATCACGGATCTCTGAATCATTGACATTGGCATAAGCCCATCCGTTCTTTTCGCGCAGATAATCCTGATATCCCTGCAGATATATGTCTATGAAATCTTCTTTCATGGAAGTGTATTCAAGTGAATTCGTACGGTAATAAGTGAGGATGTCAGGCTTTTCGAGGTTGTGGTCTTTAACACGCGCGTTTACCTTGCCGTCAAAATCCTCAGGGAAGACGACGGTAAGATATGCATTGTTCTCTCTCATCCATTTTCCGAACGTGACGAAGTCATAAAGCGCGTGGTTTTCCTTATAAATGAACCTGGTCGCACCATAACCGTCGTAAGTGTAATTGAAACGGATTATGTTATCGAAGTTAGAGAACAGATCAGTGCGTGATCCGTATTCCTTAGAAGTAAGGTCACGGCTTGTCTGCATGTATTGATTGTAATCAATGAAAGACTGCGGTGCGTTAACTGCAACGATGTCATAGACTTCGTCGCTGAAAAGGTGATAAGGGAACCACCACCACATCCATGATATGATCGCGAAAAAGATAACGGCAACAAAACCGACCGAGATGAGGAATGTTGAGACCGGCGCCTGCGCACCCATTTGGCCGTGCTTTCTGAAAAAGCCCGATGCCAAAGTCTTTGCTCCTCTGAACCAGGTTCTCATGCCGTTTCCTTTCATTGATCTTCCTTATGGTTTTCTACATATATCTTGAAGAATGCGTCTTCAAAATTCTTTTCTCCTGTCAGTGCGGTGAGCTCGTCAACCGTTCCCTGTGCGACTATCTTTCCGTCAACAAGGACAGCGACTTCATCACAGAGTTCTTCTGCGACAGAGAAAATGTGAGTGGAAAGTATAATGCATCTTCCTTCATTGCGCAGTTCCTTCAGATAATCTGTAACCTGTCTTGAAGTGAGGATGTCAAGTCCGTTGGTAGGCTCATCGAAAATGATTATCGGAGGTTCGTGAAGAAGACTGATAGCGATCGAGATCTTCTGCTTCATACCGGTGGAAAGCTCGGAGATCCTTCTTCCGGCGAAAGGCGTAATACCGAATCTTGCGAATGCTTTTTCTTTTCTGTTTTTAATTTCATCTTTAGGAATGTCGTAGAGTTCCGCGAAAAAATCAAAAAGACGGTCGGGTGTGGAGACAGGATCGAGTTTGATCTCCGTGGTAAGAAATCCCAAAAGCTTATGTATCTTAAGAAGATCTTTGTCAGGAGACATGCCGGCGATCTCGACAGTTCCGCTCGTCGGTTTCATCAGTGTCGCGATTATCTGCATCAGCGTGGTCTTGCCCGCGCCGTTGGGTCCCAAGAGTCCGAATATCGTTCCTTTGCCGATCTCGAACGATACGCCTTTTATGGTTTCGGTATCTTTGGTGTAGCTTTTATGAATGTCTTTAACGGTTATCATACAAGCCCTCCTTTTTGTAAACGGATCTTATGACAAGAAGTGCAGTGGCCGTGTTGACAGCCAGAACAACGATCACGTGCCAGAGTTTTTCCTGTGCCATGTAAGCATCACTTATCAGCGCAAGACTGTTATGCATCGGAATGAAATACTCAAGTGTCATGGGTCTTGTGCCTCTGAACATCTGAAGGAAGAAATCACCGAGGAAGAGTACAAGCGGAAGCTGGAGATTAATGGTGATGTCCTGAAGTTTGTTCAGAGAGAAAACCGTTGAAATGCATGCGGCCGTCATGACGAATACAGTGAACGGAACGGTCAGGAAAACTATTATGAGTTCTGTTGGTGTCAGCATCATACCGAAGGGAAGAAGCGACATCGCATCATTGCCGGTGTTGACCCACGATGAAAGGAACAGCAGAAGTGTGGTGAGATATGTTGCTCCTGAAACGATGACTATTATCGCAGCAATCTTTCCTGCAAATATCGCAGAAGATGATACCGGAGTCATTATGAGTTTTGACCAGAAACCGCGCTCCTTTTCTGAAGCGAACATGTCACTTACAAGAGAATAAGCACAGTAGTACATCATTATGAGAAGCATGCCGGGAACGATCTTTGCCGCGGAATTGTCTGCGGTCGTTCTGTTATCCATCAGCTTCGTTACCGGATTGAATGAATCAGTGGAAAAAAGATTGCTTCCTATTGCTGCATAATCTCCGCCGAGCCTGTCGATGAGACTGTTTTGATAACTTTCAAGAACGCCCTGTCTGAACTGCTGCGCACGAAGTCCGCCGGAAAGAGAATTGATGTCAAAGCCAAGATAGATTATTGCTTTGCTCTGTGCATCCTTTTCTCCTTTGAGGAGTTTTTGATAATAATCCGATACGGCATTATCGAATGAATCATCATTGTTTCCGGGTGCGAAAAAACATAAAACCGTTCCGCCCTGCATAAGATCCTTGAGTCTGTTTTTATCTCTGTAGATCTCTGAAAATTCACCGTACGACATGTATGAATATGAATAAACATTCGCATCTGCCGTTTCATTTACATAGTCACGAAATGACGTCGGAGCACTGACAAGCACTATCGGTTTCTTCGAAAAAGAACCCGTCGACATGTAGTTGATGAGAAGCGGAAACACGTTCAGGGCAAGCATCATGAGCACTGCGGGAAGCAGAAACAAAGTGACGGTCTTATGCCAGTTTGAGAATATCTTGTTCAATTCCCAACGGAAAATCAGCAGTGCTTTTTTCATGGAATAATTTTACATTATCCGGAATAAAAACTGAATAACACGCACCCTTCCTGATGTGTGTAAAGTGAACAAATAAAAGGCTCGCAGCCTATGTATTTCTAAATATTTTTTTCTCTATTTTTGTTGACATAATTTCACTAAAAATGTATGTTAAATATATCCAACACAGAAATTTTACACGGAGGTTCTAAGTATGGATATTGAGAAGAAGGAAGTTAAAGTTGAGGTAAAGGCAGAGCCTGCTAAGGCACCTGTCGTTGCTGCAAAGAAGGCACCTGCTGCTAAGAAGCCCGCTGCAAAGAAGGCTGCTAAGAAGCCCGCTGCAAAGAAGGCTGCTAAGAAGCCCGCTGCAAAGAAGGCTGCTCCTGCTAAGAAGGCTGCTCCTGCAAAGAAGGCTGCTGCAAAGAAGGCACCTGCTGCTAAAAAGCCCGCTGCAAAGAAGGCTCCTGCTAAGAAGGTTGCTGCTCCTAAGAAGGTTGAGATCTTCTTCCAGATCGATGGTCAGGAAATCTCTAACGCAGCTATCGCTAAGAAGCTTCCCAAGGCTGCTAAGATTTGGGTCAACGTAGCTGAGAAGAAGGCTTACGATGAGAGCGGTAAGGGTGTAGACCTCTTCTAATCCAAGAATACTTCTTGATTTATTAACTCCCGGAATTCTTCCGGGAGTTTTTTTATGGTTGCATTTGCGCGTGATAATGTATATCTTTTGTTCATGCCTTTAATTACAGTACAGAACATATCAATGAGTTTCGGTGAAAGACGCGTCCTGAGTGACGTGTCTTTCCGCGTGAACAAAGGTGACAGGATCGCTTTCATCGGTGATAACGGTGCAGGCAAATCCACGCTGTTTAAGATCATCAGAGGCATCATCACACCTGAAGGCGGTGAGGTTCTTTTTCACGGCCAGACCATTGCGGGTTATCTTTCACAGCGTATAGAAGAACAGGATCTTTCATCAGCAACGCTTAAGCCTGCAAGACTTGTTGAACTTGAATCGCGTTTGTCTTCTCTTGAAAAAGAGATATCCGTTCTTTCTTCTTCAGGCAACGATTCACCTGAACTTAAAGCAAAGATGGATGAGTATTCTGATGTGCGCAACGCATATGAATCCGCAGGCGGATACGATTACGAATACAGACTCAACGATGCTCTCAGAGGACTCGGTTTAGGTGATATGGTGGACAGCGCGAGAACTGATTTCTCTTCCATATCAGGAGGAGAAAAGATGCGTGTCTGTCTTGCAAGACTCATTGTCGATCATCCTGACATACTGATGCTCGACGAGCCGACTAACCATCTTGACATGGAAGCAGTCGAATGGCTTGAAGGATTTCTTTCATCTTACGGCGGTGCTGTTTTCGTAATTACTCACGACAGACATTTCATTGATTCCGTTGCTACCAGAGTCATCGAACTTGACGGCGGAAGGATAACCGAATACCGCGGAAACTATTCTGATTATGTTATTCAGAAAGAAGAGTTCTTAAAAACTCAGACTGCGATGATCGAGAATCTCGAGGCTGAGCTTTCACATCAGCTTGATGTAAAACAGACGATGCTTTCGCACAGAAACATCTCGGGTTATCACCAGAGAGAGAAGATGGTAGATAAGCTTGCAGACGTACTTGAAAGAGAACGCGCGAAGCTTCCCGCGCAGTATGCGAAGATGAGTTTTGCAGCTGTTCCTCTCGAGCGTTCCGGAAGATCAGACAAGATACTTCTCGAAGTATCCGGTGTGTCCAAGAGATTCGATGACTGTGATACTGATCTGTTTTCGAACATATCATTTGAACTTAAAGCTGATGAGAAGCTGTTCCTGTGCGGCCCCAACGGATGCGGAAAGACAACGCTTCTTCAGATGCTTGCGGGAAAAGCATACGGTACTGAAGGAAAAGTCACGATCGCAACCGGAACCAGCTGCGGATACATGGGTCAGTTCGTTCCGTTTGAAGATGAGAATGCAACATGCTTTGATGAACTCGTTGACAGAAACGAGGGAATAAAGACCACTGAAGCAAGATCGCTCCTTGCAAGATTCGGCTTCCGCGGAGATGATGCATTTAAGATTATCAAAGATCTGTCGGGCGGAGAGAGGTCGAGACTTTATCTTTGCTGTCTTCTTTCAGAACGCCCTGACATCCTTTTCCTGGATGAGCCTACGAACCATCTGGACATCAATTCGAGAGAGATCCTGGAGGAGGCGATAAGGGAGTATGACGGTGCCGTCATATGTGTATCGCATGACCGTTTCTTTATCGATAAATGCGCAGATGACATTCTTGGTTTCGCTAACGGATGCGCTTCGGAATTTGAGAAATACGAGTATTACAGAAAGTCAGTAAGGAATGCCGTAAAGCAGACTGAAGTTAAGACTGAAGCACCTGAAAAGAATACGAAAAAGAAAAATGCCGACAGGGTTGCTTCTGCAAAACGCCGTCAGCGCCTTTCTGATATTGAGAAGGAAACGCGCAAGCTTGAGGAAGAACAGAAAGAGATAGAATCAAGGTTCGGCACCGATGCGGGTGAGGAAGACTACAAGCGTTACGCGGCGATTTCCGAAAAACTCAATCTGCTCTATGAGGAGTATTTCGAGCTTGGAGAAGAATAAATAATTTTGATTATTCTTCTTCAAGTAATAAGAATAATGTTGTAAAATTTTAGATATTATTCTTAATACGAGGTACTTCTTATGGGCATGACGATTACGCAGAAGATCCTGGCGGAACATGCCGGTGTGCCTGAAGTAAAAGCCGGTGACCTGATCGAGGCAAAGCTCGATTACGTGCTTGGTAACGATGTTACAGCGCCTCCGGCAATTAAGATAATGAAGCAGCTCGGTGTTGAAAGAGTATTCGACAAAGAAAGAGTCTGCCTCATACAGGATCACTTTACTCCCAATAAAGACATCAAATCCGCGGAGCTCTGCAAGACGATGAGATGCTTTGCACGTGAGCAGGAGATCAGTCATTTCTATGAGCTGGGCCGCCGCGAGATGGGCATAGAACATGTCATACTTCCCGATAACGGAATCATTCTTCCGGGCGACATGGTGATAGGTGCTGATTCCCATACATGTACCTACGGTGCTCTCGGTGCTTTTTCCACCGGAGTCGGATCCACTGATCTTGCATGCGCGATGGCGAGAGGGATCACATGGTTCAAGGTTCCCGATGCGATCAGGATAATCCTTAAAGGTTCATTTAAGAAATTTGTTACCGGCAAAGACCTCATCCTGCATATTATCGGCATGATAGGCGTTGACGGAGCTCTTTACAAATCTCTGGAATTTGAAGGCGAAGGCCTTAAGAGCATTTCGATGGCGGGAAGGTTCACGATCTGCAACATGGCGATCGAGTGCGGCGCAAAGAATGCCGTTTTCCCGTTTGACGAATACACTCTAAGATATATCGCCAAGACAAATCCGAAGAGATTCTCTTCAAGTGATTACAAGATCTACACGGCTGATGAAGATGCCGGATATGCACAGACGATAGAGATCGATCTCTGTGACGTTCCTCTTACGGTAGCACTCCCGAGCATTCCTTCAAACACAAAGAAGGCTGAGGACTGCAGGGATCTTAAGATCGATCAGGTCGTCATAGGTTCGTGCACCAACGGCAGACTCGAGGATATCGGTGCGGCAGCCGAGATACTCAAAGGACTCAAAGTCCATGAGGACGTAAGATGCATCATCATTCCGGGTTCGCAGAAGATATACAGATATGCGCTCGAAGCAGGATGGCTTCAGATATTTGACGATGCAGGATGCGTCATATCCACTCCGACATGCGGACCCTGCCTTGGCGGTCACATGGGTGTCCTCGCAAAAGGCGAGAGATGCGTTGCCACGACCAACAGGAATTTTGTCGGACGAATGGGTGACACGGGATCAGAAGTCATTCTGAGCGGCGTTCCCGTAGCTGCTGCTTCTGCAGTGTTGGGGCGCGTCGGAACACCTGATGAGCTTTGACGGAGGTTTATATGATAGTTACCGGTAAAGCATTCAAGTACGGAGACAACGTCGATACCGATGTCATCATTCCCGCAAGATACCTCAATTCCGCTGACCCCGAACATCTGAAACAGCACTGCATGGAAGACATCGATGCTGATTTCGTAAAGGAAGTCGGACAGGGTGACATCATGGTAGCAGGAAAGAATTTCGGATGCGGTTCTTCAAGAGAACATGCACCTGTCGCTATCAAGGCGAGCGGTATTTCGCTGGTCATCGCAGAGAGCTTCGCGAGGATATTCTTCCGCAACTGCATAAACGTCGGCCTTGCGATAATGGAATGCCCCGAAGCTGCAGTTGCCATATCAAAGGGCGACATCATCAAAGCAGATTTTGATACCGGAATTATCGAGAACGTTACCAAAAATGAGAAGTATCAGTCAAAGCCGTTTCCTGATTTCATCAACGGGATCATAGCAAACGGCGGTCTTCTTGAATATACGAAGAAACAGACGCAGATCTAGCCGGAAGGGGAAAGGAGACAGGCATGGGAAGAACATATAACATCGTTTCGATACCGGGCGACGGCATCGGTCCCGAGACCAACGGCGCAGCTGTAAGAGTTCTTGAGGCAGTTGCAGAGAAATACGGCTTTGAGCCGAGAATCACTGAATATAAAGCCGGCGGATGCGCTATCGATGCGTTCGGCGTTCCGCTTCCCGGTGAGACCCTTCACGCAGCCCAGGATTCAGACGCTGTTCTCTTAGGCGCGGTCGGAGGCCCCAGATGGGACATGATCGAAGCAGAAAGAAGGCCTGAACAGGCTATCCTCGGTTTAAGACAAGGCATGCATCTTTATGCGAACTTAAGACCTGCAACGCTCCAAAAAGAACTTGGTGACGTATCTCCGCTTAAAGATCCCGGCGACATCGATCTGCTCATTGTCAGAGAACTTACGGGCGGTATTTATTTCGGCAAGCAGGGTTCGTACAAGAGCTCCGAAAAGCTTTTCGACGGAACACGCAAAGGCGTCATTGCTTTTGATACCGAAACATATTCCGAGGCCGAGATCACCAGGATCTTAAGACGCGGCTTTGAATTTGCCATGAAGCGCAGAAAGAAGCTCACATTGGTTGATAAGGCCAATGTTCTCAACACAAGCAGGTTTTGGAGAAAGATAGCTCAGGACCTTGCTCCTGAATATCCTGAAGTTGAAATGGAATACCTTTATGTTGACAACTGCTCGATGCAGCTCGTCAGCAGACCTTCGACGTTCGATGTAATCGTAACCTCGAACATGTTCGGAGACATTCTTTCTGATCTGGCAGGTCAGATAACGGGTTCTGTCGGACTTCTTCCGTCGGCATCACTCGGTAATCCCGGAATGCCGGGCCTTTTTGAACCTATTCACGGTTCAGCTCCTGACATCGCAGGCCAGAAGAAGGCAAATCCGATCGCATCGATCCTGTCGGTCCAGCTCATGCTGAAGCTTCATTTGGGTGAGAAGGATGCGGCGGAATCGATATCACAGGCGGTCAGGAAAACACTTGCAGAAGGTGCAAGAACTCCTGATATCGCCGTACACGGTGATGAGGGATCAAAGTCAAAGATAATCCTCGTCAACACGGATGAGATGACAGACAGGATCATTGCAAATCTTGAATAACAGATAGCTTAAGTCAAAGGGAGAAACTTAAAATGGCAAAAAAGCTGGTAGCCGTAATCGATATAGGATCACTTACGGCGAGGATCAAGATATTTGAAGTCAACCAGAAGGGCAAGCCCAAGGAGATTGAGGCTGTCCGCAAATTCACCGGCCTCGGATCAAGAAGCTACAGATCCGGCACGATCCAGCCAGAACAGGTCGACGAGCTTTGCAGATGCCTTAAGATGTTTGATGAGAAGTGCCGTGAATACGGCGTCACAAGGGTGTTCTGCGTTGCGACTTCTGCGTTCAGGGATGCAACGAACGCGGATATCGTAATCGAGAAGATCAGGACAAGAACAGGTTTCAAGATCAAAGTTCTCGACAACGCTATGGAGAGGTATTACCAGACAATTGCCGTTCAGGCCATCTATCCCGATTTCGGAAAGATGATAGAGAACGGTACCATGATCCTCGACATAGGCTCAGGTTCTTTGCAGGCATCGGTTTACGACAAGTCCGAGTTCGTATTCAGCCAGAACCTTGTATTAGGTTCACTGCGTATCTCAGGCATGCTTTCAGACCTTCAGAGCAGGACAACTCATTATGAGGACGTTCTGGAGGAGTTCATCGCACAGGACTTAAACGACTATCACGCAGTTGAGCCCAAGGGAATCACATACCGCAATCTCATCGCTTTCTCAGGCGAGATGGGATTCATTAAGAAGCTTTCGGGCCACGATTCTATGGGTTCGTGCGTTCTCGCAAAAGATGAGTTCCTCAAAGTCTATGAGTATCTTCTCAAGACCCGTCCGTCAGATCTCACGCTGATAGACAAGGTTCCTTCCATGATCGCGCCGCTCCTTTTGCCGACCGCGCTGATTGTAAAGAACATCCTTGAGTACACGGGCGTTGATTCGATCTACATGCCACATGCATCTCTTTCTGACGGAATCGTCTATCATTACTGCTATACGACTTTAGGACTCAAGGCGCCGTTTGCTCCTGACAGTTATCTCATTTCGGCTGCAAGACATATCGCGAAGAGATACAGATCAGACAAGAAGCACATTGAGTTTGTTGAAAAGACCGCGCTTAAGATGTTTGACGCACTCAGGGACGTAAGCGGCCTCGGAGAGCGCGACAGACTGCTTTTGCAGGTTGCGGTAATACTTCACGAGATAGGCAAGTTCGTTCACGCGAGAAACCACAGTGATGCTGCTTATTCGGTTATCAAGTATACGAATCTCATGGGACTCGATCATGAAGAGCTCAACATGGTGGCACTTATCGTAAGACTCTATCCGAGGAGCAATCCTTACGACAGTTACTACTATTCGCTGCTGCCGCCTAACCAGAAGGTCATTGTTTCAAAGTTAACGTCGATCCTTAAGATCGCTGACGCATGTGATGCCTCACATAAAGAAAAGGCTAAAAAGGTCACATGCACCATTAATGAAAACAAGTTCGTCACGATGTGTGAATCACCTGACGACATGTCATTCGAGCTGTGGGCATTCGAGAACCGCGGCAAGATGTTTGAAGACGTCATGGGCATCAAGCCCGTGCTCAAGGCAAGGAGGAGAGAAGTCTGATGGCAGTTAGAAAAACACCGGCAAAGAAGACTCCGGCAAAAAAAACAACGGCAAAAAAGGCTGCAGTAAAGAAAACGGCAGCAGATGACGGTGCGGTTAAGAAGCCCCGCGGCGTTAAGGTCGCTTTGAAAAAGACAGGAACTCCGAAGCCGAAGGTCGCCGCAAAGAAGCCTTCCGCGGCTGCAGAAAAGACCAAGGACTACAAGACCGACAAGTATGCGTCATTCCTGAGTTCCAATGCAAAGTTCTTCAACCGTGAACTTTCGTGGATCGAATTCGACGAGCGTATCCTTCATGAGGCAAGAGATACAAAGAATCCGCTTCTCGAAAGGCTTAACTTCCTTTCCATCACGGCTTCAAACCTCGATGAGTTCTACATCGTCCGTGTCGCTTCTCTCCGTGACATGCAGAGCATCGAGTTCACCGAAAAAGATATCGCCGGATTTACCGTCAGCGAGCAGCTTGAGCGCATTGACGAGAGAACGAGAACCCTCATGTCCTCAATGTATTCCACATACGGACGTTCGCTCGTTCCCGCGCTTGCACAGGAAAAGATCTATCTCAAGGATTATTCCGAACTCGGCAAGGAAGAGCAGAAGATCGCAGATTCCTATTTCAGGGACGTTCTGTATCCCGTACTCACACCGATGGCGGTCGACTCTTCAAGGCCTTTCCCGCTTATCTACAACCGCATGCTCAACATGTGCGTGATGCTCGAAAAGGATCCTGAAAGGGCAAGACTGCAGGAGAAGGCACAGGAAGGTCTGGTCAACACCAAAAAGAAGGCTTCCGCTGAAAAGGACGAACACGAAAAGCACATGTACGCGACTGTCCAGATACCGACTGTCGTAAAGAGGCTCTATCAGATAACAACGGGCGACGGAGACATCTTCGTCCCGATCGAACAGATAATCATGGCCAACGTAAACGAACTGTTTGACGGCCAGAAAGTTATAGCAGCAGGCTTCTACCGCGTAATGAGAAATGCCGATCTCGATATCGACGAGGACGAGGCGGAAGACCTGTTAAAGGAGATCGAAGAGCAGGTAAGAAGGAGAAGATTCGGCGAGATCATAAGGCTTGAGATACAGGATGACATGGATCCCCAGCTCCTCAAGTACCTCATCAAAGAGCTCGGAGTGGACAAGAAAGACATCTTCAGCGTTAACGGTCCGATCGACCTTACGTTCCTTTCCAAGCTCACTTCCGCGTGCAAGGCAAAGCATCCGGATCTGTGCTATCCGGCGCATGAACCCGCGGAACCGGCTTCTTTCGACGGACCCGTCAGCGAGCTCGACATCTTCGCTCAGATCAGGGAGAAGGACCGTATCGTACATCACCCTTACGAGAGCTTTGAACCCGTTCTTGAATTCATTAAGCAGGCTGCAAGAGACCCTAACGTTCTTGCCATCAAGCAGACGCTCTACCGTGTATCAGACAGGTCCCCGATCATTGCATCGCTCCTTGAAGCCGCACAGTGTGGTAAGCAGGTAATGGTACTTGTAGAGCTCAAAGCGAGATTCGATGAGGAAAACAACATCAACTGGGCCAAGATGCTTGAAAATGCAGGCTGTCACGTCATTTACGGTCTTGTCGGCCTCAAGACGCACAGTAAGATCACTCTTGTCGTCCGTAAGGAAGATGACGGTATCAGACGCTATCTGCATCTTGCTACGGGAAACTACAATGACATAACGGCTAAGATCTATACGGACATAGGCCTGTTTACTGCTTCAGAGAGCTTTGGTGAGGATGCTTCGCAGTTCTTCAACATGCTCTCGGGCTTCTCGATCCCGCAGGTATGGAACAGGCTCGTTCCCGCGCCTCTGTGGATGAAGGATTACTTTGTCCAGAAGATCAGGCAGGAGGCTGAAAACGCAAGAAACGGCAAGCCTGCCAGGATCGTTGCCAAGATCAATTCACTCGTTGACGGCGTCATTATCAAGGAACTTTACGATGCTTCTTGCGCAGGCGTAAGGATAGACCTTATCGTCAGAGGCATCTGCTGTCTCAGGGCAGGGATCCCGGGAATGTCGGAGAACATTACGGTGCGCTCCATCACGGGCCGTTTCCTTGAGCATTCGAGGATATTCTATTTCTACAACGAAGGCCATGAGGACCTCTATCTGGCTTCGGCAGACTGGATGCCGAGAAACCTCAACAGGCGTGTAGAATTGCTGTTCCCGGTCGAAGACAGCGACTGCAGGGCACGTGTAATGGAAGTGCTCGAGGTTGAGCTTGCCGATACGATCCGCGTCAGCTTCCTGAATCCTGACGGAACATATTCAAAACTCGATCTCAGGGGCAAGACAAAGCTTGACTCCCAGAAGAGGCTCATAGAGCTTGCAGATGAGGCTGCAGCGCTTCGCCACAAGAGTGAGGATAACATTGAATTCACGCCCGCGGAGAGCCCGAGAAGCTGATAATCAACACTTTTGCCCTATATTGTTGATTGACTTTAAAAGGCATTATTTATATTTTTAGTGCAGTAATATTAGCTGGAGGCTAACAATGAAGAGGATAAAGATGATTTCGGTAATGCTTGTGGCGGCCATGGCTGCTTCAGTATTTGCCGGATGCGGCAAGAAGCCGGCTCCCGCGAGCAGCGCGGTGATCGTTTCAACACCTGCGGCAACGACTGCAGCAACGACCACTGAGGCTACGACGGAGGCCACTGAGGCACCTGCACCTTATATTGCCACTGACGAGACAACAGAAGAGACAACTACTCTGTTTACGGTCCCGACGACTGAGGAGACAACGAAAAAGCCCACTGCGACTCCCAAGCCGACGAGCACGCCTGCGCCCACACCTTCCGTAAAGATCGCCACACACGTCAAGGACGAGGCTAATGTTATCAAGGACGATGCGGCTCTCGAGGCCAAGCTCGCGGAATTTGAGAAGGCTACGAAGATCATTCCCGTTGTATATACGGTTAAAACAAATCTTACGGGTGATGATTTCAGAACCTACACAAAGAACATCTATAAGAACAATTTCAAGGATCAGAACCACTTCCTGATCGTTTACAGAGTCTCAAAGAACGGCGGCGGATGGTCCTGGACGACAAGCATCGGCACAAAAGCCTACCAGAAGCTCAACAAGGCCGGCGTTGCATCCACTTATTCGACAGATCTGTCCAACGCTCTCAAGGGCAACAAGGACAGAGGCAAGGGCTTTATCTCTTTCTTCGACAAGACACAGAAAGCACTTACCAAGAAGGCATAAGTATTAGCACACAAAATCCAAAGGCATCAGACCGTTATGTCTGTGCAAAAAAATATTTACATATTTACTTTGAAAGAATAAAATACACGCATGAAGATGATTTGGTTTATAAGCTATGCATACGCATTACCCGCTTCCTATAGTAGGCGTTAGTATTCACTGCATATAAATCAGATTACAATTGAAATATTTGGACAATGGGGTCCCGCAGTGAATTGCTGTGGGACTTTTATATTTTTCCGAGGGGAGAAAAGCAAAAATGTGCGGTATAGTCGGTTACACGGGAAAGAAAAAGGCAGCACCCATACTTCTTGACGGTCTCGCGAGGCTCGAATACAGAGGTTATGATTCTGCAGGAATCTCCATCAGGGACGGCGAGGCCAATCCTGTAGTCGTAAAGGCTAAGGGAAGGCTTAAGGTCCTGGCTGAAAAGACTGACGGAGGCAAGGCTTTAGCCGGCACATGCGGCATCGGCCACACAAGATGGGCCACTCACGGTGAGCCTTCCGAGAACAATGCTCATCCTCATATCGTTGATGACTACAACGTAGTCGGTGTTCACAACGGAATCATCGAGAACTACCAGCAGCTCCGTGAGAAGATGATCCGCAAGGGCTACACCTTCTATTCTGATACCGACACCGAAGTCTGCATCAAGACCATCGATTACTACTACAAGAAATATACACACGATCCCATCGAGGCTCTTGCCAAGACAATGGTACGTGTAAGAGGGTCATATGCTCTCGCAGTAATGTTCAAGGACCATCCGGGAAAGATCTACGTTGCCCGCAAGGACAGCCCTATGATCATCGGCGTTGAAAAGGACGCTTCCTATGTGGCTTCCGATGTTCCCGCGATCCTCAAGTATACCCGCAACGTTTACTATATCGCTGATCTCGAGATGGCATGCATCGAACCCGGAAAGGCAACATTCTATAACCTTGACGGTGATGTCATCGAAAAAGAGCAGGTGGTTATCGACTGGGATGCTTCCGCTGCCGAGAAGGACGGATTCGAGCATTTCATGATGAAGGAGATCCATGAGCAGCCCAGGGCTGTTGCCGATACCCTTAAGTCAGTCGTTTCTCCTGAAGGTGAGAGGTATGTCACGAATCTCTCGGAGGCGGGCTTTACTGCAGAAGAGATGAAGAATCTCTCACAGATCTACATCGTTGCGTGTGGTTCCGCATATCATGTCGGAGTTGCTTCACAGTATGTCATAGAGGAGCTTGCACATATCCCTGTCAGATGCGAACTGGCATCCGAATTCAGATACAGGGATCTGCCTTTCGTTTCCAATTCAATGGTCATCGTCATCAGCCAGTCGGGAGAGACCGCTGATTCACTCGCTGCTCTGCGCAAGTGCAAGGAGCAGGGCATCAAGACACTTGCCATAGTAAATGTCATCGGTTCCACGATCGCACGTGAGGCTGACCACGTTCTGTATACAATGGCAGGTCCGGAGATCTCCGTTGCAACGACAAAGGCTTACAGCGCACAGCTTGCACTGTCTTACGTACTCGCCATCGAACTGGCTGCTGCAAAGGGAACGATCGATGAAGAGAAGAGGCAGGAACTCCTTACAGAGGTAATGACGATCCCCGACAAGATCAGAAAGATGCTCGAGGATAAAGAACGCCTCCAGTGGTTTGCATCCAAGCTTGCTGCCCAGAAGGACATCTTCTTCATCGGACGCGGCATCGACAACGCGATCTGCATGGAAGGATCCCTCAAGATGAAGGAGATCTCATATATCCACAGCGAAGCTTATGCTGCAGGTGAACTCAAGCACGGCACTATCAGCCTTATTGAGAACGGGACATTCGTTATCGGCGTCCTCACTCAGAGCAGGCTCTACGAAAAGACTCTGTCGAACCTCGTCGAGACAAAGACGAGAGGTGCTTATCTCATGGCACTTACGAGCTTTGGAAACTATTCGATCGAAGACTCCGCGGATTTCGTGGTCTATGTACCCAAGATAAATGAGCTGTTTACGGCATCGCTCGCTATCATCCCGCTGCAGCTGTTAGGCTACTATGTATCCTGCGCGAGGGGTCTCGATGTCGACAAGCCGAGAAACCTTGCCAAGAGCGTAACCGTTGAGTAAGAGGTAGATAATATGCTTCACGAGGAATGCGGTGTTTTCGGGATCTATGACATAAGCGGCGGAGATGTTGCACATACTGTCTATTACGGTCTCCTTTCGCTCCAGCACAGAGGTCAGGAAAGCTGCGGTATCGCGGTAAGCGATACTTCAGAACCCAAGGGCAAAGTTGTCTCATGCAAGGGCATGGGACTCGTCAACGAGGTGTTTACCGGTGATGAAGTTGATAAGCTTCCGGGAAACATCGGTATCGGCCACGTAAGGTATTCAACGGCAGGCTCGAGCACGCGTGAGAACGCTCAGCCGCTCGTTCTTGAGTACGTCAAGGGTACTTTGGCGCTCGCACATAACGGCAACCTTACAAACTCACCTGAATTAAGAGACAAGCTTGCATATACAGGTGCCATCTTCCAGACAACGATCGATTCAGAGCTCATAGCTTATCTTGTGGCGAGAGAGCGTCTTGAGTCTTCCAGTGTTGAAGAAGCGGTAAGCCGCGCAATGAAAGGTCTTCACGGCGCTTACAGCCTTGTTATCATGTCACCCAGAAAGCTTATCGGCGCAAGGGATCCCTACGGCTTCAGGCCGCTGGTCTTAGGAAAGCGCGACAAGGCATGGATTTTCGCATCCGAAACATGTGCTCTTGATACTGTCGGTGCAGAATATGTAAGAGACGTTGAACCCGGTGAGATAGTCACCGTCACCTCGGAGGGTGAAGTCATTTCAGACCGTTCGAACTGCCTGCCGAAAGACAAGCACGGACACTGCATTTTCGAATACATCTATTTCGCAAGACCCGATTCAACCATCGACGGAATCAGCGTTTATGAATCGAGGATCAAGGCCGGCAAATTCCTTTATGAGGATGATCCGATAGAAGCCGATGTTGTAGCAGGCGTTCCTGAATCAGGAAATGTTGCCGCACTCGGATATTCAATGGCTTCAGGCATTCCTTTCGGTCAGGTCTTCGTCAAGAATTCCTATATCGGCAGAACGTTTATCAAGCCGGGCCAGAAGAGAAGGGAAGACAGTGTCATGGTCAAGCTCAATGCCATGAAGAGCGCTGTTGCCGGCAAGCGTGTAGTTATTGTTGATGACTCAATCGTCAGAGGTACGACTTCTGACAGGATCATATCGATGTTAAGGGAGGCGGGCGCAAGCGAAGTTCATATGCGCATTAGTTCTCCGCCGTTCCTGTGGCCGTGCTTTTTCGGCACTGACGTTCCTGCAAGGGAACAGCTCATAGCTTACAACAGAAATGTTGAGCAGATCCGCGAAAAGATCGGAGCTGACACTCTGAGCTATCTGAAGCTTGAACGTCTTGACGAACTTGTTTCAGACAAAATAGGCATCTGCAAAGGATGCTTTACCGGAATCTATCCGGAGAATCCGCCGTCTGAGGATATCAGAGGCGAATTTGAAAAATAAAGGGGGATCTGTATGAAGATCAGCATCAATGAGAATTTCGGAAAGATCAAGCAGAACTATCTGTTCTCTGACATCGCCGCACGAGTCAAAGCTTACAAGGAAAAGAATCCTGAAGCAGACATCATAAGGCTTGGAATTGGTGACGTTACGCTTCCGCTTCCCGAACCTGCAGTACGCGCAATGGAGGCCGCTTCCAGGGAAATGGGCGTAAAGGAAACCTTCAGGGGTTATCCGCCTGAATACGGCTACGATTTCTTAAGAGAAGCAATAAGCAAGCACTATGCAAAACTCGGAACTGACATCAAGCCTTCCGCAGTATTCGTTTCTGACGGCGCCAAGAGCGACCTCGGCAACCTCGTTGACATCATGGGCGACAACGAGATCATAATCCCGGATCCCGTATATCCCGTATATGTCGATTCAAATCTCATGTGCGGCAGAAAGGCTACTCTGGTACCCGGTTCCGCTGATAACGGATTCCTGCCCATGCCTCCCGAAAAGAAGGGAAACCCCGCAGTCATCTATATCTGCTCACCCAACAATCCGACCGGAGCCGTTTACGGTTTTGACGGCCTTAAAGCCTGGGTTGATTATGCTCTCGAGACAGGTTCACTGATCATATTCGATGCCGCATACGAGGCATTCATTACAGAGGATGTTCCTCATACCATCTATCAGATACCCGGCGCTGACACATGCGCGATCGAAGTATCTTCTTTCTCAAAGTTTGCAGGCTTTACGGGCACGAGATGCGGCTGGACGGTCATTCCTGACGGCCTTGAATCAAACGGCACGAAGATCGCCGCTCTGTGGGCAAGAAGACAGGCTACGAAGTTCAACGGTGTTTCATATCCCGTTCAGCGTGCTGCTGAAGCGGCGCTCTCTGATGAAGGCGTCAAGGCCTGCATGGAGAACATCGCTTATTACAGAAGAAATGCCGCCATGCTTTCTGATCTTCTCAGGTCAAAAGGCATATTCTTCACAGGCGGCGTAAACTCACCTTATGTATGGCTTAAGTGCCCCAACGGAATGGGCGGATGGGAGTTCTTTGATCTGCTCCTCGAAAAGTACGGCATCGTCGGCACACCCGGTGAAGGCTTTGGTGAAGCAGGAAGCGGTTTCTTCAGACTTACCGCATTCGGTTCCGCAGAAGCTACCGAGGAAGCGTGCAGAAGGCTGTCAGCTCTTTGATGTTAATCGGATAAGAGCACTGCTTCGGAATACAATTTAACGCCCTTGGCCGCATTCGGATGAATGTGATCCAGCAGATACGTCCTGTCAGGTGAAGCCGACAGGGCGTTTCTGATATAAGGGTTGGCATTGATGAACAGCAGGGAGTTCATGCCGCAGTATTTTTGCAGTGCTTCTGAATATTCATCGTTCAATTCGGTCTTCTCTTCGAAAGTCATGGCGCAGAATTTATCTCCGTCCGTTGAATACCACGGAGCAATGTATATGAGGAGGGCATTCGGAGATTTTTCCATGAGTTTTTCCGTAAGCTGATTGATGCGCCTTATGTATTCTTCTGAAGTCATGGCGCATGTATCTTCGTTACGGTAGCGCACATCGTTTGTTCCGATGGCGATAACATAAAGGTCTGAGACGGGGATCGCATCTGCGTTATTAAGGATGTATGAAACGGTGCATCCGCCTTTTGAGAAGTTTTTATAGGTCTTGCCGGGGAAGAAATCCTCTATCGGTTCATACCATGGCGTTCCGCCGTTTTTGGTTCCTTCGGTAACGCTGTCACCGACAAAGCAGATCTTATCGGAATGTTCAATTGCGCGGTAAAGCGTGCTGTTTTCGATCTTTTCGGTCAGCTCCAGACCGGTGGTCTTGGTGCGCATGTATCCGTCAGAACCGATATAGTATCTTTCTTTTACGGAGTTGATATCAAGCTTATGTCCGAGTACCACTTCAGTGATTATGTTGTGTGCGTTGGCTGCACGCTCAAGATCATCAGTTGTGAGTTCTTTGGTGACTTCGGGTGAGTTAACGATGTCATAGATGGGTACTGCACGGTAGTTTTTGCCTGCGGGCGCATACGTGTAAAGCGGTACGATGCTGCCGCCGATAACTGTCTTGGACTGACGGTCGATGTACACATCGACCAGCATGCTCGTATCACCCTGGTCTTCACGGTATCTGTTTGCGAAATTGCCGGGACAATATGCCGTGAACACAGTCTTTCCGTGGTATTCTTCGATCTCTACCGGTTCTACGACGTGCGGGTGATCACCGAGGATGATGTCTGCGCCGTTTTCCTTGAAGATCTTAAACCATACTTTCTGTTCTTCATCGGGTGTGTTGGAGAACTGTGTTCCTATGTGGGGAAGAACGAGTATGAGATCGGGTGACAAAGCTCTTGCCTGCTTGAAATCTTCTTCAACGGCTGCCTTAAGCTTCTCAAAACGTTCACCCTGCGTTCCGCAGATCACCGAAGTTATGTAAGAGTATTTTCCGTCGATTAGATCGTCGTTTGATACGTAGTTGCTGCAGAACGTGTAGGAGAGAACAGCTATCTTCATGCCGTCTTTTTCAATGACTTTGACGCGGTGCTTTTCTTTGTCTTCCGCATCTCTGTAAGAACCGGTATGGTCGAGTCCGGTTCTGTTGAGCACTTCCAGTGTCCTCTTTGCGCCTTCCTCGCCTTTGTCCATGAGGTGGTTGTTTGCAGTGGTGACAAGATCAAAACCTGCGTTTTTTACTGCAAGTGCAAACTCATCCGGGAAATTTAAGTAGAGCTTTTTGCCGTCTTTGAAATTTCCGACGGTATAGCCTTTGTCCTTGCCTGCCATGGGGCCTTCAAACACGCCTATGGCAAGGTCGGCGGATGAGATGTAAGGTTTTGCCCTTTCGAAAACATCGCTGAAATCGTAGCCGTTTCCGGTGTTTCCGAGTTTTACCTGATCTTCAAGAAGGATAAGGTCTCCTGCAAACGTGATCCTGAAAGCATTGTTGAAAGCAGTCTTCTGGGATTCCGTCATGGCAGGGTAGATGACATCGGAAGCGTGCTCGCCCGCGGGTTCCTGTTCTTTGGCGGGTGCGGGGATAATGTTAAGCGCATTGAAAAATGCAATGATGACGATCCCTGCTGCAACGCCTGCGGATATGATCTTGGCAATGGCAGACTTCGTTTTATCGCCGGTGAATATTGATTCGCCTGACTCGAGGAATTTGTGCATCAGATCTGCAACGGTCTCATTTCCGAAAAGAAGGCAAAGTCCGATTGCGCAGACTATAGCAACTGGGACTGCGAGTGCCGTAGGGAATATGCTGATAAAGTCGCCGATCCACAGTGCGAACATCCTGTGGAGAACGAAGATCCATAATGAGTTGCGGCCGAATCTGGTAATGAATGGAATGTTCCTGTCAGGGGTAATGCATCTTATGGCGAGTATCGCAAGAAGAGCTGTTCCAAACAGTACGGTTCTTCCCAAAGCATCAAAAGTTGTTTGATAAGGCTGCAGGTTAAGTGCAACGCCTGTAACGTTTAAGAACCTATGCGCAGCAAAAGCGAGCACACAGGCCACCAGAACTGCAACAATGCCAAGCAGGAACCTGTCCCTGTATTTGATGTCGGTGATCTTTGAATTCTTTTCCGGCGTTAACTTATAACCCAGCATGTAGAAAGGGTAGAAGCCTATTATCCTTGCTATCGCAAAGTGATTGTCGATCGAAGAAAAGAAACCTGCAACCAGTGCAACTGTAAATAGGACTGCCATTATCCATTTGAATTTGGCTATCCTGTGGGCGGTAAGCCTCCATACTATAAGTGCTATCAGATACCAGTAAGAGTATTTGGGTTCAATGAGTGAAGAAGAACCGCTTCCGTATCTGATGAACAGAGTGATGCTGTTGAAGATGAAATACAGGAAAGCAAACTTGAAGATGTTGCTGAAATTCCTTGAACGCTCGCTCTTGCCGAAATAGCCTGAAACAAATACGAATGCCGGCATGTGAAACATGTAAATGTAGTCGACGACCGCATTGACCGTTTCGGAACCGGCTTTGAGCTGATAAAGGATGTGCGCGAAAACAACGAGTATGATCAGAAAGCCTTTTATGTTGTCCCAATACAGACTTCGGTTGTTACCGGACAAAGTGGAGCCGCTCATATGTATCTTTCTGATTATCCCTTTTTATATGCTTTTATAACTGTTTTAACTTACATATTATAGCACGATAAGGAGGATTGCCCCACTTTTGCCGTTTTCATGACGGAATCTGGAACTCGACATGAAGTCAATCGTATTCATCATCGTAGGCGCACTTGCAATTGCACAGTACAAAATCTTCGAAGCAGCAGAAAAAGCATAATCTATCCCCATAAAACACTCCTAAAGAAAACAGCGGCCTGATGGCCGCTGTTCTCTTTGTTAATCTTTCCTGTATTCCAAAATGTCTCCCGGCTGGCAGTCCAGTGCTTCGCATATTGCTTCCAGGGTGGAGAAGCGTATCGCGGAGATCTTTCCGTTCTTCATTTTTGAAAGGTTGACGTTTGAAACGCCGACCTTTTCAGACAGGTCATTAAGAGACATCTTGCGGTCAGCCATGACTCTGTCCAATCTGAGGATTATCTGTCCCATAAGCCCTCCTTACAAAGTCTCGTCTGACTCGGTCTGCAGTGTCTTGCCGTAATCCAGGATGGCATTGACAGCCCATGCGATGAGAGCGCAGAGTCCGCCAAAAGCCGCACCTGCAGTGAAGCAGAGGAGTACAGCTGTCGCTATGAGAACGAAGGTTACTCTCTTGCGCACTCTATCGGTGAAGGGGGAGGATTCTTTTTCGATCAGCGCAAAGACAGATGATGTCAGTTTCAGCATTACAGCCAGGATGGCAGCGCCGATTGCAGCGATAAGTGCGTATGATCCGTAGATGATGCATAAAGGATGGTCTTCGATCATTTCCTGAACAGCCGGAATATCTGAGTGGAGATCTGTGGGGATGTTTCCGAGATTCATTTTGAACAGTGCTACTGAACCGATCTCGCTTGTAGTGGAAACCATTCCCGCTTCTTTGGCTTCATTAAACTTAACATCAAAATTCTTTCCCATTCTGAAGATGGCGATGGTTCCGATCAATGCGCAGACGCAGCCTACTATTGCGACAATGCACAGAATGTTGGAAACCTTTTTGCCGACCCTGCAGCTTTTTCTGATCCTTGCGATCTTTACGTTTTCTTCATTCATATCCTTTACTCCTTAAAATGTGTCTTACCTTCGAAGATGGCAATACTATACTGCGGCGTTTAATTTTTGTCAACAAGAATTTAACGATAAACATTAAATATTTAACGGTTAGCATTATGAGAAACCGACTGAGGAACTTATGATGCCTTTTCCTGTTTTTATGCGGAAAAACTGCGGTCAGCGGCGTTTTTCGTAGAACTTTTTTGAACTTTTTTCAAGATAATCGACACAGTGAAGAAGAAGTGTTGCTTAAGCATCAGAAAGCACTGACATTGCTGATGGTTTAAGGGGTTTACAAGGGCAATAATGAAGCCATCAAACAAAAACAAACCAAACAAAACCAAAAACCATTAGGAGGAATTAAAAATGGAAATGGAACTCGACATGAAGACAATCGTATTTATCATCGTATTCGTAATCGCAGGCGGCCTCGCTGTCCTCGGATGCTACTCAATCGCTTATGAAGGACAGACAATTACATCAGTAAAGCCTTTAATGGACTTCGCATTCGCAATCATCGTAGGCGCACTCGCAATTGCACAGTACAAGATCTTCGAAGCAGCAGAAAAAGCATAATCTATCCCCATAAATCTCTCCCCAAGGACAGCGGCCATCAGGCCGCTGTTTCTTTGTGGCGGAAAAGAATGCTGATCTGCCGGAATATTCTGTTTACTGCAATTGTTTCTCACTTTTTTACGGATAATCGACACTTTGGTTTTAGGTGTCGCTTATTCATCACTTGAAGATGTGATTGGTGATTGGTTTACGTGACTGATATTGGAATAATCTGCTTGTTGATAAAAACTTATACCTTTCAAGGAGGACAAAATTATGAAGACAGAGAACATTAACATGATCGAACTGAGTGATGAGCAGCTTGATGTTGTAAACGGAGGAAAGATTACTCCGAAGGGCGAAAAGATGCTTATTGACGGACTTAAGCTCGCAAAGGCCACCGGTGTAAGCAAGGCAAAGGTACTGGAACTGCTTCCCCAGTATTTTGACATGCTTTCATCCCAGTTTCCCGGAACAACGATGAAGGAAGTTAAAGATTACATAAACAAGAACTGGAATAAGATCTGAAAAACAATTTATGAAGGTAAATGAAAATGAAAAAAGCAATACTCATTACATTAGGACTTGCAATCGGCATGGTATTGGCTTCATGCCGTGCAATGCCCAAGACTATTGAGACTACTCAGCAGGATATTCTGGTTACGACCAGGACAGCTGCAGTTGAGACAACTGAAGAGACCACGGTTGCACCTGCACCGATTACAACCACGACTTCGGCAGTTGAAGCCATGAACAGTGAAAAAGAGAGCTGTAAGATCGAGGTTACCGACGCAGTCAGCAGATCTTTTAAGATCGATGATGAGCAGTACAGCTTCAAGATCCCCAAGGTTACGATATCTGGCGTAAATACCGATGCGACAAACGAGACGATCAAGTCTGAGATCGACAAGGAGTTTTACGATAATGATAAGAAAGAAAACTTCGATTCTGACTATAAATTCTTTGTCGGCAATAAGGCAGTCTCTATTCTTGTTTCAAACATGGATCTGAACGGCGGTGAATTCGTATACGTTAAGGTATACAACATCGACGTTAACACCGGTAAGCTGATCTCCGGTAGTGAAGTCGTAAAGCTTTCAGGCATGACAGACGGTGATTTCTTCAAGCAGGTCAAGACAATATATACCAAGTTCGACAATAATGAGATCAAGAGATGTGAAACTAAATCCGAAAATAACTACATCAAAGAGAACATGAAGAAGATCTCATTTAAATACATTCAGCCTTACTTCGGTGATAACGGAAAGCTCTGTTTTATCGGTGAAGTCAACTGCACCGGTGGTGCCGGCTTCTCCTATGAAAGCTTTACAGTTGGCTGATAAGGGTTCCTGATCAGAACATAAACAGTAACAGCGGCCATCTGGCCGCTGTTTTCTTCTGGATAATCAAACTTTTTTCAGGATAATCGACACAGTGAAGAAGAAGTGTTGCTTAAGCATCAGAAAGCACTGACATTGCTGATGGTTTAAGGGGTTTACAAGGGCAATAATGAAGCCATCAAACAAAAACAAACCAAACAAAACCAAAAACCATTAGGGAGGAAGAAAAAAATGGAAATGGAACTCGACATGAAGTCAATCGTATTCATCATCGTATTCGTAATCGCAGGCGGCCTCGCAGTCCTCGGATGCTACTCAATCGCTTATGAAGGACAGACGATCACATCAGTAAAGCCTTTAATGGACTTCGCATTCGCAATCATCGTAGGCGCACTCGCAATTGCACAGTACAAGATCTTCGAAGCAGCAGAAAAAGCATAATCTATCCCCATAAAACACTCCAAGAAAACAGCGGCCACGGCCGCTGTTTTTCTGTTTGAGATCATTCCTGTGATTCGTGCTTTTTGGCGGGACGCTTTATCATCAGAAGGATGAATATCGCGATTGCGTTTACGCCGAGGCTTATGGGGTAAACAGCCATGATGCTGGTAAAAGAATGGAAATATTCAAATACCGTGTAGATCCATACGAATCTTATTCCGCATATGCAGCACATGGTGACAAGGGCAGGAGAGAGGGATATACCGAATCCTCTCATGTATCCGCTCATTACGTCATAGAAGAGTGAGAAGAGATGTGCCGTTGTGATAAACAAGACTCGTATATAGCCGATCTCGATAAGCTCGGGGTTGGATGTGAATACAGAGAGCATGCTCCTGCCGGCAAGCAGCAGCATTGCGACCATCAGTCCCTCGGTTATTATGCCTTCAAGAAGACAAAGCTTAAGTGACTTTTTACATCTGTCCAGTTTCCAGGCTCCAAAGTTCTGGCCCGTGAAAGTCGTGCAGGCCTGACCGAAACTGTTGAGACAATAGTAAGAGAATATCTCGAGGTTAAAAGCTGCCGAGGAAGCAGCTGCGACAACAGTGCCTAAACTGTTGATGGCGGACTGGATAAGGATATTAGCAGATGAGAAGACGCAGGACTGAATGCTCGCTGGTATTCCGATCTTCATTATCAGCTTTAATACCGGTTTATCTATCCGAAGATGCTTCATTTCGAATCTAGCGTCAGTCTTACTTTTCTTAAGGCATACGAGCAAAATTATGCTGCTGAGAAGATTTGATATGACCGTAGCGGTTGCAACACCGTCTACGGTACGGTGGAGAACAAGCACAAAGAAGATGTTCATGCCGACATTAACTATACCGGATGCAACAAGCGCTATAAAAGGGAGTTTTGTATTGCCTATGCCTCTGAATATGGCTGCTTCAAAGTTATACAAAAGGATAACGGGCAGTCCTCCGACATAGATGCGGAAATAAAGGATCGCCATGTCAACTGCTTCATCCGAGATGTTCTGGGAGCGCAGGAGAGGCTCGGCAATTAACTGTCCGAGCAGTGCCGCTATGACGCCGGCGATGACCGCGACTATCAGTGAAGTGTGGACAGCCTTTCTGACGGTATCCGCATCTTTTCTTCCCACGGCATTTGCGATTACGACGTTTGTTCCGAGAGATATTCCGAGGAACCCGTTGATTATGAAACTTACTATCGGAGTGTTGGCACCGACGGCGGCCATGCAGGCTTCACCGAGTTCACCCGTGAACTGTCCGACTACCGCGATGTCTGCAGCACTGAACATCTGTTGAAGGATTCCCGTCAGAGCCAAAGGAAAAGCAAACCCCAGGATCTTGTTCCAGAGGCTGCCCTCAGTCATTGAATTTCTGCTAAGTGTTTTCGTACTCATTTTTCAAACTAAATCAAACCAGTAGATTATTACATTTATGCACGCAAAGTTATAGTGGAAAACAGTTTAATATTTATTAAAGAAAACCCTGTTTTAACCAGGATATTCACCAAAAGAAAAGGACCGGTCAGCTTTACGCTTTACGGTCCTTATGGTGGAGCATACGGGATTTGAACCCGTGACCCCCACACTGCCAGTGTGATGCGCTCCCACTGCGCTAATGCCCCATACGCAAAACATTATACACGAATCTTTTGTAATGGCTATAACTTTTTGGTGCGCGGTCTTTTGAAGGCTCATGTGTGCTATAATTCTTTATCAGTAAGTCCTGTGGAGGTGTAGGAATATGAGTATCAAAACCGGCGAGATGATCTCAGCCAAGAATCCCGATCTTAAAGCAAAAACGTTCACCATGACCATGGAAGGCGGTTATGAGGCAACTGTCATGACATACGGTGCCGTTATTACGGACCTCATCGTTCCTGATAAGGATGGCAAGCCGACAGACATCATGCTCGGATGCAAGGGCCTTGATGAATACATGGGTAACGGTGCAAACCACGGAGCAGTCATCGGACGTTCCGCAAACAGGATCCTGAATGCTTCATTCAAGATCAACGGCGAGGAGTACCATATTCCGAAGAACGAAGGCGAAAACAACCTTCATTCAGGCAATCCCGGTTTCCAGAATGTTTTCTGGGATGCGAAGGTCCTTTCAGAGGAAGAAGCTGACGGCATGATCCTCGATTCAAAGATCGCAGGCATCCCCGGCTGTGTCGGCGAGGCAGTGCTTTTCACTTATGAAAGCCCTGACGGAGCAACGGGATTCCCCGGAAACCTTTATACAAAAGTTCTTTATGCATGGCTTGAAGACAAGACATTCCTGATCCTCTATTACGGAAAGAGCGACAAGGACACTGTTTTCGCTCCCACAAACCACGCATACTTCAATCTCCGCGGTGAGAATGCCGACGGTACGGTCAACAACGACCTCATCATGATCAACTCCGATAAGATCACGATCAAAGACGATAACAACGTCCCGACAGGCGAGCTCCTTGACGTTGAAGGAACTGTTTTCGACTGCAGGGAATACCGCTTCATCGGAGAACTCAACGATACTGACGAGCATCAGATGGTCATCTCCAAGGGCATCGATCAGAATTTCTGCCTTAACACTACGGCAGGAACATTCTCGTTCGCAGCAGCTGTTACGGCTCCTGAGTCAGGCATTACGATGGAGTGCCTCACAGACCTTCCGGGAATCCAGATATATGCCGGAAACAATCTGGGAAGCCCTCTCGATCAGAAGACTACAAAGGCTTACGGACAGTATGACGCCATCTGCCTCGAGGCCCAGATGGTACCTAACGCAGTCAATCTGCCCCAGTTTGATTCACCCGTGATCAAGGCAGGAGAGGCCTGCTATCACGCATGCGGATACAGATTCGTGTGATTTTCAGGCTTGTATTGAAGTTTTACAGTTGTATAATGCTTTATTAATCAAGAAACTATAGAAAGAAGGACTGATTCTATGGAAAAGAAGAATCTCGATTGGTCGAACCTGACCTTCTCTTATCAGAAGACAGACAAAAGGTTCGTAGCAAACTACAAGAACGGCGCATGGGACGAAGGCGCTCTCATCGATGACGACATGATCGTCATGAGCGAAGACGCAGGCGTTCTCCAGTATGCACAGACAGTATTTGAAGGCCTTAAGGCTTATGAGACAGTAGACGGCAGGATCGTTACATTCCGCCCTGACCTCAATGCTGACAGACTTCATGACTCTGCAGTCCGCCTTGAGATTCCCCCGATTTCCAAGGAACTGTTCCTCAGATCAGTTCAGGAGACAGTTGCAGGCAATGCAGCTTGGGTTCCTCCGTACGGTTCAGGCGCATCTCTGTATCTGAGACCTTACATCTTCGGTATCAACCCCGTTATCGGTGTTAAGCCTGCTGATGACTATCAGTACAGGATCTTTGCAACACCTGTAGGCCCTTACTTCAAGGGCGGTGCAAAGCCGATCGCAGTTAAGATCTCTGACTTTGACCGTGCAGCTCCGCACGGAACAGGCAACATCAAGGCTGGCCTCAACTATGCTATGTCTCTGCATGCTATCGTTACTGCACACAAGGAAGGCTTTGCCGAGAACATCTATCTCGATCCGGCTACAAGAACAAAGATCGAGGAGACAGGCGGCGCCAACATCATCCTCACAGACGGTCAGGGAACACTCGTTGTACCCAAGTCCGATTCCATCCTGCCTTCCATCACCAGAAGGTCACTTGTTTATGTTGCAGAGCATTACTGCGGCATGAAGATCGAGGAGCGTGAGGTTTACCTCGACGAGATCATGAGCGGCAAGTTCACAGAGGGCGGTCTCTGCGGTACAGCAGCAGTTATCTCACCTCTCGGCTCCATCAACGATCACTGTAAGGAATTCAAGTTCGCTTCCGGCATGGAGGAGATGGGTCCTGTCATGACCAAGCTCAGAGAGACTCTCACAGGCATCCAGATGGGTACTGTTGAAGCACCTGAGGGCTGGATCATGGAGATCAAGGTCTGATCTATAACTCATACGAAAAGTTCAAGGAGGCCGTTCCGGATGGAGCGGCCTCTTCTTATATTCTGCTTCAAGCAGTGGAATGTAACTGCAGAGTTTGTTTACACAGTTTTTATGTGTTGTTGACACAGTGTTTCAAAGAGTTGCTTATAATGAAATCATCATGAGAGAAAGAAGGACTGACAAATGAATGACAATATTGAACTAAACATGGAAGATATGGAAAAGATCATCGGGGGATTAAGTTGTTATAAGAAGCTGACTCCATCGGAACTTAACTTGTATAGCAAATTGGTTAAAGCGTGGAGAGCAGCTGAGTTTTCACGTGACCCGAATGAGCACGCAAAGGCTGACGAAATAAAGCAGTCCCTTGATAACTACACCAAACTGCTTGAAGAGAAGTATAAGAGATAACAGCAACTGTTCGTAAACTGATGATTACTGTTTGCAGGGCCTTCGGGTCCTGTTTTATTTTTCAAGGTTTATTTCTTGACACAAACAGACTATCGTAGTAGTATGGACTACAAGAATAGTCTGGAGGCAAATAATGCAGGAAAAGCTTTTCGACAGTGAACTTAAAGTAATGGAGATCATCTGGGAGAAGGGTGCGATCTCTGCAAAGGAGATCAGCCTTATTGCGGCGGATTCCATCGGATGGAACAAGAATACGACCTATACGGTCATCAAGAAGCTTGAAGCAAAAGGTTTTATCAGACGTGATGAGCCGGGCTTCATCTGCACGCCTCTGGTATCTCAGGAGGAGATGCAGAAGAAGGAAGCTTCAACTCTTCTGAACAAGGTTTTCGGCGGTTCGAGAAAGGCTCTTTTCTCAGCGCTCCTGGAAGACGAGAAACTCTCGGACAAAGAGATCAAAGAACTTAAGGACCTCATCGATAAGAGGTGAACGCAATGATCGGCTGGATCTGTTACTGGGTAATCAATATGAGCATCGTGGCTTCATTTATGGGGCTGATAGTCATGCTCATAAGAAAGCTAAGGTTCATTCCTCACAGGGTGTCTGTATTCCTGTGGATTATACCTTTTCTTCGAATGGTCGTTCCGGTCGGCATCAACAGTCCGTACAGCCTGATGACATTGGTTTCCAGATTTACGACAAAAACGGTAACGGTCTATCAGCCTTCAGATGATCTGGCGTTTTCACTGAGCAACACGATCAGAGCAGCGGAAAGCTATTCGCCTTTAAGATATAAGGCAAGTTTCCTTGAAACTGTCTTTAACGTGACCGGATTTGTCTGGATCATAGTCGCGCTCGCACTGATTATCGCATTGACGATCATATATGTATCGACCAAGCGTGAAGTTGCTGATTCAATGCTTCTGAAGGATAACGTCTACCTGTCGGATAAAGTGGACAGTCCTGCGGTTTACGGTATCTTCAGGCCTAAGATAATCATGCCGGAAGCATATAAAGAGAAGGGAACAGAATACATAATCAGGCATGAGAAGACCCATATCAGGCGCCTCGATAATCTGTGGAGGATCATTGGTTTCATTACTGCCGCAATACACTGGTTCAATCCGCTTTCCTGGATCTTCCTCAAGGCATTTCTTAATGATCTTGAACTTGCCTGTGATGAGATGGCTGTTGCAGGTTATGAGACTGAAGACAGAAAAGAATATGCAAGAACGCTGCTTGAGTGTTCACAGAGCAAGAGCATGCTCGTATCTGCATTCGGAGGAGCAAAAGTAAGGACAAGGATAGAGAATGTTCTTTCGTATAAGAAGATGACGGCTTTTTCTGCAATGGGTTTTACGGTACTGGTACTTGCGATCATAGTTACGTTAATGACTAACGCGGGATAGGAAAGGAGAATATCCATGAAATTCATTACAATCGTTTTAGCAGCATCACTGATGCTGTCACTTACAGCATGCAGTGCAAAAAGAGGTGAGACTGAGTTGAATCCGGAGGTTTCATACAAAACTGAAAGCGTAGATCACGTTGCAATGCTGAAGCATAAGTATCCGGAGTATTTTAAGCTTGATGCTTCTAAAGGCGTTGAGATATACGTCTGGCAGATGGCGGAAGGTTCGTATGACTGCGGACTTATGAGCGGAACCAACCGAAACAAGACCAAAGAAGAGATTTGGGGTCTTGCAAGTAAACCGCTTTCTGTGGAAGAAACAAAACTGATCCTAAATGAACTTGGTATCGGGAAAGAAAACTGGAGCATCATACCTGTCGTTCAGCCGTACTCAAGCTACGCCTATGAGATCGATGACGCATACAGGGAGAAAGTAAAAAAGCTTTTTGAGTAAGACGTATCTAAACCAGGAATATGATTAAAAGACGCGCGTAGTATATACGCACGTTTTTTTTGACGGCTGAAATATCAAGAAAAAATAATCGTATAAACCTATTGACATAGTAGGTGAGTAGTGTTAAATTATCGCCATCACAACGAAAGGAGGAGTGAGAAATGTACAGAACAGTTAATACAGCAGCTACCATGATGATGTGTTGTCGAATGCTTAGCTCCCGGGTGCGCTATATGGCCCAGGGCGGAAGAAGTCATTCCTCACGCCTTGAGAACGATCGATGTTAATGTAACAGTATGAAACTGAAACATAAGCCATGCGCCCGGGAGTTAAATAACTTTCCGGGCATTTTTAATGCCTGACAAAAATCATTCTTAAGCAAAAACAAATCATTCTAAAGGAGAATACAAAAATGAAAAACATATTTAAGAAGGCACTTGCCGCAGGACTTTTATTAGCACTTACAGGATCGTTCGCAGCATGCGGAAAGGCTCCTGAAACATCAACCAAGGTTGACGGCGGAACGGTAACAAGCGAAGCACAGGCATCAATCAAGCCTGAAGACCAGAAGGCAAACGTAGTACTCAAGGTCGGCGCAAACATCACACCTCACTCTGAGATCCTTGAAGTTGCAAAGCCGATCCTCGCAGAAAAAGGAATCACCCTCGAGATCGTAAAGCTTGAAGATTCCATCACACCCAACACAGGCGTTATCGAAGGATCACTTGATGCAAACTACTTCCAGCATGTTCCTTACCTTGAACAGTTCAATAAGGAGAACAATTCAAAGCTCGTATCAGTCGGTGCTGTTCACTATGAACCGTTCGGTGTATACGCAGGCAAGGTAAAGAACCTGAAGGATCTTAAGGAAGGCGCAGTAGTAGCAGTTCCCAACAACGTAACAAATGAGGCAAGAGCTCTTTTGCTCCTCGCACAGGAAGGCATCATCAAGCTCAAGGACGGCGCAGGCATCAACGCAACAGTTGAAGACATCACAGAGAACCCTCTTAAGATCAAGTTCAAGGAACTCGCACCCGAGCAGCTTGTAGCAGCACTTCCCGACGTAGACGTTGCAGTCATCAACGGTAACTATGCGATCGAGGGCGGCCTCCACGTAAGCCAGGCACTCGCAGTTGAAGCTAACGACGGTCTTGCAGCAAAGACATACGGAAACATCATCGCAACATCAGAAGCAAAAGCAAACGACGCAGCAGTCAAGACTCTTGTTGAAGTACTCCAGGGACCTGAGGTCGCTAAGTTCATCAAGGAAAAGTATGACGGTGCAGTAGTTCCGCTCTTCGGCTGATAACAAAGACATTAGGAGACGGGTATCATGATCGGTTTTGAGTATTACAATCCGGCGAAAATCGTTTTCGGAGAAGGCAGTGAAAACAGTTTGGGCAAGCTCCTAAAGCAGTACAGAGTAACCAGTCTGCTCCTCGTTTACAGCGGAGACTTCATCAAGACACTGGGTATCTACGATGTGATCACAAACGCCGTAAACGAATTGGGAATCAAGTTCTCAGAGAGCGGTGAAGTAGTGCCGAATCCTTCGATCGAACTCGTAAGGAAGCTTGTCAAACAGGGCAAGGAAGATAAAGTTGACTTCGTTCTGGCAGTCGGTGGAGGAAGCTCCATCGACACCGCCAAGGCGATAGCTCTCGGTATACCGTACGATGGCGATGTCTGGGATTTCTTCGACAAGGGCGTTAATCCCGAAACTGTCCTTAACATCGGAGTGATCGCGACAACGGCATCGAGCGGTTCCGAGACATCCAACTGCGCGATCCTCTCATACGGTGAGTGGAAGAAAGGTTTTGAAGATGACCGCATAATTCCTAAGTTTGCGATCATGAATCCGAGATATACGGTAAACCTTCCGGCTTATCAGACATATGTGGGAATCGCAGATGTTTTGTCCCATCTTCTTGAAAGATATTTCTCCGACGAGAAGAATTCGGACACAACGGACTATCTGATAGAGGGAGCGGTGAGGGCACTTCTCGTAAATGCGCAAAGACTCATCGACGATCCCAAAGACATTAACGCAAGAGCCGAGCTTCAGTGGCTTGCATCGGTATCACACAACAATTTCCTTGATGCCGGGAGACGCGCCGACTGGGGATCACACCGTATCGAGCACGAGCTTTCTGCACAGTACAACATTACACACGGTGAAGGCATGGCAATAGTCTTCACGGCATGGACAAAGTACATCGCAGAAATCAAGCCCTGGAGGCTGGCACTTCTTGCAAGCAGAGTCTACGGAAAGGATCCGTACGACTATTCAGAAAGAGAAAGAGCGCTTCTGCTGTCGGAAGAACTCGAAAAGTTCTTTAAGAAACTGGGACTTAAGACCCATTTGTCTGAACTGGGAATCACAGACAAGGACTTCGAAGTCATGGCAAAGCGCGCAACGGCAGGCGGCAGCGTAGGACATTATGTTCCGCTCGACCACGAAAAATTCATTGAGATATTAAAGCTTGCGCTTTAAGCAAAATAAATACCGAGAGAAAAATCGAAAAGGAGATCACAAAAATGGCTAGGATCAAATTGGTAGAACAGAACGAAGCAACAGGTGCCGAGAAGGAGCGCTACGATGAGCTCGCCGGCCGCAACGCAGTAACCAACATGAAGAAGGGCCTTCTCAACGATGCTGCTACATATGATGCTTACATGGCATGGTACACATCATGGAAGAGACTCGTTGAAGTAATCGGAGAGAAAGATGCAATTCTTTATGCCCACAAGATATCAACAACAAATTCATGCCAGCTCTGCTCACTTTTCTTTATCAGTGACGTAAAGGGCTTAGGCCTCGATCCCGCAAACCTCGTATATGACGAGAAGGAAAAAGTGCTCGCAGAACTTGCGGAGCAGTATGTAAAGAATCCTACTGCAGTTTCAGATGAACTTTTCGATAAGCTCAGAAAGTTCTTTAATGACCAGGAACTTGTTGTAATCGTAGGTTTCGCAGGTCAGATGATCGCAACAAACAACTTTAACGCAGTATTCAAGATCGACGTCGACAAGAGGCTTCTTCCTTTGCTCGGCGAGTTCAAGCCCGCTACATGGAGAGAAGCGATCAAATAACAATGTCATAGATTTCGTCCTTCAATCACAGAAAAGGCGGTATGTTCTTCATTAGGACATGCCGTCTTTTTCTTTTCGTGAATGAAGTATAATGGAACGCATAAATACTTTTGTGAGGACATATCCATGAAGATCGGAATAATCGGATACGGAAGCATGGGAAAGATGCTGCTCTGGAAGTTTTCTGGAGCAGGCATTAAGAAGGAAGATCTTTACGCAGCAAACAGGACGGCTGAAAAGCTTGAAGAGGCGAAAGAAATCGCAACTGCCTGCAGCAATAAAGAAGCTGCAACGAATGCAGACATCGTCTTTGTCTGCGTACGCCCGGTGGATCTCAAAGACGTATTGACGGAGATTGGACCTGAACTTAAGGATGATGCGCTCCTTGTTACTTTGAACGGAAGCATTACCTTCGAAATGATAGGGAAGATCACTGACAGAAAGACTGCAAAGGTAATCCCAAGTCTTACTGCGGAGATAGACCGTTCACAGACCATCGTCAGTTATAACACCAAAGTTACTGAAGAAGATAAGCAAAGACTTGAAGAAATACTGAAGTCTTTCGGAAACGTCATCGTACTTCCCGAGAATGAAGTCGGAATGGGATCTGAACTTGTCAGCTGCATGCCGGGTTTCATTGCTTCAATATTTGATGTCATCTGCAACTCCGCTGAGAAGCATACTCAGATTCCCAGGGAACAGATAGTGGAGATGGTATTGAAGACCATGAGTGCAACGGGAGATCTGATGCTCGAAAAGGGTATGTCTTTCGAAGATGCAGTCGCCAGAGTTGCCACAAAAGGCGGAATAACAGAAGAGGGAACAAAAGTCATTTATGACATGTTCCCTCAGGCTGCTGACATGATGTTTGAAAAGACTCTTGAAAAGAGAAGGCTGACCGCGCAAAAGGCGCAGGAGAGTTTCG
>JAFWQF010000040.1 GCA_017509205.1 Clostridiales bacterium | reverse complement strand
ACCTACTGCAAATACCGAGTTTGAGATCCTGCTCAGGTCTTCTTTGGCGTTCCTGCCGTATGGTTCAGTGCCCTATACGCAGTATGTAAATGCGGATCTGCCGTCTGTTCCGATGGTGCTTAAGAATCAGCCCACACCTTATCATACTGTGGCGTATCATCCGTACTACACGTCAGGATACAGGCGTGCTGAGGTTTACAGCCATTTCGGTTTCGATGAGACTGTTTTCGAGGACAACTTTAAAACAAAGCGTTCCGCTAATGAAGTATTGCGTGACTATCTGACCGATGATGCAGATTATAAGACCGTTGAGGCCATGTATGAGGACTGGCGTAAGAAGTCCGACGCACCCTGGTTCTGCTTCAATGTAACCATCCAAAACCATGGCGGATATACGCAGCAGTACACACCGTCAGAGGCTGATAAAGTGTATGTTACGAACTTTGCGGCTACTGATTCGATAAACCAGTATCTGTCCCTGATCAAGGTCAGCGACAATGCTTTCAAGGAGCTTATCGAATACTTCTCGAACTGCAAGGAGCCTACGATCATTGCTATGTACGGTGATCACCAGCCGTCTTTTGACGACAGTGCGAATGAGGTCCTCAAAGAGCATTCAAAGGACTCTGTTTACAATTACTACGTTCCTTACGTCATTTGGGCTAACTTCGACATTCAGGAAGAGGATACGACAGACAGGCTGAATACCTTATCGACCAACTATTTTGCCAGCACGGTGTTTGAGACTGCTGGCATAAAGCTTACTAACTATGACAGGTTCCTTCTGAATCTCCATGAGCGCGTACCTGCGCTTACCGCGATCGGAGCCTGGGACAAGGATGGAAACCAGTATTCTTCGCCCAAGAACTCGCCATATGCTGACAGTTTATCCACTTTGGAGATGATCCAGTACAACCTGATCTTCGATGATGCCAAACGGTTGAGGACCCGGTTCGAGTGAGTCAAACAACCTGATGTTTGACTTATTTACGGGCGTCCTATATAATATGCGAGTTTGAATTCCACGCACGAGAGGGGGGATAAAGATGTCTGAGATTAGAGTTAAGGAGAATGAGTCCCTTGACAGTGCGCTTCGCAGGTTCAAGCGTTCTTGCGCTAAGTCCGGTGTTCTCGCTGAGGTTCGTAAGAGAGAGCACTATGAGAAGCCTTCAGTAAAGAGAAAGAAGAAGTCTGAAGCAGCTCGCAAGAGAAAGCACTAATACGATTCATTGAGGCCACCTTCGGGTGGCCTTTTTACTGCAGTTCTTAAGGTCGGTCCGGAAAGCTTTAATCAAAGAGGTTTTACATATCTAAAAAACTTCTGTCTATGTAAACCTCGGCAGTTCCTATATAATAAACTCAATAAAGATAAAGTTGAGAATAGTTTTATGTTGCTGACCAGTAAGAACTGGCGTATCAAGGCTGAAGGCAAGGTGTCGGAAGCTGATACGCTTCTTAGTGTTCTATTGCAAAACCGCGGAATCGGAGATCAACAGGAAATAGAACAGTTCCTGTCTGATGACGTCGGCTTTTGGCACGATCCTTTCCTTTACAATGACATGAGGAAGGCGGTCGACATTATCAATGAGACCATCGATTCCCACGGAAGAGTCCTTGTTTACGGCGATTACGACTGCGACGGCGTTACGGCCACAGCCATTCTCGTAAGGTATTTCAGAAGCCATAACTGCGATGTCCGCTATATCGTCCCTCACAGATCCGAGCATGGCTACGGACTTACCGAGAAGATAATGGACAAGGTCATCGAGGAACAGCCTAACCTGGTCATTACGGTCGACTGCGGCGTTACAAACCTCGATACGGTAGCCGAGCTCAAGGAGCGCGGAATAAAGGTCATCGTAACCGATCACCACAACGTTAAGGATGAGCTTCCTGATGCAGACTGCGTTATCTGTGCCAAGAGGCCTGACAATGCATATCCTTTCACCGAGCTTTGCGGTGCGGGCGTCGCTCTCAAGGTCGTTGAGGCTTTGGGCAAGGATGGCAGGCACGGCGTAAACGGCAATCTCTGGCGCCAGGCAATTGAGCTCGCGGGTCTTGCGACCATCGCTGACCTGGTATCCGTTACCGATGAGAACAGAACGATAATCAAGCGTGCTTTCAAGAGCATGGAGAACCCTTCAAACACAGGCGTTAAGGTCATGAACGAGATGCTGCTCTTTGCGGGGAAGACTCTCGATGAGACCTTCATTTCTTTCAATGTCGTACCGAGGATCAATGCGGCAGGAAGGCTTTACGACTCTTCTGACGCGCTTAAGCTCTTCCTTGAGAACAATCCTTCCGAGGCAAAGAAAGCTGCTCAGGATCTCACTCGTGAGAATGACGAGCGCAAGGAGATAGAGGCCAAGGTCTTCGAGGAGGCAAGAATGCAGCTCGAGAACCCTGACAGGCCCGAGAAATGGAGCCTTACCAACACCTGCGGTCCCGTTGTCGTTTACGGCAAGAACTGGCATCAGGGCGTTCTTGGCATCGTTGCGGGCAAGCTCGCACAGTACTACGGAAGGTCCGCTCTTGTTTTCACTGATGATGCGACTGAACCGGGCTGTGCCAAAGGCTCGGGAAGAGCTTTCGGTGAGTTTGATCTTTTCAAGTGCCTTGAGGGCATTTCAGACAAGCTCGTTAATTTCGGAGGACACAAGAAGGCTGCCGGCATGCTCGTCAGGAAAGAGGGCATGGCGGCTTTCATGGAAGCTCTGGAGGCTGAAGCCAAGAGGATCAGCGAAGCCGGCGGAGCAGATGCTTCTGAAGACGCCGATAATTCGATCGAAGTTGATTGTGAGCTCGATCCTTCTGCGGTGAACTTTGATTCATACAGGGAGATCTGCAGGTTAAGACCTTTCGGAATCGGCAATTCCAAGCCTAATTTCGTGACAAAGGACCTCGTGATCAGAGAGATAGGCACCATGAGCGACGGAGCACACCTCAGGGTTGAACTTACCGACAGCACCGGCAGGTACTCTCTGTCCGCAGTGGGTTTCGGCATGGGAAGCTACTTTAATCTCCTTAGATCAGGCGACAAGGTAGATATCTGCTACACGATGAACGAATATACTTACAGGGGAGAGACAACGCTTTCGCTCCACTTAAACGATATTATTCCCGAGCCTTCCGAAGGATTCATGTGGAAGAAGGCAGACATCGCCGAGAAGCTTTATTCCAGCGGACTTGAGCCTTCACAGATCTCCAAGATGGCGCACGGTGAGGATATAATACCTCAGATGGTGCCTGGTCCTGAGCATTTTGCCGAGTGCTACAAGATAATAGACAAATATGCGGGCAATTCGCTTTCCACAGTTGACTGCGTGCTCCTCGCAAGGCTTATAAATAACAACTCCGAGACGTTCATCACGCCTTTCCAGACAAAGAGGTGTCTGGAGGTATTTGCGGACTGCGGACTGTTAAGGCTCCGCGAGATCACTCCCACCAGATTATGTTTTAATATCACTTCCAGCGGAAAAAGAGTAAAATTGAGTGATTCAGAAGTATACAGGAAGGTGACCAATGTCGGCCAAAAATAACAGGGAAGAACTGAGCGCCTTGGACAGGACCGCTGCCGAGGCTGAAGCGAAGGAACGCGAGTTCCTTCAAAACGATGCTCTCATTCCCGAGATCCCCGAGGAGTACGAAGAAAGCTTCACGGACATCCTGAATACTTACGACGCTTATGCGCATGCTGCAAATCTCGATGACGAGACGATCGAGCACGATAACGAAATGCTCAAGAAGGCATTTATATTCGCATACAAGGCCCACAGGAACCAGAAACGCAAGAACGGCGTGCTCTACATCATCCACCCGCTTGCTGTCGCAGGCATCCTGGCTGACCTTAAGGTTGACGCAAACACTTTGGCTGCTGCACTCCTGCACGATACTATCGAGGATACCGCTGCTGATTTCGGCATGGTTTCCGAGAAGTTCGGCGAGGCTGTCGCAAACCTTGTTGACGGTGTCACAAAACTCAATCTGAAGCTCGATAACGTTATCTATAACTCCAAGGCAGACATCCAGGCGGAGAACGTCCGTAAGATGCTCCTTGCCATGACTGACGACATCAGGGTCATCTTCATCAAGCTCGCAGACCGTCTGCACAACATGAGGACACTGAAGTTCCAGACTCCTGACAAGCAGGTCGAAAAGGCTCAGGAGACGCTCGACATCTACGTTCCTTTCGCAGGACGCTTCGGTATCTACAGGATAAAGTGGGAGCTTGAGGACCTTTGCCTTAAGTATCTGCATCCCGACCAGTTCAACGAGCTCGTAAAGCTTGTCAGGGGCAACCGCGCACAGCGTGAGGACTTCATGGAGCAGGTGGTATCCGAGATCCGCGCGAGGCTCGAGGAGAACGGCATTACCCATTACGACATTGAAGGCCGCCCGAAGCACTTCTACAGCATCTATAAGAAGATGCACGAGAAGGGAAAGACGATCGACGAGATCTATGACCTTTTCGCGTACAGGATCATTGTAGATGAGGTCATCGAGTGCTATCAGGTATTAGGTATCATTCACGAGATGTACCAGCACGTCCCCGGACGTTTCAAAGACTACATCGCGATGCCTAAGGAGAACAAGTACCAGTCGATCCACACTACTGTCGTAAGCCACAACGGCACGCCTTTTGAAGTGCAGATCAGGACTTTTGCGATGCATCAGATCGCGGAGTACGGTATCGCCGCACACTGGCATTACAAGGAAGCAGGAGACTCCAAGGAGTTTAAGGCTGACAGATACGACCGTAAGATCGACGAGATGAGACAGATCATCGACTCACAGAGCGAGCTTGCCGATTCCGGCGAGTTCCTTGAGTCGCTCAAGATGAACATCGCGCCTGACGAGATCTTCGTCTACACGCCGAAGCACGAGGTAATCAAGCTCCCTCAGGGTTCATGCCCGATCGACTTTGCATATTCGATCCACAGCGGCATCGGCAATCACATGCACGGCGCAAAGGTCAACGGAAGGATCGTTCCTCTGTCATATGAGCTCAAGAACGGCGACATCGTTGAGATCCAGAGCTCTGCAAAGCTCGTAAAGGGCCCGTCACGCGACTGGGTCAAGATCGTCAGGACCGCAACTGCAAAGTCCAAGATCAACGCATGGTTCAAGAAGGAAGCAAGGGGCGAGAACATCGCAACCGGTAAGGATCTGCTCATCAATGAGATCGGCAGAAACGGCTTCACGCCCGAAAAGCTCCTCATGCACAAGGCCATCGAAGCCATTCTCAAGCGCAACAATTTCTCGAGCCTCGACGACATGTATGCGGCCATCGGTTACGGCAGCATCAGCGTCTCAAAGGTCTTCTCGAGACTCCGTGACGACTATATAAGGAACTGCTCGGCAGAGGAGAGGAGCGAACTCGGCTACCGCATCACGGCTGACGGCAACGTCGTTTACAGCCCGCTGGATCTGCCTCTGGAACTCGGCAAGTTCGACCAGTCGAGGACGGCTAAGGGCAGCAAGGGCAAGACAGCAACGCCTGAGACCACAAAGCAGGTTGCATCCTACGACGTTACCAAGCTTGGTGTTATCAATACCGATCCGCACCAGGCCGCATCAGCAGCTGCCATCAGGGCAGGAGTCAAGCCTGAGGATATTACGGATCAGGCCAGGTCTTCAAAGGGCACTTCAGGAAACTCGGCAAGGCGCATTCACAGCAGCGATGAAGTCATCGTTGACGGCATCGAGGCTATCGCCACTCACATTTCAAAGTGCTGCCACCCTGTATACGGAGATGACATCATCGGATTCATCACGCGTGAAAAGGGCGTGGGCATCCATAAGACGAGCTGCAAGAACATCCAGAACATCATGGCGCGCAAGAGCGATTCAATAAAAGACGAGGAGCGTTACCAGAGACTCGTCACGGTTCACTGGCTCTCCAAGGCCAAGTTCTCAAGCTATGACGTTCAGCTGATCGTTGAGGCTACAGACCGCAGTAGACTCCTTCTTGATGTGCTCGATAAGATCAACGAAGAGAAAATTAACATTGTTAAACTCAATACTGTCGTTGACGGAAACAACGCCAGGATCTACGTTACGGTCAATATTTCGGGCAAGGAACAGCTTGACCGTACCGTCTCCAGGATCGAGACGGTCAAGGACGTAACAGGCGTCATCAGGAACTGATTTTTCCGGATTTTTTAAGTATCCCCGTAGTACCGGTCGTAGTAATCGGTATCTATTCTGCTGATGTTGCAGAGGATCATGGGCTTTCTTCCGATCTTTGAACTGATGAAGTTCTTAAGATTCTCTCTGAAAGCGCGCTTTTCAGTAAAAGCTTCAATGCTGCCTTCACGGCGGCCTGCCTGCTTGAGGATAGTCTCGCACTTTTCGGCGATCGCTCCGTGAATGGCGTCTTTATTGTCTGCGCTGTCCAGAAGTCCGATCGAATTGACAGAAGGAGGGCAGATGAGGTCGCCGCTGACGGAATCTATTGTCAGTGCGATGCTTACTACGCCGTCTTCGCTCAGGTGGATCCTGTCGTTGAGGACCTTGTCGTTGCAGTCCATTGCATTGGAACCGTCGATCAGGACGGGGTTAGCAGTCACGTGATCCGTGACTCTTGCCTCGTAGGGATTGAGCGAGAGGATGTCGCCGTTTGCAAGGATGCAGATGTTATCCTCGTCCATGCCGAGGTTCATTGCCATTTCCTTATGCAGACAGAGCATTCTGTATTCACCGTGGACGGGAATAAGGAACTGCGGCTTGATCAGGGTGTGGAGCATCATGAGCTCGTTCCTGTAAGCGTGGCCTGAAACATGAACGTCTGCGAGAGACTGGTAGATAACGTGCGCGCCCTTCTTGTAGAGCTCGTTGATAACGCGGTAGATGGGCTTTTCGTTGCCCGGGATGGGGTCGGCAGAGATGATGATCGTGTCGCCCTTCTGAATGTCTACAGAACGGTGTGAATCAAATGCCATCCTCGTAAGTGCGCTCATGGGCTCAGCCTGGCTGCCTGTCGTGAGGATTACGATCTTGTCATCGGGGTAATTGTCGATCGCCTCGATGTCGATGAGCGTGTCAGGCTTGATGTCGATGTAGCCCATTGAATTGGCGATGCCGAAGACCTGGACCATGCTGCGTCCGGAAAGACATACGTGTCTGCCGTATTTCTCAGCTGCCGCGATGATCTGCTGCATCCTGTGGACGTGTGAAGAGAAGGTCGCGACGATTATGCGGCCCTCGGCTTTTCTGAAATAGTGCGAAAAGGCTTCGCCGACGTGCTTTTCGGAAGGTGAGAATCCTTCAATCTCAATGTTCGTGGATTCGCACATGAACATCAGGACACCTTCCTTGCCGAGTTCACCGAATCTCTGAAGATTGATGGTCTTGCCGTTGATGGGCGTGAAGTCGATCTTGAAGTCGCCGGAATGAACGACTACTCCGACAGGAGTCCTGATCGCAAGGGCATACGAGTCAGCGATACTGTGGTTGACCCTGATGAATTCGACGTCGAAATAGTTTCCGAGTCTTATGTTGTCGCCGTTCCTGCAGGTCATGAGCTTGATGCCGTCCAAAGGAACGTTCTTGTCCTGGAGCTTTAAGCGTACGAGCTCGATGGTCATGGTGCCGCCGTAAACAGGGCACTGGAACTCCCTAAGGAAGTAGGGGAGAGAACCGATGTGGTCCTCGTGTCCGTGTGTGAGCACGATGCCCCTGAGCTTACTCTGGTTGCGTCTTACATATGTGAAATCGGGAATGACGCAGTCTACGCCCGGCATGTTCTCGTCAGGGAAGCTCATTCCGACATCGACGATGATCATGTCGTTTCCGTATTCGAAAGCGGTCATGTTCTTACCGATCTCGCCGAGACCGCCGAGAGGTATTATCTTAAGATCTTTGCCGGGAACATAGTCCTGATGCCTGATACGCGTGGTCTGCTTTGCCTGACTTATGAGTCCTGCTGCTTTGGACTGCCTTTCAGGTCTGACATGCTTAGCCTGCTTGACCGGTCTGGTCTTGCTGACATTCTTTATCTGCTTTGCCTGAACGGGCTTTTTCGCGCTGCCGCTCTTTGCGGACTGGCCTTTTTTCTTTGGAGCTATCTTAAATCTGTGTGTCTTGTTAGTCTTTTGTTTCTGGTTTCCGTTACCTGAATTGTCGGATTGCATATTCCCCTCTTACTGCTTGTAGACCTTACGATAGCATGTGTTATGTCCCTTTGCTGAGTCGACATAGATATCGATCCAGTTGCCGGTGAATCTTCCTGTGTCTTCAACTTTGTAAAGACCGTCACCGCCGAGAGGATCGTTCTCGATGTAGATCCAAGAATTCTTGGGGAAGACCTTCCAGTCTGCAGCACATGTGCGGCCCTGCTTGCACTTTGTTCCCGTGGCAGTGGTCGTGCTGTAGAAAGTGCTTCCGTCCTTCCTCTTGTAGAGGACAGGTCCGTAGAAAGTGATCTTGCACTTTACGCCGTTTACGGTCTTGACGGTTGTCTTCGTTGCTATCTTAGGCTGTGTTGTTTTCTTTGTTGTCTTAGTTGTGGGCTTCTTTGTCGGAGCCTTGGTTGCCGTGGGCCTGGGCAGAGACAGGGTGGTAAGGGACTGCTTTACGTAGCAGCCGTCTGTTGTCTTGTACCAGCCGTTGGAAGTCTTGGCTACGACTGTGATCGCCGTATTGACTGTAACCTTTCTGACGACACCGTAGTTTGTTCCCGGACCCTTTCTGATGTTGACTGTCGTTCTTGCGTAGACTGTCTTCTTGTAAGCGCTCTGGGTTATCTTGTTGTTGGCAGGCTTCTTGGTTGCAGCTGCGGATGTTTCTTCTGTCTCTGAAGGAACTTCCTCAGTCTCGGAAGATTCTTCAGTTGTTGTTTCTTCTGTCTCTGAAGATGTCTCTTCAGTTTCCCATGAAGTAGTGGTTGTTTCTTCTTCAGTAGTCTCTGGCAGGGTGGGCTCTGTCTGCTCCATCTTCTCGGCGTTATTGCCTGAAGATGCGACAGGGTTCTTGATGTTGTAAGTGTCTCTGTCGGGAGCGAGCTCAGCCGGGATGACATCATAGACGTCAACCATGTCACCTGAATCAACTCTCAGTGCCTGAACGTCGGAATTATTAAGAATAGTATTGACTGCGATGGCAGAAACAGCACATAATGCACTGACCGCGGCTACGCAGCAAGTGGTTACGATCTTCTGTTTTGTCAGACGGTAAGCCGTCTTGATTCCCAGTATTTTCAATATACTCCTCCATGTTCCGCAGGGTCCTGCGGACTGCTTTAAAAAAGCATAATACCAACATTATTATACCACAATCTGAATTTGTTGCATTTTTGGGGTTTTTCAAGGCACGAATACGGCTTTTTTCAAGGGTTTCAGGCCGGACTCATTTGAAGTATTCTCTGATCATTCTGTCGATGACTCTGACGTCAAAAGGTGTGTCCTGAGATTCAAAAGTGAACGTTAGCCTGTCGCCTTGGATTATTCCGGCCTGATTGTATTTATTGACCCTGTCCACCAGATCATCATAATACTGCGGGTCAGTCATCTTTCCGCAGTGCTCGTGATACATGACTTTCCCGTCACTCATCCTGAGCAGCGAGAAGTCAGGATGGATTATCTCTTTTCCGACCATAAGAGGACATTCATATCTGTAAGGGATTCCGTTAGCGTACAGGCGGTCAGCGATGATCATCTCGGACTTTGACCTTACGCGTTCGCCGCGCATGGTCATGAAAACCGGAGTGCCCTTCTTAAAAGGTTTCCTGGTATAAGGCGCATCCATCCATTTGCGGGCATTTTTCTCGTCGCCTGGAATTATTGGTGTTGCGAGCTTTTTGCGTTCCTCCGGAAGCTTGTCAAACTCCTCCTCGGGCAGGTTTTCAGGGTAGATCTTCATCATCTTTTCGAGTGCTGCTAGTTCTTGTTT
>JAFWQF010000039.1 GCA_017509205.1 Clostridiales bacterium | reverse complement strand
CATCATGACCTTACCCTGCTCCTGAAGCTTTCTTATGACCTCTTCCTTGCCGTCAGGAAGTACGCCTGCGATGACCTCATCAACACCCGCTGCTTTGCCTATGGCTTTAGCGGTGCGTTCATTGTCGCCCGTGAGCATGATGACTCTTATGCCGAGATCCTTGAGTTCCTGTACGGCTTCAGGTGTGTCAGGTCTGATGGAATCAGCAGCTGCGACCATTCCAAGATATCCTTTTTCAGAAGTGAAAAACATAGGCGTCTTTCCTTCTTCCTCGATCCTGCGGACAGTGTTATCGAGTTCTCCGGAAAGAACATCTCCAATCGCCGCCACATTACCCGCAGTATAGGTAATTCCGCCGATCTTTCCGCTGACTCCGCGTCCGGGCAGCACCCTGAAATCTTCAACGGGAATAACTTCTACATTCTTTGCACTGCAGTAATCCGCGCAGGCTTTTCCCAAAGGATGTTCACTGCCCTGTTCGAGCGCTGAAACTATCTTAAGAAATTCACTTTCGGAAATACCGTCAGCTGTGATCACGTCAGTAACTTCGGGAACGCCCTTGGTAAGCGTGCCGGTCTTGTCAAAGACCGCAATATCAGTCTTCCCCGCACCTTCAAGTGCTGCGGCAGTCTTAAAGAGTATTCCGTTTTTCGCTGACACTCCGCTTCCGACCATGATAGCAACAGGCGTTGCAAGGCCAAGCGCGCACGGACAGCTTACGACAAGGACCGCTATCGAATGCGTGAGTGCCGTTCCGACAGCAGCTCCCGTCAGCATCCAAATGATAAATACTGTTACGGCAATGATGATGACACCCGTAACGAATACACCTGAGACTTTGTCTGCGATCCTTGCGATCGGTGCCTTTGAAGCAGATGCATCGCTGACGAGTCTTATTATCTGCGCGAGAGTCGTATCCTCGCCGACCTTATCAGCCCTGCACTTAATGAATCCTGAACGGTTTATCGTTGCCGCGGAAACTCTGTCACCGGGATTCTTATCGACTGGGACCGACTCGCCCGTAAGCGCGGATTCATCGACTGCGGTGCTTCCTTCGGTGATCACTCCGTCGACCGGAATGGAGCCGCCGGGTCTAACTACGAAAACATCTCCGACTCTGACCTCTTCAATACCGACCGTGACTTCTTTGCCGTCCCTTATCAGGACAGCTGTCTTCGGAGCCAGCTTCATAAGGCCTTTGAGCGCATCAGTCGTGCGGCCCTTGGATATCGATTCAAGGAGTTTTCCGAGCGTTATCAGAGTGACGATCATTGCTGCGGATTCAAAATACAGTTCGCCGTGTGCCATGCCGGGCTTTGTCATTCCGATAAGGACCGCAACACTGTAGAAAAATGACACGCCGCTGCCCATTGCGACCAGCGTATCCATGTTGGGAGCAAGATGAATTACAGCCTTGAATCCTCTCGTAAAGAACTTGCCGTTGATAACCATGATGATCCCGGAAATCAGCATCTCAACAATGCCCAGAGCAACGTGGTTTTCTCCTATGCCGAACGGTGCCGGCCAGCCGAACATCATGACGCCCATCGAGAAATACATGAGTACTGCCAGGATTATTAGTGATGAGATCAGACGGTTCCTGAGGACAGCTGTTTCAGTATTCTTTAACGGCTCATCAGAAGAACTCTTTTTGGCAGAAGGATCTGCAACCGATGCCCCGTACCCGGCATTCTCGACAGCCTTTATTACCACATCAGGAGAAGCGGTACCGGTGACCTGCATCGAATTGGTAAGTAACGAAACCTCACAGGAAGAAACTCCTTCAACCGAAGACACGGCTTTCTCGACGTGTGCCTGACACGCCGCGCAGCTCATTCCGGTAACATCAAATTTCGTCTTGTTTTCAGCCATATATCTTTTCCGTAGTTAGAATAGACTAACTGTTTTGCCATGTCTACCAAAATCTACACTATTATTGCTTATTTTTAAGTTTGTTAACACAAATTCTTTTTAGTTTTTGTAAGATTAGAATATATTCCGGATATTGGCAGGAGGATGCTTATTATGGATAACAGCAATAACCCCGAAAAGACTAACATAACCGCTGCGCAGGAACAGCCTCAGGTTCAGCAGCCCGAGACAGAGGCAGATCAGGAGTTTGAGCTTAAACCCGATCCTCAGGCAAAAAGAGATCTGTCGAAGATCACGGTCAGGGGCAAGACGATAAAAGTCTCAACAATGATCAAATGGGCCATCATCCTGCTCATCTATCTCTTTATCACAAATCCGGGTATCATCCCCTTCCTCCCCAAGGAAGCCAAAGAAACGATTACCACCGCCTGGAAAGACATATTCGGCGACGTCGAAAAGATCTCAAGCTCATTCACGTTCAAATGGGCCACACTCTTCCAGATCGTTGCCATCATCCTCATGATGGTATTCGTTACGTCGGTATTCCGCTTCATCGTCCAGCATATCAATCCGAAGACCAACAAAGGCAAATCAGCTCTCTCGCTGCTTAACTCGGCGATCAGCTACATAACCGCTTTCGTTGGTTTCTTCTGGTGCCTGTCGGCATTAGGCATCAATCTCACAGCCATCCTCGCCAGCGTCGGAATCGTTGCCCTGATCATCGGCTTTGGTGCACAGAGCCTCGTAGAGGACCTTGTAACAGGCTTGTTCCTCGTATTTGAAGATCAGTTCAATGTCGGCGACATCATCGAAGTCGGCGGCTTCAGAGGTGTAGTCGATTCCATCGGCATCCGTACAACTGCCATCCGCGACATGGGCGGCAACATCAAGATCATCAACAACTCGGATCTCAGAAACATCCTCAACCGCTCCACTGCATTAAGCTTTGCAACCACTGTCGTAAGTGTTTCTTACAGCACGAATCTTGAAGAAGTTGAACCCAAGATCAAGGAATTCATCCCCACTCTCAAAGCCAAGTATCCGGAACTTTTCGTTGAAGAACCCACTTACCTCGGCGTTCAGGAACTCGGAGACAGCGGCGTTCTTCTCAAATTCGGCGGACGCGTCCATGAGAAGGACATCTACAAGGCACCCCGTATCATGAACCGCGAGATCAAGATCTTCTTCGACAAGAACGGCATCGAGATCCCGTTCCCTCAGGTCGTCGTACACAACTCAGACAAATAATCAGCTTGATCTTGGAGATCAGTTATCATGGCTGAGGACAATAGCAACATATTCGATTACTATAACGCGGAACCGCCGCGCGAAGGTGCTGTACCTCCTCCGGAGGCAGCAGCTGCCTGCGTGCCTGAAGACGAGTTTAATGAGCAGGTCCACGATACAGTCTTACCGAGACGAAAAGGAATCACGACTGCGATCATGCTCGCTTTAAGCGGACTCGCGGTTTCATTCGCGGCGCCGGGAACAGGCCTTATACCGGAAACCGGAGACATGCCTGAAGAAAGCACCGTCATCGAATCAACCGTTTCAGAAAGCAGCAACGGCGGAACGCAGGAATCCGCGGCAGCAACCTCTGCCGCAGCGACACCCACGCCTGCGCCGCCGCCTACCCCGGTACCTCTTCCAACGGAGGACCTGCGTCTTAAGCTTGACTCATTCCAGATGTACCGTCTCGACAAAGGTTTCCTTGCCGAGATCACGTTCACTCTCGCAACCAACAGCGGGATCAAACTGTCTTCCATAACGGGAGCATTCGATGCAAATCTTTTCAAGTATGACGGTTATAATGCCAAGACCAAAAAGGTCAAATCCCACTACGAAAAGTACCATCAGGATTTCACTGTCGATTCAGCCAAACTTGTCACGGGAACCGGTGTCAGCAATACTGAAAGCCAGTATACCGCCCTGATCAAAGTTCCCGCAGATGTCACCAGTGAGGATAAGTTCTCCGTAACACTCACTGTCTCCAATACTCTCAACGGTGAAAAGACCGAAGACAAGACTGTTTCACTGAAAGACATAAACCTCTGGGATGAAGATTCCGACACTTATGTATTTAAACTCGTTGATTCGAAAACAGTCAAAAACGGTAAAGCCTTTGAACTGACAGTCACTCCGAAAGACGGTGTAACCATAACAAAATACAGTGTCGGCAGCATTGATTTTTTTGCCAAAAAAGGAACCGGATATCTGACTTTCAAAGACTGCAAATATACGGTCGAAGGCAACCGGATTACCGTAACCTCAAAGAAGAAGAAAATTCCTTCAAAAGGTGATTTCTATATCACTTTCTTTGCAGATTTCGAAAAAACGGATTCCACCGGAACCGTTTTCAAAGGCAGACTGCGCAGCAGCAGCAGTTTAAGATACTGATCTTGTTCTTAATCAGGAAATGAAATAAGGGGATGTCCCAATTGAGACATCCCCTTTAATCTGTTCAAGTTTAGTCTTTGTTATTTGACCTTGATCTTGAATGTTACCGTCTTTGTACCGGACTTCTCATAGTTATTGTTGCCCTGACCGGTAATCTGGACTTTAACCTTGTATGTACCTTTCTTGAGCTTCTTCTTGATCGTGATCAAACCGGTTTTCGCGTTGATGACGATCTTCTTGTTGCCTGACTTCTTCTTGTAGACCTTCGGATCTCCTGCATTCTTCACGAACTTGACGACGCTTGAAACGGAGACAGAAAGGGCCTTCTTCTTGATCTTCTTGGCTTTGACTTTGTAGGTCTTTCCCTTGACGGCGAGCGGGTTTTTAGCCTGCTTGATCTCAAACTTCGAGTTGTAGGCACCGATATATTTGTGCCTGAAGCTGATGGTCATTTCAGCCGTGCCGGCATCTTTGTTGCTCCAATAGTAAATCTCATAGTCAGTACCTCTTACAAGCTGCTGGCCGTTATATACAACGACAGGCTTCTGTTCAAGAGCCTTGCCGGTGTATGTCAGATCTACGATACCGGTAACGGTAACTTTGTCGCTGATGTCCGTGCCTGCCGTGAACGAACAGGTGCAGGTTCCTTCAGCTAAAAGGATACTATCGGCCGTTAATGCTTTTATCGTAATGATGTAGCTGTTCTGTTTATCAAGGAAATCCGTGTTGATAAGGTCGGCGATGAATCCGCTCAGATCACATGAGGAACCCTTTGTAGAGTAATGAATGTAGCAGTCATCAACGAGGATGTTATACTCTCCTGCATTCAATACCTTGTCCCATGACATGACGCCGTCGGGCGAAACGGAAATGCCTGTTACCGTAGTTAACTCGAACGGGACGGCAGTGGAATTGTATTTGTATTCTCCGTTCCATTCCGCGATCACGATATCTTCTTTGTCATATGCAAGGATCGTTACCGGATAAGAACTGCTCTTTATGATCTGTCCCGCCTTGATATACCAGTCTATCTTCGAATTGATCGGAACAGACGGCTTCGCGGAATAAACCGGACAGTCATAGACGTAGACCATGTAATTCACTGCATTCTTATATGCGGTCCATGTCATGTTGCCCTTAGCAAATATAACACCTGTGATCTTGCCGGGTTTGACCAGCGAAGCACTTGAATTATAGGCATAATCCGTTGACCAGTATGCAAGCGCCGTTCCATGTTCATCTTCGGCTGCTATTGCAACTTCATACGAGGTCTGTTTTGAGGTCTCGCCGGCCTTGATAAGCCAGTCGATGCGCTTGTTGACATCATATGAATCTCCCTCGATGGAAGTGCCGTTTCCGTCAATATAGACGCTGTACATCTCCGCGCCTTCATACTTCTCCCATGTAAGGATGCCGTTTGTGATCTTTGCGTTCATGACACCGACCACGTACGGTTCGGCAGAGGAATCATATGAATAATCCTTGTGTCCTTCAGCAATGAGTATTCCGTCACTGTCATATGCCGAAACAGAAACGTTATAGGAACTCTTTTTCTTGAGTTCTCCTGCTCTTATCATCTGGTCGATCTCTTCATTGATCTTGAATGTCGTAACCCGGACAAACACGTCATGGAATGTTTCACCGATTGAAACACTGTATTCTGCCGCACCTTCATATGCAGTCCATGTCATTCTTCCGTTTTCGAAAGCGATGCCTGAGATCTTTCCGGGTTTGACCACAACGGCAGAAGAATTGTAATTATACGTATCACTCCAGCCAGCGATCTTAAAGCCGTAATCGTCATATGCCTCTATGCTTACTACATAAGACTCCTTATTGCGGATAGATCCGTCCTTGATCATCACATCGATCTTTTTGTTGATGTTGACCGGAGTGGGCCATGAATATGTTGAACCCCAATCGTCATCTATGGTTACTTCGTAGCTGACAGCATCAGTAAATGCCTGCCATGTAAGTACACCCTCGGAAATGCCTGCGGCAATATGACCGGGTTCTGTCTTTACGGCTTTAGACTGGTAACTGTACGATTCTTTCCAGTTGCCGATCTCAGTGTATTCATTGTTAAATGCCGTAATGCTGATCTCATAAGGGCTCTTTTTTTCGAACACGCCCGCTTTGATCAACCTGTCGATCCAAGCGTTAAGATTGACCGACAGTACATCCGTAGAGCTGAAATCGAATGAATAACTG
>JAFWQF010000038.1 GCA_017509205.1 Clostridiales bacterium | reverse complement strand
TTCATTCACACACCTGAAGTCAGCCTTTATATCGATACATCGTCACTCGGTGCTGCAGAAGGTATCGGCGGCATGGTCATCGACCTCGTCTGCAACTTCGTCATACAGCAGGATAACATCAATCCGTTCATCTTCTTCATCGATGAGGTTCACAGATACGCTAAGTCCCAGTACTCAGAAAGAGAATTCCACGGCGGTCTGACTCTGGTCGCAAGAGAAGGACGTAAGAAGGGTATCTTCCTCTATCTGACAACACAGAACCCGAAGGACGTTTCTCCGATCCTGTTCGGCCAGATCGGTACGCTCCTGATCCACAGACTCATGCTCAACGATGAGATCAAGGCAGTCGAAAGCCACCTTGACGATTACTCGATCAAGCATGTAAGAAAGCTCAATCAGGGTGAAGTCATTCTCACGTCGGTCAACCTGCTGCACAACGTCTTCATTCACGTAAACAAGTCAGAGAGACTGCAGCACAACCAGACACCTCAGCTGTAAGAGGAATATCAACAGAAATCAAAAGGTCCGGAGCGATCCGGACCTTTTCTTATTCAAATATGAAGATGTATGCGCAGGTGCCTTTCCATGCCATGTAAATATGGATATTCTGACCTGATCCGGTATACAACCAGCTTTTGATAATCGGCATTTTTCGTATTTCGTCTGCATACTGGTCTTTTAATTCCGCCGGAATCTGTGCCGGGCTTATGGAAGTGTAATTACCGAACTTGCTTTGAAGAAGTGACAGAACGGCATCTTCCTGGCCTTCTTTTACGAGTATGCAGACATTGCCAGCCTGAGATGATGCGTTCAGTAACATTTCAGCCTCAGCAATATACTCATCGCCGAAATCGAATCCTAGTGCCTCATTTATGTGTTTACGAACTTTCCGGTTATTCTTTTTGATAGCTTCTTCTTCAAGTTGGCTGCTGTTCAGCGTTGTTGGTCCGTAATCTGAATTTCCTGAACAAGCGCATAAGGGGGCCGCAAGGCAGAGCGTCAGAGTTAGTGCAGCTGCGCTCTTCATCAGGTGATCTCTTTCCGTTCGTCTCATGTTCTTTATCTCCAAAATGTTATTCCGGTTTGTAGTCATCTACATCGAACTTGCGGTCTTTGTAGTAGTAATCCCTGTCTTCTTCAGTTATCTTTCTTACGACTCTGCAGGGATTGCCGACGGCGATGACGTCATCGGGAATGTCTTTTGTAACGACGCTTCCAGCACCGATCACGACATTCTTTCCTATCGTGACACCGGGCATTATGCATGTGTTGCCGCCGATCCAGCAGTTGTCGCCGATCGTGATGTCGATGCCGTATTCATAGCCTGAATTGCGCGTCTCGGGATGAATGGGATGACCGGCGGTATAGATCGATACATTAGGTGCGATCTGAACGTTTTCACCGATACGTACTTTGCCGACGTCGAGAACGGTGAAGTTGTAGTTTGCGAAAAAGTTCTCGCCGATCTCAATGTTGTATCCGTAGTCACAGAAGAAGGGCGGCTCTATGTTGATGTAGTCACCGCATTTGCCGAGGATGTCCTTTATGAGACTGTCCTTTTCTTCGGGATTGCCGGGCTCTAAATGGTTATATCTGTAGATTTTCTTTTTATTCTCAAGTCTCTCTTCAGAAAGGCCGTCAAGCCATGCCTTGTAGGGGAGATTCGCGAGCATTCTTTCCTTGTGATCCATACTGCCTCCGCTCAATGACTAAACCATATTATTTTATCACTACCGGCTGGTTTAGTATCCAAGCTTTCTGTTTACAACGTGCTTCATCGGAAGACCGTTTGCGAAACTGATCAGATCTTCGCAGAACATTTCCACGTTTCTGTCCATCGTATGGGCGAGCGTAAGGTTGCCTGCCACGTGAGGTGTTATCAGGAGGTTAGGCGTGTTCCAGAGTCTGCTGCTTTCCGGAAGCGGTTCTGTCCTGAATACATCAAGCGCGGCACCGCCGAGTTTTCCACTGTCCAGAGCATCAGCAAGAGCATCTTCGTCAATGGCCGATCCTCTGCCTACGTTTACGACATATGCGCCTTCAGGTAGCATTTCAATGCGTCCGCGCGAGAGTATGTTTTCTGTTTCGGCTGTGGCAGGAAGGCTCATGACGAGAAGATCTGTTTGAGGAAGAACGGAATCCAATTCCCCGATCTTCAGTATCCGGTCAAATGAAGACTCGTTGCATACTCCGCTCCTGCAGATTCCCGTGAGGCTTTCAGGCTCGAATGCTTTGGCTCGTCTTGCGAAAGAACAACCTATGTCGCCAGTTCCGAGAACGGTGATCCTGCAGTCTTTGAGAGACTTCTGAGGCTTGGGTGAACCCCATGTCTTTTGAAGTGTTTCAGCATGAAATTCAGTAAGACGTCTCATCATCATTAACGTGACTGCGATTATGTGTTCAGCAATGGATACGCCATAAGCACCCGCAGAGTTTGTCAGGATGCATTCTTCGTTTCCAAAAGCATCCGGATGCATAAGGTAATCAACACCTGCCGAAGGCACGCACAGCCACTTGAGGTTTTTGCTGCTGCGTGCAGTCTCGATACCGAAACCGTAAATAATGTCGGGCTCTTCAAAGCCTTCGGGGAACTGCTTTTCAGACTCTGCATAACAGACATGTGCACCGGCTTCTTTCGCGGTTTCATTGATGAGATCGATGTGCTTTTGTTTAAGGCCTTTTGTAAGTACGACTATCTTCATTTGATTCCTCCGCGGTTTATCCAATCTCGATCTTTTCCATAACTTTCGGAATGATGCATTTGATCTTGCTGCCGTATTTCGCATCGAGATAATCTGCAAAAAGGGAAGGGTCTTCGCCGTTGATATCAAACATGTCCCAATGACCGGGGATGACTATCTTTGGTTCAACTTCTCCCGCAAGATCAGCAGCTTCCTGATAGGTCATGTTTCCTATGAAATCCATGCGGTATCTTTTGGCATCACGTCCGTTGATGGGCAGAAGCTGGGCATCGATGCTCCCGAAAGATCTGATCTTTGAAAGCATGCCTTCGTATCTTACCGTATCACCCGCATGATGGATCCTGACACCGTTTGCTTCGATGATGTACTGCAGATAAGGATAAAGTCCCGTGCTCTCATCGCGATCCAGAAATTCATGCGATGCTGCTATTGTGTGTATGGTGACATCACCTGAAGAATAACTTTCACCGTCGTTCATTCCAATCGCATTTGAAGGAGAGATGCCGTCTGCGAGAACGGAATCCATGTGTGATCTCGGGAAGATGAACTTTGCGCCCGGATTGTTCTTTGCCCAAATCTTCCAGGCTTCATGATCGATATGGTCGATATGGTCATGAGTGCCTATAAACATATCGATGCCTGTCAATTTATCTGCCTGAAACGGCGGCGGTGTCTGCCTTCCGTCCAGCGGGCTTGCGAAATAGTCAACGCAGATCCTGGTGTTCCCGGTATCTATCAAAAGGCCCATCTGGCCGAGCCAGTACAAAGCAACAGTTCCCATGATTCAGGCCTCCTTCTTATGTCTGTTTATGACAGCGCGGATAATGAAGACTATCGCTGCTCCTGCAATTGCTCCAATTGAGTTGAGTATAAGATCATCAATGTCAGTATGTCTTCCGTCGCAAAAAAGCTGAGTAAGTTCAATGAAAAGCGAAAAGCCGATGCAGGCAAGAACTGTTTTCCAGAAACGGTTGAGCTTCTTAAAACAGATTGGCCATACTATTCCTACGGGAAAGAACATCGCGATGTTTCCGAGGACGTTTAAGCTGTCCTCTTCGTAAATGTCGGAAATGAAATTGAACGGCTTAAGATGAATGAAGTCAGAATAGTTTTTATTTAAAACGATCCTGAGCGGCGGCGGATAACCGAATACGGGATGAAGCTCGAAATACACGAACCTGGCGATAACCACAAGGCATATGTAAACGAGCAGGAGCAGGAGCTCGTGCTTGACCGAAACGGTTTTCGCCTTTAAAGCGACCAACAGCCGCACGATTATCCATGCGGCTGTAATGAAAACTGTCATCTGTAAAAAAGTTATCTCGATCATTGAATATTAATCTTTCATTAAATAGAAAGATTATATCATGACTTGATTATGCTGTTTTTTACCTTTGCAAATATGATGAGTGCGGCAACGGAGTGGATGACATCCGCCGTCAGCTGAGACCAGACAAGACCCGTCAGCCCCCATATTGCGTTCATTATGAGCATTACGGGAATCAGTATTACCACGTGCCTCAGTAATGCCAGAAGGAAAGATACCTTGCCTTTGTTGACTGCGTTCATGTAATTGACTATGTGATAGCCGATCATCATGAAAGGGAGGGATAAGCAGCGTCCCTTGATGAACATTATTCCGAGCCTTACGGTTTCCTCGTCCTGAATGAAGGCACCAATCAAAGGTTTTGCGAAAAGCAGGAACGAGATCATGCAAACTGATGAGAATCCAATTATTATCCATCTCGCGAGTGAAGAAAAGTCATTCATCCTCTTATAGTTCTTTGAGCCGTAATTGTATGCGATGAGAGGCACCATTCCGAGACATACGCCGAGTCCCACATTGATGGGGATCCTCTCGAGCTTTAAGACTATGCCCATGGCCGCGAGTGGCGTTACATGATCGCCGTAACCAATCGTCAGCTTGTTGATGACAATGGTTACGAGGTCGAAGAGAAAGATGCTGATCGCAGCCGGGATGCCTACGGTATACAGTGATTTCAGATGTATCTTTTCTAGCTTTTCACGCCTGAACGAGATCTTGAGAACGCTTTCGTTCTGTACCTTTCTAAACATCAGGATGAAGTAGATGAAAGAACAGTAATTGGAGAGCATGGTAGCGATTCCGGCGCCTAAGACTTCGTTTCCTTTAGGAAGCAGCATAAACATGAAGAGTGGGTCCAAAGCAACGTTTAAGATGCTTCCGAGACTCACGCCGAATCCTGCTTCCTTGGAGTATCCTGCGTTCCTTAGAAGCTGCGGCATGCTCATCGAAAGGATGGTCGGAATGCTGCCAAGTACGACAGTTGTAAGCAGGTACTGTCTACCGTAGACCATGGTCATGTCATCTGCGCCCAGGAGCTTTAACAGGGGAGTCATGAATACCAGCGTGAAAAGCGAGAATACAGCGGCCGTGATGCCGGATGCAATGATGCTGTAGGATGCAACCTTGCGCGCATCGTCATCTTTCTTCTCGCCGATGAGACGCACCATGAGACTTCCGCCGCCGACACCGAAAACGTTTGCCAGTGAAACCGCGATCAGATATACGGTAAGCGCAAGGTTTGAAGCGCCGATCATGGCAGGGTTGTTTGTCCTGCCGATAAACCATGTGTCGGCGATGTTGTAGATAAGAAGTATGAGCTGGCTCGCGACAGTCGGCACCGACATTACGGCCAGTGCTTTAACGGGACTTGCAGATTCAAACAGTGTTTTCTTATCGTTCATGGTGTTTTTATCTCCGCGTTCATTATAACCCTGCCGTTTTACGCACTCTTTTATTTAGTGTAACTATTTTGAAAATTGACCTATATATGGTAAAAGTAGCGTAGAAAACAAAGAAGGACGGGGAGAACTTTATGCCACCTGGAGCAAGAGGTATGGGCGGCCCTATGGGCGGCAAGTTCCTTACTGAAGAGGAGAAGGCCAATCAGCCTAAAGTAACTAAGGCGCTCCTGAAGCGTGTATTCTCATATCTGAAACCTTATACAAAGCAGCTTGTTCTTGTTCTTGTCTGCATAATCGTATCTTCATTTTTCTCGCTCATGCCGTCAATGATCACAGGCAAGATCCTTGATGACGGTCTTATGAAGAGAGACTTTAAAGCACTCATCTATTATATTGTTCTGTCACTTATCGTTACTCTTCTTGCAAGCCTTATCGGCGTTGCCGAAACATACATCAACACCTGGATCGCACAGCACATAACGTATGACATGCGCAACCAGATGTATTCGCATCTGCAGAGCATGTCCCAGAGGTTTTTTACGACCAACAACCAGGGCGATATCATTACCAGGATGACGAGCGACATAGACGGCGTAAAGTCCGTGATCACAAGCACTTTCAGCAGCATCCTTTCCAACTCCATCACGCTGATCATAGCCATGATCGCAATGTTCCAGAAAAACTGGATCCTTGCGCTGGTAGGCATCGTGATAGTTCCTTTGTTTACGATACCGACGAGAAGCGCGGGCAAGAGAAGGTGGTCTCTGACAAACGAATCGCAGCAGGTAAATGATGAAGTCAACGGGATCTTAAACGAGACTCTTTCCGTAAGCGGACAGCTTCTGGTAAAGCTTTTCGGCAAGGAAAAGTATGAATATGACAGATATGAGCAGGCCAACCGGAAGATGATCGGCCTGAACATAAAAGAGAGCATGGCAGGACGCTGGTTCAGGGTCGTCCTCACGACCTTCACGAGCATCGGCCCTATGCTCCTGTATCTGGCGGGCGGCATCCTCATGATGAAGTATGATTCGAACATCACCATAGGTGATATATCCGTTCTTGTAGCATTGCTCGGCAGAATGTATATGCCTGTAAACAGCCTGCTCAACATACAGGTCGACTGGATCAGATCGATGGCGCTCTTTACGAGGATCTTTGACTATTTCGACATCCCGGTCGAGATCAAGAACGCTCCTGATGCCGTAATCCCCAACAAGGTTACCGGAAACGTTGTTTTCGAGCATGTTGAATTCTCATACGACAAGTCAAAGCAGATACTCAAGGATATAAATTTCACGCTTGAAGCAGGCAGCAGCATTGCCATTGTCGGACCTTCAGGTTCGGGCAAGAGTACGATAGTAAACCTTATTCCGAGGCTTTACGATGTCGATAA
>JAFWQF010000037.1 GCA_017509205.1 Clostridiales bacterium | reverse complement strand
TAAATTAAGAACTACTTTATAAAGGAACTTTTTTCGATAAGCTTGATAAGATCTGCGGAGGAATTGACATTGATCTTATTGCCGTTCCTGCCATAAACAGAACAAAGATAGCGCGTTCCGTCGATCGTGAAGACGAATTCCTGGCGTCCGGTTTTTGGATATTCACGTACCTGCATGTCCTTAACTTTTGTCCAGTCTGTATAGTCATCTCTTTTTGCAAGACTGCTTTCAGAAGGATCGATCTCGATCCAGAAATACTCGATCTCGGACTTGGGTTTTACTTCCAATTCGATGCTCTTTGTGCCGAGATTTCTGATGTGATCAAAGCCTGTAATGCGCTTCCTGCCAAAGACCGGTATGTTTACGAACTTATCGTAGATATAAGGTTCCGTGCCGTCATCCGGACTCAGGTGGTCGAAAAGGAGAGCAGAGTAGCGTACAAAAATCTGTCTGTCCTCATCAGTAAATTGTTTATCGGTGGATATGATCTGAAACCTGGTGTAGAACAGCTTTCCGCTGATGAATTTTGCATAGAAGAGTGCTTCCTCACTATATGAAGGATCCTTTTTTACCGTGGCAAAAACGTGATCTTCTGTCTGCTCGACGATCGTGATCTGAGGTGCGTCAGGAGCTTCCGGATCGTAAAAACCCATGTTGCCTACATATAGCCAGCCGAGGTTTTCCGTAAATCCTGAGAAGGAAGAGTAATCTGATTCTTTAAGATAAGCACAATAAACCTGGCTGCCTGCTTCTTTTCCGTCCGACCCGAGAAAGTAGGCGCAGTTATCGTTCTGGAAAGTTTTAGCTCCATAGTCCACGCAGTAGAAATCATGGCTCATCTTCAGTTCGTCACATGCGGTGTAGATCAGTGTCGAATGGCCGACGATGAAGGCGTATTTCTTAATGGCTTCATCGACCGTATATTTTTCCTTCAGCGCGCGTGCCGGGTTCCAGTACACGATGTTTTCAGGAAGGTCCGGTTCATCGGAATCCACGACGGTTCCGGTCGGAACGACCAGGTTATAATCGTTTGTGTTGAATGTCTGATATGTTCTTTTGGAAGTTTCCACATTCGTGTTTTTACTGCACGCGGCCGTGTATATCAGGACCGATACGGTCAGAAGGGATGCTATCAAGAATTTAGTAGGCTTTTTCATGTCTGTTACCTCGCTCTGACACCTGCATTATATCAATACAGAAAAACATATTTACCAGCTCTTGACCGCAAGGGCGTTGATGATGCTCTGATCACAGATGTACATGTATTCGGATGTCTTCTCAGTGACGGCGGAACAACACTGAAAAATGTAGACGTTTCCGTGGTGTTTTGTCTTGCAGTACACGCTGTCGGTAGAATATGACATCGTTTTTCCGGTATGGGCGTAGATCTCCATGTTGTCTGCAAACGGTAATGTCGGGTGAGTGGTCCAGCCGCATCCGTAGTCCATTTTCTTGTCGTAATACTCATTGAGGGATTTGATCTGAAGGTCGAACATGATCTTGAGTGAATCCTGATTTATCAGTTTTCCTGAGATGAGCGCCCTGTCAAAAATGATCATGTCGGCAGCGCAGGAATGAATGTCCCCTGCGCCCCTGCCGGTCTTCGGATCCTGGAAGTACAATGACCCGAAAAGTTCACCGGTATTAAATTCCGTGTTTGTCATATCGTTTTCGGGTACGCTTGTGATGTCACCCCTTTTCATGCTGCTCGAGTGTGTCATGCCGCAGACGTCGAAGATGTTTTTCTGAACGTATTTGTCATAACTCATTTTCGAGACCTTCTCGATGATCATTGCGAGCAGGATGTATCCGGCATTGCTGTACTGGCAGTCGGTTCCGGGTTTATATAAAAGGTCCAGCGAGAAGAGGCTTTTCAGTAGTTCTTTGTCCGTGAAGCCGTCTGTGTAGTATTTTCTGGTGAAATCCTCATCAACAGAACCGTCCGGTTTGTAGTAGGCTGAATCCGGAAAGAACTCTCTTTCAAGACCCGCCTGCATATGGAGCACATCGAAGATAGTGATCTCCTTGCCTTTCTCAAACTCAGGGAAATACTTGTCGAGCGTATCGCTTATCGAAAGCTTGCCCTGCTCTGCCAGCTGCAGGATACAGGTCGCGGTAAACATCTTGGTGACTGAACCTATCTCATATGTGGTATAGGCATCCCCCTTTTTCCCGTCCTTATCTACCGAAGCAAGGCCCGAAATGAATATGACCTTGTCGTCGGTCGCAAGGATGCGGATACCCTTCATGTTCTTGGATCTCTCGTTATCCTGTTTCATGATGTAAACGAGGTATTTCCATTCCTCATCAGGAGTCGACCAGGTGTTGTCGGTCTCGTCATAGACAAGGCCTTCGGTGATATCGACAGCGGGGACCTTGGGGGCTTTATCCGCACATCCTGTCAGAAGGAGCGTGAAAATGACTATCAGTGCGCAGATTTTCTGTCTCATATAGATCCCCCAATAAAAAGCTGCCCGAAGGCAGCTTTAAGTATATCAGATTTATCTTTCAGGCTTGGGCTTCGCCGCTGACAGCCGGGGTAACACTTGTACTGATCAGTTTCTTTCTCTTGTTTGCCAAAGTAAACGTCTGATAGATGATGAGACCGTAGATCGCGATGTTCAGGATCAGTTTCAGCGTCTGACTGAGATCAAACATATCGTTGTAACGTGAGAATATCGTATATTGGGATAACAGAGTGATAAATATCCCGAATACTGAAGCCAAAGTGATCAGAACAGGCCAGATGGCGTGATTCTTATTCTTCATGAAATAAAAGTATGCAGCCACGGCGCCTGTAAGGCCCGGCACCAGCCTCACACCGACCAAAGCCATGAGCTTGAGTGCATATCCGCTATTTAAGTTCCATGCGATCGCTTCGGGCGGGAAGAACGAACGTAACGATACGAGCATCGAAATGCACATTGCCGTGAAAAATGCTCCGATAACGGCGCCCATTCTCTTGGGTGATAGTCTGTCTCTGATGGCGTTTACCAAACCGAATGTAAAAGCAAATATCTGAAGGGCGTAAACTATCAGCGAGATGATCAGAATACTGTTGTTTCCGGAGGTTGTTTCACTTGTTCCAGGGAGCTTCAGAAGTGCGTTCAGCGCGGGCACCGCCATTGATAAAACGACTACCGCATAAAGGGCTATCATGATGTTGTTTGCTGTCTTGTTTTCAACTACAGGGTTTCTTTCTACGACTTTTTCCATTTCTTTTCCGGATAACAGGTCGTCCAGGCTCACTTCAAGGATCTGAGCTAATTTCGTCGTGGTAAGAAGATCAGGGTAACGGTCGCCGCATTCCCATCTTGAGACAGACTGTCTTGTGACAAATAACTGTTCTGCGAGAGACTGCTGTGTCATTCCATTAGCTTCTCTTGCTCTTCTTAACTGTTCGCCAAATTCGACCATGTAAGATCCATTCCTTTCGTGATGTCACCTGCAGATGTGAGCATAGTATCGGCCTGTGTCCCGAAAACATCAAGCACCACTCTGTAAGAATCGTGTCACCAATACGGTGCACAGCCTGAAAATGGCTTGGATATTGGGTTTTGGCTCTGAAACAGAGGCAAAAGAAAACCCGGACGAACGCCCGGGAATCTTTAGGGAAGGGTATTATGAAATGAAGTAGTTATTGCTTAACTGACCTCATTATGAGCCCTGAACTTAAAACGAACTTTTAGTAAATTGAGGGAAAACTGCGGTAATGGATTTTCCAAACAAAAAAGGCTGTCTCATTAGATCGAGACAGCCCTTCTGTATGATTGAAATCTTAATGCAGAAAATGATCAGCTCTTGGAAGATTTCTTTGTGCTGCCGGAAGTCTTTTTCTTGCCGGAGCCTTTCTTGCTCTTTTTGTTTTCTTCCTTCTTTGCCTTGACGGTATTCATTACCAGGATTGCGACTGCAATGATGATCGCAGCTCCGCCGACTGAAACAAATACGATGATGAGGACGTTTGTGTTGTTGCCTGAAGGAACGGTGCCTTCGGCCTTGAAACCGTACTTGCCGGAAGTCATGTCAGTTTCGACGTCATCGCTCAAAGCCTTGTTTGCCATGTCCTGCTTCTCGCTTGCATCAAGCTCGACCTTGCCGTTGTAACCGACGCAGAAGTAGCCGTATTCCTTAGCGTAGATGACAGCCATTTCGCCTTCTTTGCGCTCAGCTCCGTAAGCCCATGCTTCGAAATCGGGAACCATCTTGCCCTTCTGAACGGGGACTGTGCCGGCATCCTTGCAGACACCGGAAGTCTTAGCTTCAGAGCCCAGATTCTTGAGATCGTCAATGGACTTGCACTTGCCGAGCATCTCATCAGCTGCAGCTTTTGCCTTTGTCTTTTCATCGGCTGTAGCGGAAGATTCGGGCGCATAGTGAAGTGCGTATGTGATGCTGGGGATCATCTTCTGATCCTCGGGAACTTGGTATTCTTCAACGAACTTTTTCTGATACTTGCCTGCGAGAGTGGAATTCTCGATGATGGCGCGGTAAGCCTTTTCGTCACACTGTGGTCCGAAATAGATCTTGATGCACTTATCGAGAGTGATTCCGGAAGGCTTGGCCTGCTGCTCATACATGTCATTGATCTCTTTGTCGACAGCCTGCTTGTCCTCGTCGGTGATCGTCATTCCGGCATCCTTGGCACGCTTCATCATGATGTATGTGCTGTGAAGGTATTTCTCAGACTGCTCGACAAGATATTCTCCGCATGTCTTGCCGGTGGTGCCGTATGAAGCCGTAAGATCAATGCGGCGGTCGCTCGTTGCCGGGAGATATCCATATGCCGCATACTGGCTGAGCTGCATGAAAGTAAGCAGATAGTAGTAGTTAGATTCCGTAACGGGGATCTTCTCGCCGTCAAAATAATACTGGCGGTTAAGATACTTAGGCAGTTCGCTGCCGTACATTGTTTCGAAGGTCATCTTCGAAATGTCGGTGGTGGACTGGCTGCCTGCCGTTGTGGTAGCTGTTGTCTCGTCTGCCAGAACCGTTGCGGCCGATGACAGAATGAAAGACGCGGATACGATGGCTAATGCCAACTTTTTGATTATCTTCATAGATCTGCTCCGTAATAGTTTTCCTGTTGCGGCATTGCCGCACTGCATTTTGCGATAATACATTATTTATTATTAATAAGCAAATAAACATTAAGTCAAAGTCTTTTCTTTTGCTTAACACTTAGACAACACAATATACACATTGACCCTGTAATATGGTTTTATAGCAAATTCTTTGAACAGGAGGACATGACAATGGCAATGGAAAAGAAAGAACTTAACCTGAACGATCTTGAAGGCGTTGCCGGCGGCAGAATGGCACTACTCCTTAACAGGCATGTATGTCCTAAGTGTTCTAACGATATGGCAAGCTTTTTTAATGATATGACGATGTCCGAAGTGTATTTCTGTCCGAAGTGTGATCCTAGTTTCCTGAGCGGACATGCAGCTGTTGTTTAACACCTTATTTGAATACATGATCTGGCCGGCAGAAATGCCGGTCTTTTCATTTGTTGTATAATGCAAATGGAAAGATGAAATACGCGGTTTTAGCTGACATTCACGGGAACCTTCCGGCACTTAAGGCCGTTTTGGAGGATATAAGGCGGCAGGGAATTACCTGCTGTCTTTTTGCGGGTGACTACTGCTTAAGCGGCCCCTGGCCTGACGAATGCATCTCAGAGATAAGAGCGTTCCCCGAAAAGCATGCCATCAGGGGAAATGAGGAAAAGTATCTTGAGAACCTTATCGGAAAGGACCAGTCAGGCTGGACTGACGGCCAGATGCAGATATCCTACTGGAATTACAGGAACGTGAGCCGCGAAAACCTTGATTACATTCTCGGCCTGCCGTACAGGGCTGACATTGAGTGTAACAGTGTTACGATCCACATGAATCACCATTCAACGGCATTCATAGGTGAATATCCGTTTGCCACATGGAATTCTCCGGTTGTGGCTGAAAGAAACAGAACGGAAGACAAAACTCCCGAAATGATACTTGCTGACATGGATAATGAGCGCGAAAACGATCCCGTATTTCAGGAAGCCGTATCCAAACTTGAAGAGGGCGTTTATATTTTCGGGCATTCACATTTGCAGTGGAGCTATGCAGCAAAAGACAAAAAGGTATTTCTGATCAATCCGGGATCATGCGGCCTGCCTTTAGACGGTCTCAGGAACAGCATGCCGTATACCGTGCTGGAGATCACTGATGACGGGGAAGTGAATATCGAGCAAAAGAGGGTTCCTTTTGACATGGCTGACTATATCGGCAAGATCATGCAGACAAGTCAGTACCGCGAGGCAAATGTATGGAGCCGCGTGATCTTCCGTGAGCTTGAAACGGCAACGGAACATATCCATTTTTTCCTGAAATTTGTTGAGCAGTACGCGAAAGAAAAGGGCGATAACAGAAGGCCCTATGCTCTGGACACATGGGAAGAAGCTTATGCGCAATGGTCCGCAAACCCTTGAAAACATTGAACTCTATGAATCATAGATTGTAATTTGCGGCGGTATTTGTATACTCAAAACGACAGAAACGACCGCAAGGAGAACGTCAGATGGACACGAAAGAATTCGGTGCTTTTATCGCTCAGGAACGCAAGGCACGCGGAATGACTCAGAAAGAACTTGCCGATAAGATCAATGTCACAGACAAGGCCGTTAGCCGCTGGGAAAACGGGCATGGATATCCTGACATCGAGACACTCGAAGATCTTTCAGGAGCTCTGGGGATATCTCTTCTGGAACTAATGCACAGCAGGAGGCAGGAAGACATAACCGTATCCGTTGAGGAAGCCAGCCGTACGATCTCTGAGACGATCAAGATCAATATCGATGACAGAAAGAAGGAGAGAAAGATAACAGCGCTGATCTTTGCTTCTTCAATGGCCATACTGCTTTTGATATCGGTCTTCAAGAACCTTGCACCGGTCGTATGGATAGCTGAGGCAGTCGGAATAATTTACCTGATCGCTTCGGTACTGATGTTCGTCGACTCGAAAAGGAACAGGAGCACGAAGAAGATGCTGATCGGAATTCTTCTCGCCATGATCCCGCTGTTCATACTGCTCCTTCTCCTGACGACTTCTGTCAATGTAACTTACAACTGATCCCAGGAGGACACTCATATGGAAAATGAAAAAACTGCCCGCAGGGGCGGTCTGGTAAAGTATGCCGTTTATGCGGGACTCTATGTTTTGCTGATACTGATAATGCCCAAGATACTGAACAATGCCACATATCAACTGATCATGTATGTTTTGATGGGCATTGCGGGACTCGTGCTGAGCAGGGAAGATCTGAAGGAAGCAGGGAGATCCTGGAAGGCTCATCCGTTCAAGAATCTGCTTTTGATCGCAGGCGGATACATATTGGTCCAGATCATCGATAACCTGCTTATTATTCCGTATGCACTTATCTTTGCGGAGCAGGGCGCAGGCTTGAACGAAAGCAACATTGCTTACGCGATGCAGAATGTAAATCCCGTGCTTTTCATTATCGCTGCGGGGATACTGGGACCTGTGACCGAAGAGACGGTTTTCAGGAACATCCTTGTGTCAAAGGCAGGCAGCATCTTCCCGAAGGTGTTGATGGTGATACTTTCATCGATTGCATTCGGCATGATCCACATGCACGCATTTACCCTGTCTGAATTACTGTATATCCTCCAGCACATTGGATGCGGTGTATTGCTGGCGGTGCTCCTGCTCAAGCAGAAGAACATAACTCTGGTATATGCAATACACATACTTATCAACCTTCCGGCGGTCATCATGATGTTTATGAGGTAACCACGCGCATGCTATGATTACGAACCGGATAAGAAATACATAAGACAATAGAAAAACCTGGCCTGAGAATCTGCTGTTTCGTAGGTTATAATCTATTCCATGACGTAACCGCTGCAAATTACGTTAGGAGAAAATAAATGCTTATCGAAACAGAAAGGCTGATAATAACAGAACTTACGATGGACATGGCTATGGATGTCCATAAGAATTCACTGGATGAAGATACAAGGCGCTTTGTGCCTGACGAGGTCTTCGAGACACTTGAGGATGCACAAGAGACCATAGAATTCCTGAGCTCACAGTACGGCTCTTTTGAAGGCCCGCAGGTCTATGCCCTGATCAGGAAAGAAGACAAGAAGAACATCGGATATGTCCAGCTTGTCCCGATCGATGACGGCAAGTGGGAGATCGGATATCACGTAGCCAAGGAATATACCAATAACGGCTATGCGACCGAGGCGGTTAACGCTTTCCTTCCACTGATGACTGGCCGCGCAGGCATTTCGGAGGTATACGGCATCCGTCTTCAGGAGAATACAGCATCCGGAAGGGTGCTCGAGAAGTGCGGTTTTGAGGAGTTTTTCACAGGCGAAGGCCCGTATCACGACGGCGTATTCAACATCAGCAAAAGCGTTTGGAAAAAGTAATGAGCATAAGAACAAACTACGAAAAATGGTATGAAGGCGACGATTACTACTGGGGCGTTGAACCCGGTTCTTTTCTCGATGATCTTATAAGGCTGTGCCCGCCCTCGGAGGACAAAAAGGTCCTGGATATCGGCTGCGGCGAGGGAAAAGACGCTGTTTACATGGCTCAGAAAGGCTATTCAGTCACTGCGTTCGATCTTACCGAAAACGGCATCAGGAAGACCGTGAAACTTGCTGAAGACCGTGGCGTAAAGGTTACGGCCTATGTCGATGACATCAACACATTCACTAATGACGGGCAGTACGACATAATCTATTCCACGGGTACAGTCCAGTATCTTTTCGATGAGAACAAGAAGGAGTTCTTTGAGAAGCTTGAGAAGATGACGAAGCCCGGCGGGATCGTCTTCATAAATGTTTTCGTGGAGAAGTCATTCCTCGAACTGCCTCCCGACTGGGACATCGAGGAGAAGATGTGGAAGTCGGGCGAACTGTTCACTTATTTTGCCGACTGGAAAGTCGAAAAGATCGACGAAGTGATCTTTGAGGATGACAGCGGCGGGGTGCCTCATTACCACTGCATGGATACGATCATCTGCAGAAAGATGTGATGATTGAAATCTTACGGGGGCTGTCTCATTTTTGAGATACCCCCCGTTTTTTGCCCTGAAAATGGGCAATGTAAACCGACGTGTTACATTTTGAACATGAGAATTTCTTGTCCTGGCGTAGCTTTTCCCGTAAAATCGGCACAGAAAACAGCGCTGCTCATGACAACATCAGGAGGAATGAGAATGAATAACATGGGATATAAGATAGCCGCAAAGCGGAAGGATATGGGGATGACCCAGATCGAATTTGCGGAAAAACTTTCGGTAACAAGACAGACCGTCAGCAGATGGGAAGCAGGCACCGTAATGCCCGACATAGATAAGATACCTGACATAGCAACGATCCTAGGAGTGAGCTGCGATTATCTTCTCAAGGACGATCAGGAAGATCAGGGCAATGTTGCTGCCGCTGCTCCCTCTAAAACCGTCAGCAAAATTCTTGAGAGCATCAGGGGCAAAAAAGTGAAGCTCAGTTACTGCGAGGATCAGGAGGATATCGATCTCTTTGACCGCCCCGTTACCGTTGAAGATTTTGAAGGCAACTGGATGAAGATCTCTTCCGTGACCAAAAAGGGTGAGACTCTGGAAAAACTGATCCCGGTTTCATCGATCCTCTCATTCGAGATCGTTAAGGAGGACTGACATGGAAACATTCGGATATATAGGCTTTGTATTCGGGCTTTTTGGTTTCATTGCTTTCTGCTCGCAGTCCGGCCTGAAGAAGCGCATTAATAGACTCGAGGATGCGCTTGCTCAAACGAAGGGAACGTCTTTTGCGATATCCAAGGAGTCGCTCGCAAAGATCGCTTCTGACTATGTCGGCCAGAGAGTAAAGATATCTTTCAAGGAAGACTGCTGGGATTCTGATGTCATTACGTATGGAAACACCAAAAGAGGAAAGAACGTG
>JAFWQF010000036.1 GCA_017509205.1 Clostridiales bacterium | reverse complement strand
GTTGTAAACGATGGTGGGGAGGTCATTGCCAGCGGGAGCAGAGATGACAACCTTCTTAGCACCAGCCTGGATGTGAGCAGAAGCCTTCTCCTTGCTTGTGTAGAAACCTGTGCACTCGAGAACTACGTCAACACCGAGCTCACCCCAAGGGCAATTGTTAGCGTCAGACTCTTTGTAGATCTTGAGTGTCTTGCCGTCAACTGTGATTGTGTTAGCTTCGTCATCAGCGGAAACTGTGTGCTTGTTCTCGCCGATTACACCAGCGTATCCGCCCTGAGCGGTGTCATACTTGAGAAGGTGAGCGAGCATGGAAGGCTTTGTGAGGTCGTTGATAGCAACTACTTCATAACCCTCAGCGCCGAACATCTGTCTGAAAGCGAGACGTCCGATACGACCGAAACCGTTAATCGCAACTTTTACTGCCATATTGAATTCCTCCTAAAATTCCCTTACGGGATTAATTAACTTATTGTGCTAAAAATGCACCGTCAAAATTCTACTCCATCAGGTAGAGCTTTTCTATATGTTTTTTGTCACAAGATTGTAAATTAAGAGGAATTTTGGCCGTTTTTCCCTTATAAAGGCAAAACGATTTTCAATTCACTTTTGGCCGCCCGAAGTCAGCTCCTTGAGCCTGCTCTCGGCCTCTTTTTTATCAAACGTCGAAAAGAACCTTCTGTCTTCTGCATCAAGTATCCGGTAGTGGCGGGAAATGATGTTCTGCTGGATCCTGTAACCCTTGCATTCCTTTATGTCCTGCCACCAGACACGCCCCCCCATGGTCTTGTCGGGAAGCTTGGCATCGAGGCCGTTCAGAGCGACGACTTTGACAAGATCTGATGTTTCGCCTCCGAACGCTTCTTCCAGGATCGAACTGTCAGCGAAAATGACAGCAGCCGCGACGGCTGCCGACCAAGAGAGAGAGTTCCTGCCCTTTTCGATCTCGACAAGGGTCTTCTTGGAGATGCCGATCGCCTCAGCCATCTTCTCCTGCGTAAGGTCAAACTCGGTCCTGATGAGCTTGATCTTGTGGTTCATTATCGAAATGAATTCACTTCTCTCCATTTATTTTCCCTCCTCAAAAATCGTCAAAAACGTACCGGCATGAAGAACAGATACGGTGCCGTAGCGATCGCCATAAGCAATGCGGCCTTTTTTCTTGCGGGCTTATCAAGTTCTGTCTTGCTGAGCGCGATCTTGTAATTGAACACGAAAATGAGCACTCCGGCAACAACAACCGAGATCAGCACGCTGACAAACGCAAAGACGCTGCCAAACGGATTCATCAGAACGCTTGTATGAAAAGCGGCGCCCGCAATGTATTCCGCCACGAGCACCAGAACAGATGCCAGGACATCTGAAATATAACCGAAGATCCAGCTCTTAAGGATCGCTTTCCTCCAGTTAAACCATACCTTCTCTTTGCCGAAGATCTTGAATCCTATGAGCAGAACGATGCTGTCGACCAGGAAATTAAACGGCAATGAAAAGATCCACGCAGACGGAAAAATATAGAGCATCGACGGATGAAAGCCCATGTTAAAGACTTTCTTCGAACCATCTTGGTTGTATGGAGTCTTATAGTATCTGCGCATACATCATCCGCCTCCTGTGTATCAAGTTACTGTTAGTGTAATTTTACACCTTCGGTGGACGATGTCAACAGATATTATTTCAGGACTGCGGTAACGCTCTTGATGTTGATGCCCTGATCAGCGAACTTCTGCTCGAATTCAGTACGGATATTGGTACTGTCGTATTCGCTGTTGTGCAGGTCTCTCGTAAGGCACGTAAGCTCAAAACCGCTCTCTTCGAACTCCCCTAAAGAGAAGTCGAAAAGATCGTCATTGTCAGTCTTGAAAGAGATCTTCGAACCCGGCTTGATGAATCCCTTGTACTTGGTAAGGAAATCCCTGTATGTAAGCCTTCTCTTGGGCTTGTTCTGCCTGGTCCAGGGGTCGCAGAAATTGATGTACATGTGGTCGACTTCATCCTTGTCGAAATAGTTTTCGATGAGGTTTGCATCGCCCTTTATGAAGAACAGGTTGGGCAGCTGCATCTCGTGCGCCTTTTCGATGGCAGCGAGAACAACGGAAGGTTCCTTCTCCATCGCGATATAAAGAACGTCAGGATTTGCCTGCGCCATCTGCGTGCAGAACTTACCCTTTCCGCAGCCTATCTCAAGCCATACCGGAACGTCAGCAGCAAAGCCGCAGGCTTCGCGCCAGTGGCCTTTGTTGAGCATCGGGTCGTCAAACCAGCGCTCATGGCATCTTTCCATACGTATAGGGATGTTGCGCTTTGCCCGCATCCTGCCCATAGTTATATTCTCCCTAAATGATCAGAGTATCTTCTCGTTCAGCTTTACGCCGCCGACAACATGGTAATGCGCATGCATTACGGTCTGTCCGCCGTCCTCGCCGCAGTTGTTGATGACACGGAAACCGGTACCCAGATCCTTGATCTTTGCTACTTCAGCGATTGCCTCAGCGACATATCCGAGATATTCCTTACCCTCGTCAGAGGAAGCCATATCAAGGATGTTGTCGAAATGCTTCTTGGGAACGACGAGAACATGTACCGGAGCTGCCGGATTGATGTCGTTGAAGCACAGTACCTTATCGTTCTCGTAAACCTTTGTTGAGGGGATCTTGCCCGCAACTATATCACAGAATAAGCACATGGTATTTACCTCGTTATTTAACCTGGGAAGCGATCATTTCCTCTGCCTTTGCAAGAGCGTCAGCGAGCTTGCTTACGTCCTTACCGCCGGCCTGAGCCATGTCGGGACGTCCGCCGCCGCCACCGCCTGCAACCTTTGCAGCTTCCTTGATGATGTTTCCGCAGTGAATGCCTGCATCAACGGCAGACTTTGTTGCCATTGCCGTGAAGAGGAGCTTGCCGTCACCTTCTGCAGCAAGGAAAACAACGCCGCATTCAAGCTTGTCACGGATCTTGTCTGCAGTATCTCTCATGGCTGAAGCATCAGCTGCATCGCATGAAGCGACAACAGCCTTGACGCTGCCGAATTCCTTTGCGGACTTGACTGCATCATCAGCGAATGAACCTGCCTTTGCCTTCTGGATCTCGGCGATCTCCTTTTCGAGAGACTTAACTTCTGCCTGGAGAGATCCGATCCTCTCAACGATCTTGTCCTTGGGTGTCTTAAGAGCAGTTGCCGCATCACCGATGAGGGCTCTGTCCTCTTTGTTCATCTCGTAGCATCTTGCGCCGGTAACAGCCTCGATTCTTCTGATTCCTGCTGCGATGCCTGCTTCTGAAACGATCCTGAACTGGCCGATCTGGGCGCTGTTTGTAAGGTGCGTACCGCCGCAGAACTCAAGATCGAAAGGAGCGTCAAAATCACCGACTGCAACGACTCTTACGACCTCGCCGTACTTCTCGCCGAAGATCGCGGTTGCGCCGAGCTTCTTTGCTTCTTCGATGCCGAGTACCTTTGTCTCAACGGGAAGAGCCTGGAGAACTACGTCATTTACCATCTCCTCGACCTTTGCGATCTCTTCGGCAGTCATTGCCTGGTGATGGTTGAAGTCGAATCTCAGACGGTCAGAACCGACATAAGAACCTGCCTGCTCGACCTGAGGTCCAAGGACCTTCTGGAGTGATGAAAGCAGGATGTGAGTAGCCGTATGGTTCCTTGCGATCGAAAGTCTTGTCTTCTTGTCGACTTCGATGCTTACTGTTGCACCGCTCGCAAGAGTGCCCTTAACAGCCTTGAGGGTATGCATATACTTGCCTGCGGCGTCCTTGTCGACAGAGATGACTTCTGCTTCGAAATCCGAAGTGAAGATCTTTCCTTCGTCGTGGATCTGACCGCCCATCGTAGCGTAAAGGACTGTCTTGTCGGTGATCACGATGATGTCATCGCCTGCGGATGCGCTGTCGACCTTCTGGAGGTTGCCGTCAGCGTCAGCCTTGAGGATGTAGATGACCTTCGCATCGCACTTGAGGTTGTCGTAACCGTCGTATTCAGTAGCATTTGAATCTTTTGCGACTTCGTCAGGAATAGTATTAACTGCAAGAGCAAGATCGTCCTTGGACTTGGTTGCTGCTCTTGCTGTTTCCTTCTGCTTTTCCATGGCTGCCTTGAAGCCTTCCTCGTCGACCTTGAGGCCTTCCTCGGAAGCCATCTCAACGGTGAGCTCGATCGGGAATCCGAATGTATCGTAGAGGTAGAATGCGGAGTCACCGTCGATCTCTGAAGAACCTGCCGCCTTCTTGTCGTCAAGGATCTTCTTGAACTCCTTGATGCCGTTTTCGAGCGTGCTCTCGAATCTTGCAATCTCCTTCTCGAGTTCATTAAGGATGAAGTCGCGGTTCTTGGCAAGAAGCGGATAGCTGTCATCGTAAACGCTGTCGATGTAGATCTTTGCGAGACCCTGGATGTTCTCGGGCTTGAGGCCCAGAGTTCTTGCGTGTCTTACGGCACGTCTGATGAGACGTCTAAGAACATATCCTGCGCCTGCATTTGAAGGAACGAGCTTTGCCGCATCGCCGATGAGCATAACGCTTGTACGGATGTGGTCAGCTAAGACTCTCATTGATCTTGTGAGCTTCTCGTCGGCATTGTACTTAACGCCGGAAGCCTTCTCGATATAAGCGATTGCATCGGTGAAAAGGTCTGTCTGGTAAACGTCCTTTGTTCCGTTAAGGAAAGCAAGGATTCTCTCAAGGCCCCAGCCCGTATCAACGTTCTTCTGCTTGAGAGGTGTGAGGTGACCGTCCTGATGCTTCTCATACTGCATGAAAACATCGTTTCCGATCTCAGTGTACTTGCCGCAGGAGCATCCGGGGCCGCAGTCAGGGCCGCAGTCGGGAACGTCTGCGATATAGAACATCTCGCTGTCCGGACCGCAGGGACCGTACTCAAGTCCCCACCAGTTGTCGTCAGCACCAAGATAGTAGATATTCTCGGGCTTGAATCCGGACGCGATCCTGAACTGTGCGCCTTCCTCATCCCTGGGAGCATTCTCGTCTCCTGCGAATACGGTGGAAGCGAGGTGGTCTCTGTCAAAACCGAAAACATCGGTAAGGAGCTCGTAGCTCCACTTGCATCTTTCTTCCTTGAAGTAGTCACCGAGGCTCCAGGATCCCATCATCTCGAAGAACGTGACGTGGCTCTTGTCGCCTACTGAATCGATGTCGTTTGTACGGACACAGCCCTGGACATTGCAAAGCCTTGTTCCGAGAGGGTGCTTCTCTCCGAGAAGATACGGCATGAGAGGCTGCATTCCCGCAACGTTGAACAAAACTCCCGTTGAACCGTCAGATACCAGTGATACGGCACCTACGTCTACGTGTCCTCTCTCTATGTAAAATTCCTTCCAGGTCTTCCTGAGCTCTTTTGAAGTGAACTGTCTCATCGGTGGATACTCCTAAATAAAAATAAAACTTAGAAATTATAAAACGAATGATTTCTCTTTGCAATCAGAGGCGGTCAAGTTTTGCCGCCTTGGCTGCTTTCTTAATGTATTCGGCGTAATTCTTATTTATCTCGTCGTTATGGATCTCGATCTCAACATCATCAAACGTCGAAAGTTCGAAAAGGCCGGTATAGAGCGTGGGCGCAAGTCCGGTGGTGACGAAGATCTCCAGAATGCCTTTGTCGAGCTTGGTGTCATCCTTGATCTTTATCTCGTTATGCATCCTGGTCGCAAAAGCACTGTATGCCTTCAGTGCATCCTTCCTGGTTTTGCCGTTTATCGTCATTTCAACGGTTACGGGCGTTTCGCTGCCAAAAGCGGATACCGAGTTGTCAATGAATTTTCTCAGTTCCTGAGACTGAATCTTGGGGCTCTTGTAATCGATATACGGTTCATCGAAAGCGATGTCGACACGGGCAATGCGGTCCAGTCTGTAGCGTTTCATGGCTTTGGTGAGCTGCTGATCGCGCTCATATTCTTTGGCTTTGGCTTTTGCATTGTCTATGGCGATCACATAGTAGCAGTTGTTTTCCCAGTCCAGAGCCATCGGCGAAATGATCTTTTCCTCTTTCTCGGTAAGTTCATTTCCCAGTCTGTAACCGTAGATTATCTTGCGTGCCTCCTTATTCTCAATGCCCTCTCTCAGGTTAAACAGGCAGGAGATCATTCCCCTGTTTATCTTTTCGTCATGAGGATACAGAGCGCGCTTCTGATAGCCCGTGCTGAAGCATGTCGGGAAAAGGTCAACGATCTTGCTGCACACTTCGGTATCGACAAATGCCGTTGTGCTGATAGCATCGACTATAAGTCTTGCCTCATCGATGGAGATCTCGTCGGCAAGCTCGTTACGCTTGTATTTCTTGCCTTCCGTGGTTATCCAGCTGTCGCCGAATTTCACGCTGTCTATCCTGTTGATGAACTCGTTTATCCTGCTGATGTCGGCATAGATCGACTTGCGTTCAAAAGTGACGCCCGTCTTTTCTTCAAGGTATCCGATAATGTCATTCACGGTGACCGAACTGTCATCAAAAGCATTGAGATGCTTCATGAAATAATCGTACATGAAAAGGATCTTGAGCTTGGATAATTCACTGTTAGCCATAGACGTTCCTCCCGAAGAATTCGTTAGGATAATAGTACCATTAAATGTACTTAAGGTTAACCGAAAATTCGGCTTCACTATATTTTAAAGAAATACGATTTTTATCCCCAAAAATGACCGGTGCCGTGATAAAATGGTAGGCACTTTTATCGAATAAAGTGGGGTGACTTCAATTGAGAACCATCAGTGAACTCGGCTTTGCGGTGCCGGATATCCTTATTCCGCAGAAAGGCACGGATCTTGAGAAATGGGCGGTAATCGCCTGCGACCAGTACACATCCGAGCCGGAATACTGGAAGAAAGCGGAAGATTTTGCAGGAGATGCTCCTTCTGCATTGAACCTCGTACTTCCCGAAGTCTATCTCGGAAAAGACGAAGAGGCAAAAAAGCTCGAGTCGATCGCTAAGACCGCACCCGAATACCTGAACAGCGGCATTCTTCAGAGCCTCGGAACAGGCTTCATCCTCACAGACAGAGCAACATCACTCCATCCTTCAAGAAAGGGCCTCATGGCTGCAATCGATCTTGAAGGCTACAGTTTTGAACCCGGTAACAAGAACATCTGCAGGGCAACCGAGGGAACGGTCCTTTCAAGGATCCCTCCCAGGATCAGGATCAGGGCTAACTCTCCTCTGGAGCTCCCTCACATCATGATCCTCATCGATGACCCCAAGGGCATCACCATCGAGAAGGCATTTGAGATGGCTGCGGCTGAAGGCATCGAGCCTCTGTACGACACAGACCTCATGCTCGGTTCAGGCCACATTAAGGGCACTTTCATTCCCGACGGTTCAGCGATTGCTGAATCCATAGTAAACGGACTTGCAACTCTCAAGAGCGAAAACAGCGACGGACTCCTGTTCCTCGTAGGCGACGGCAACCATTCGCTCGCTTCCGCAAAGGCTCACTGGGAGAACATCAGGGAAGGTCTTTCCGATGAAGAAAAGAAGGATCACCCCGCAAGATTCGCTCTCGCCGAGATCGTAAACATCCACGACAAGGGCCTTGATTTCGAGCCTATCCACAGAGTCATCTTCAACATTTCAGGCGAGGAATTCATCGCCAAGGCAAAGGAATATTTCAAGGATTCCGGCATCGAGCTGGACGGTGATGCAAGCGGCAAACAGAGCTTCGTTGTCGTAACCGAGGACAGCAAAGACGTTACCGTTTCGCTCTCCAATCCTCCGCACACCCTTGCTGTCGGTTCCGTTCAGATGATGATCGATGCACTCGGACTTGAGTGCGATTACATCCACGGCGAAGACTCCGTAAGAAACCTCGCAACAGCAGGAAATACGGGCGTTCTCGTTCCCGCCATCAGCAAGGACACCTTCTTCGGTACAGTCGAAAAGGAAGGCGTCTTCCCGAGAAAGACATTCTCCATGGGTGAAGCGTTTGAAAAGCGTTTCTACCTTGAAGCTAAAAAGATCGTTAAATAGTCATGGAAGAAACAGATAACAGGAAAAGTGTCTGCATAATCGGTGCAGGTCTATCAGGCCTCACCTGCGGAATGCGTCTCGCAAGGGCCGGATTCAGCGTAACCGTCGTAGAGGAGCTTGCCTCCCCCGGCGGACTTCTCGCATACACGAGAATAGGCCGTGAATACCTGGAGCTCACGCCGCATCATCTGAGAAAGAGCGACAAGTCTCTTCTCGCCCTCATCAAGGAAATGGGCGTTGAGGACAAGGTGTCCTGGTTTGATTCAACATGGCAGGGACGCGCTTCACACCGCAAGGTCGGCTATTTCGAAGGCGGTTTCTCATGCCTCATCTCAAGCCTTGCGCAGGAGATAACAGACCACGGCGGACGCATCTGTTTTTCAACAACGGTCGCAGAGATCTCAAGGCTCGGAAGCGGCGAATACCGCACGGCCTGCGTTCTCCCGAACTCAACGAGATTCGTTATCGATTCGAAGTATGTCATCTTCACGGGATCATGCAGAACGTTCATCAACGTAAGCCACGGTCTTCCCATCGCAATGGATGACCGCGACACCATGATGAACGTCACATACAGCGCGAAGATATCCGCGTTCATGGTCGTAAAGCACGAGAACTCACAGATGTTCTACCAGCAGATGACACCGGGACCCGACACGCCTTTTGACAGGATAATCAATCACACCAGCTGCTTCGGACAGCGCGGTTACGGCGGAAGCGTCGTATATCTTGTAGGTTCATGCCAGGTCACCGATCCCATCTGGATCGAATCTGATGCCGAGATCATGCTCAAATTCTTCACGGCATACAAGAAGCTTTACAGGTCGATCCGCAAATCCGACATCAAGTCATGGCGTGTCACCAAGATACGTTATGCGCAGTCTGAGCATTACCCTGAGATCGATCTCACCAACCCCTGCGAGAATCTCTTTGTCTGCTCTGCAGGCCTTGCAAAATTCAACAATGCGGAAACACCCGAGAACCGTATGGAACTCACGGTCGCTCTCGCTTTAAGGATCTGCTCGATGATTACAGCCAAAGAAGTCCAGGCAGCAGCCGAAGCAGGCGCGGTTACAGAGGTCACATCTCTTACCCGAGAACTCGCCGCAGATTAAGGAGACTACTTATCAATGGGAAAGAAATCATCCGCTAAAAAGAACCGTTCACTTAAGAATGATTTCATGCCTGCCAAATACATCCTTTTCGTATTTCCTTTCGTGATTGAAGCCGTTATCGGTCTTTCCACGATGGGCGCCAAAGACGCAGTCAGCGTACTGCTCTGGAGCGTATTGGTATTCGTATTCGGCATCGGCGTCTTCCCTCTTACATCCAGGATCTTCAGCAAGTTCGGAAGCGGCGGTTTCATACTTTCACAGGCTTTGGGAATAATACTCACGAGCCTTGTAGTATGGACTCTCACTTATATCGGAATATCAAAGTTCAGCCTTCCTTTCATTATCGCCGCCTTTGTTTTCATAACTGCGATCTGCTGGGGACTTAAGCCTCTGCGCGAATCCGCGTTATCAAAACTGACCGAACCTCTTTTTATAGAAAAAGCAGTTGTGGAAGAATTCGCTTTCCTCCTGATCTTCGTTCTGATGTGCTATTTCAAGGGCTTCCTTCCCCAAATCAACGGCGAGGAAAAATACATGGACTACGGCTTCATCATGTCAATGCTGCGATGCGACACGCTTCCGGCAAACGACATGTGGCTCTCAGGAAACAGCATCAATTACTACTATTTCGGCCAGTTCATGTGGGCACTTGTTATCAAGTGTTCATTCATCAAGCCCGCAGTTGCTTATAACCTTGCAGTCTGCACGGCAACCGGACTTCCTTTCGCGATGGCTTTCTCATTCGGAACGATGCTTATCGAGACCGCCGTACAGCACGGTTTCCACGATTCGCCGATCCCCAGGTACCTCGCAGGAACACTTACCGGACTTGCCGTTTCGATCTGGGGCAACTCGCATTCGTTCTTCTACGATCCGGGTTCGATCGGCCACGGCTTCCTTTCTTTCTTCCAGAAGCTCGGATTCAAGGTCGGCGACACCAGCGATTTCTTCTATCCCGACAGCACCAGATACATCGGCCACAACCCCGTAATAACCGAAAACGGCGGTGACTTTACGATCGAGGAATTCCCTTTCTATTCATATCTGATAGGCGACCTTCATGCGCATGTAATCTCCATGATGGTCGTTATCCTGATCGCATGTCTGATGCTCGCACTCATCAATTCCGCACAGTATCCCGACAGCAACGAAATGAAGATCACGCGTTCTTTCAGGCACATCTTCCCCTCAGGCGGAAGACTTGCGGAAGAATACAGAAACACGCTCACTCTTCCTTTCATCTTAGGCGCTGTCCTTCTCGGAACCGCACAGATGACCAACTACTGGGACTTCCTCTTCTATTTCATCTTCTGCTCGATGGCGGTCCTCATAGTAAACGTCCGCATTTCAAAGGTGTTTGTCGATGTCTGGGGCATAATCTATTTCACGCTCAACACGGCATTCATTCTTTCATTCTATCTTGTTGCCGGCAGCGAGCCTTTGCTCCTGATCGCGCTTGAAGCAATGCTCATGGTGTTCGCATATCTGTTCTCCGTAATAGATCCGTCCGCACTTTCAAGAACGGCTTTCCAGATGAGCTTCATGTTTACCGTTGCACACATCGTCGTTCTCCCCTTCAATCTGAAGTTCGACATGATCTCCAATTACCTTGGACGCGTAAAGATCAATTCGGATCCTTATCAGCTCTTCATCCTCTGGGGAACGCACGTCATCATATGTCTCGTGTTCTTCGTATGGGTAGCCGTTACAAAGAATTACCGTTTCACCGGTTCAAAGAAAAAGACTTCAAGTGCTTCCAAGGCAGTCACCGAGGACATGAACCATAACGGATGGGCCAATCCCGTACAGAAGTTCTTCGGTGAGAGAAACATCGTTGACGTCTTCATCTGCGGCATTTCGGTCGTAGGCATTCTCCTGCTCGCCGCACCTGAGATCTTCTACGTCAGGGACATCTATACCGACGGATATCTCAGGACCAACACCATGTTCAAGTTCACTTTTGCAGCATTCATAATGCTTTCGGTTGCAATGTGCTACGCTGCCGTAAGACTTATCTGGTTCGTTACGAAAAAGGGAACCTTCTCTTCTCCTGCGCTCATAGCTGGCTTCGTCATGATCATCCTCATGGTGATCCCCGCGCACTATACCTACATCTCACTGTATCAGCGCTGCGAGGAAAACATGAAGAAGGAAAACTACAAGGGCCTCGACGGTACCCTGTATCTTGAGACAAGGATAAGCAAGGACAGCTACGATGAATACGAAGGCAATCTCACGGGCTATCTCAGAGCCGTTGAATGGTTCAATCAGAACGTCAAAGGCTCACCTGTCATCTGCGAAGCATACAGCGACAGTTATACGGACGGCTGTGTGATCTCCGCATACACCGGACTTCCCACCGTTTTCGGATGGCAGACACATGAAGAGCTGTGGCGTTTCCACGGAATAGTCGACAAGGAAGAAGACAAGCTCATCGCCGATCCCAATCAGGATGTCTGGCAGACCGTTATATCACCGCGCCAGACTGATATCGACACGCTTTACATGAACGAAGACAAGGAAGCAGTTCAGGCGATCATCAACAAGTACAAGATCGAGTATGTTGTTCTCGGAGGCCTTGAGTACGCAATGTTCGGAAGCAGCAATACAGAACTTTTCTATGAGCTGTTCGGTAACCCCGTATTCTCTTACGACGACGTACTCGTCTTCAAGTCAACTCCTCAGAACTGATCGGCAAACAGATCCCAGGGATAATTCTTTTCGGGCATGACCCTTAAAGTCTTCTCATCAGAAGACGCACCGGGCCTGTATGTTATCTCTCCGCAAGTCAGCGCCACGGGGCATTTGACCCTGCTGCCGTACTTGCCGTCACCTGCCAGAGGATGACGTCTTGAAGCGAACTGCGCCCTTATCTGATGGGTCCTTCCTGTATCTAAGACTGCACTCACAAAAGAGAGGTCATTCTTTTCGTCATATGCCAAAACTTCGTAGCTGAGTTTTGCTTCCTTCACGCCTTTTCTGAGCTTCTTAACGGGGAAAGTCCTGTTGCTCCTGGGGTCGTGATAGAGGAAGTCTTCCATCGTGCCGGACTCATTTTCAAGCCTGCCCGAACAGATCAGAAAGTATTTCTTGGATATTATCTCAAAAGCAGATCCGGAAGCAGCTGCAGCTATTATTCCCGGCACAGGCATGTCCAGCCTGTAGAGAACTCCCATGCCCGAAGGGGCAGTCTTTTCGCTGTCCTCCCCTGCATCCTTGTAAAGCAGAGCGAAATCTTTGCCTTTTTCCAGGATCTTTGCCATATCAGTCTTCAGCAGATAAACATGCTGATGTTCTCGCGTCCGCCGTCAATGAACAGCTCGACCGTTCCGACGTCTTCAAGCACCACATATTCAGGCTCTGCCGCATAGGCCTTTGAGAAAAGAGTTCTTCCCTCAAATCTGACGTTAAGCCTGCCGTCATCGTAAGATACGAATCTGCTGTCTTTTATGCAGCAGTCGCAAAGCTCATTTACCGGGAACATGACCAGCCTGTCAGCAAGGTCATAAAAGATCTCCCTCGGAGTTGAAAAAGCAGCGGAACCGGACATCCTAGGGCTGTACATCCAAGATATAAGAACCCTCTTTCCGTCCCTGTCTTCAAACGTTACAGGATTCAAGAATTCATCACTTGTGTCGACCGGAAAGAACGGATCGAATTCATCGTCGAATATGAATCTCTCACCGTCAAATTCTCCGCCCGCAAAAAGTACTTTCGTCGGCATGTGCTTTTCGGACTGGATCATGAAGACCCATCTTCCGTCCACTTCAAACAGCTCCGGTGATTCGATCACACTGCCGTATCTCGGATCAGAGAGAAGCTCTCCTTTGTATTCCCAGGAAACGAGATCGCGGGATTCATATAAGAGCACCTTTGCGATGCTAGCACATCCCGCGCCGGCAACCATTCTGTAAGAGCCGCCGTATCTGAATACAAACGGATCACGAAGCTTAACGTTCGATCCTTCAAAAGGAGACTTTACGACCGGATTGGAATCAAGCTTCGTAAAGCTGATACCGTCATCAGAACATGCAGCGGATATTGTCTCTTCGCCTGATGATGAAACAGAATTATAGAAAAGCCAGATCTTCCCGTCTGCTTCAACGGCAGAACCTGACCTGCAGCCGAAGCCGTCCTCGTAAGGCATTTCGGGAGCTAATGCCAAAGGGAGTTCCTCCCAGCCTACAAGATCGTCTGAGACCGCGTGTCCCCAGTGCATCGGACCGAACTTCGCGCTTAACGGATTGCACTGGAAGAACAGGTGATATCTGTTTTTAAACAAAACAAGACCGCAGGGATTTCCAAGCCATCCTTTTCTGTAATCGAAACGGTATTTCACTTGTCTAACCCCTGCGGTCGTTACGCTTTAAATTCTAACGGTTATTACTCGAGCTCGAGGAGAGATACTCTCAGTACTCCTTCTGCAGATGCAATCTCGTCCATGATCTTCTGGGATACGGGCTGCTCGATGGCAACGAATGCCTGTGCGTGCGGATTGTCGGAACCGTCCTGGTTCTTTCTTCCCCAGTGCAGTGAAGCGATGTTGATGTTGTGCTTTCCGAGGATCGTTGTGATGCGTCCGATAACGCCCGGAACGTCGTTGTTCTTGATTGCGAGAACTGTGGAAGACAGCGGGCAGTTCATCTCGTAACCGAAGAAGGAAACGATGACTTCCGTGTCAGGTCCGAATACAGTACCGTTGATCTTGAGCTCACGTCCGTCCTCTGTGCAGAACTTAACGTTGATCAGGTTGTTGTATCTCTGGATGGTCTCTGTCTTTGTCTCAACGACTTCGATTCCGCAGTCGTCCATGCACTCCTTGGCATTAACGAAGGAAACGTGATCGTTGCCCATACCCTTGAGGAGACCCATCATTAGAGAAAGTGTGATGATGCCTGTGCCGGAGCTCTCAGCGAGTTCGCCTCTGTAGCGTACTTCAACTCTCTTGATCGGAGTAGCTTCAGCCTGGAAGTACATAAGACCGATCTTCTGAGCGAGTGAGCAGTAAGGCTTGATGTCGTCCATGTTGCCTGAGAACTGAGGCATGTTGATCGCTGCAACGAGCTCACCCTTGAGTGCGCCGTCGATGAGCTCAACGATGCCCTGACCTACCTTTGCGGTAGCCTCAACAGTTGAAGCACCGAGGTGAGGTGTGATGTAGCAGTGAGGTGCGTGAAGGAGAACATTGTCGTACTCCTGCTCGCCGGGTGCCTTGTTGTATGAAGGCTCTTTGTCGAATACGTCGATTGCAGCTGCAGCAACCTGACCTTCAGCCAGAGCGTCAGCAAGATCCTGCTCGTTTACGAGGCCGCCTCTTGCAGCGTTGACGATCCTGACGCCTCTCTTGCACTTATAGAGCTGCTCCTTTGAAAGGATACCGTATGTCTCTTTTGTCTTAGGTGTGTGAAGTGTGATGAGGTCGCAGATCGGAAGGAGATCATCAAGAGTCTTGCATCTTGTAACTCCGAGCTTGTCGAACTTCTCCTGAGGTACGTAAGGATCGTATGCAACTACGTTCATACCTACGCCCTTGAGCTTTCTGGATACGATGGAACCGATACGGCCTAAACCGATAACGCCTGCTGTCTTGCCTTCAAGCTCAACACCGACCCAGTTTCCGCGTCTGAAGTCGCCGTTGTGAACGCCTTCGTTTGCGGTGCAGAGATTACGGAAGATGGAGAATGCATGACCTACTGCGAGCTCGCCTGCTGCCATGTTGTTGGCTGTAGGTGTGTTAAGAGCGATGACGCCGTGCTCGGTGCAGGCATTGACATCGATGTTGTCGATTCCTGTTCCTGCTCTTCCGACTGCCTTGAGACAGTCAGCGTTGTTCAGGAGAGCCTCGTTGATCTTGGTAGCGGATCTTACGATGATCGCATCAAAACCCTTGATGTACTGCTCAATTTCTTCCTGGGAATGACCGAGGTACTCCTCAACTTCATATCCCTGTGCTTTCAAATACTGTACAGACTCTTCGGCAATGCTTTCTGTGATCAGGATCTTCATGTTTATCTTCCTCTCTGTATATTTGATAATGTTGTTTTTAAGCTTCGATGACTTCGGTCAGATCTTTGAGATACTGCTGAAGTTCTTCGATCGAAAGGTCGCCCATGTGAGCGATCCTGAATGTGATGTCCTTGAGCGGGCCGTAACCGTTGCTCATGAGGTAACCCCTCTCACCCATGGCCTTGCTGATCTCGGAGAAAGGCTTTCCTGTTGTGTTCTTGACACATGTAACTGTAACGGAAAGATTATCGGGATCGCTGTAGAGCTCACAATGCTCCCTTGCCCAGTCCTGAGCGATCTTAGCCATCTCGCAGTGACGCTTGTAGCGGTTCTCGATGCCTTCCTCGAGGATCTTGTCGAGCTGGTAATCAAGAGCGAACATGTGTGACTCTGAAGGTGTTGAAGGATACTGATAAGGCTTCTCCTTAACGAACTTAACGAGTTCGAGGTAATCGAAATACAGACCCCTGTTCTCTACTGTCTCAGCCTTCTTGATGGCCTTCTCGGAAACGGAAGCGATTGCCATTCCCGGAGGGAGACCTAAGCACTTCTGTGTTGATGTGATGCAGACGTCGATGCCGAGCTCGTCAACGGGGATGATGTCTCCTGCCATTGAGGAAACAGCGTCAACGCAGACGATTACATCGGGATACTTCTTATAAACTTCAGCGAGTCTTGCCATGGGGTTGTGAATACCTGTGGAAGTCTCGTTCTGTGTGATCGTGATAAGGTCATACTTACCTGTGGAAAGAGCAGCTTCGAGCATCTCGGGTGTTGTGATCTGGCCGAGTTCAGACTCGAAAAGGTCAGCTGCGATGCCGTTGGATGTACACATCTTGTGCCATCTCTTACCGAATGCGCCGATCGAGAAAACAGCTGCGCGTGTCTTTGTGAAACTCCTTACGGCACCTTCCATAAGACCGCTTCCTGATGATGTTGAAAGTACGATGGTGTTGTTTGTCATCATGACTTTCTGAAGTTTCTTGGAGATGGACTCCTGGAGTGCTGATGCTTCCTTGGTCCTGTGGCCGATCATGGGTGTGGCCATCTTCTCAAGAATGTCAGGGTACACCTCTGTAGGGCCCGGAATAAAGAGTTTCTTGTGCATGGGGTTTTGTTCCTCGCTTCCACATATTTTAAAGCACTTGCATTATATACTTGCAGGCATTGTTTTTGTAGTTGCAAAGGATGGTACGAATACACAAAAAAGAATGCCCTCCGGCCATTTTTTTGGAACGGAGGGCATTTGTTACACTAATGATTTTCGGTTCAGTTCAGTTTGATTGAACCTGCAGTTGCCTGAGTGGTCTCACCGCCTGCTGCGGCAGCTGTCGTCTCACCGGTGTCACCGCTTGTTGCAGCCTGTGATCCGCCCGGTTTGAACGTGATCGGGATAGTACCTGCGATAACTCCGAGAGGAGGCAGGAGCAGCCTGTCGCCGGTGTGAGGAGTATAAGTTGCAGGATCAAGAGCGTTGTACTTGATGATGGTCTGGATACGGGGATCGTTCGCATTATCAAGATCGATCTTATAAACATAGTGGAAGAGATCCCACCAGGTTCTGAAACCGACGCTGTCGGAGAATACGAAGTAACCGACAGGAGCCGACTTATCTTCGATCGTTGCCTTTGTGGTCTCGGTCGTAGGGATGACCTCTGTTGAGCTTGTGGCAACTGCAGCAGTTGTCTCAGCAGGCTTCTTGCTGCATCCCCTTGCGATGAGAGCGATGACGATGATGATGCAGATGATGAGGATCGCAACAAACGCAAGGAACATATAGCCGTTGCGGTTGAGCTTCATCTTTCTTCCGCCGCCCTTGCCGCCGATGACAGGTGACTTGGAAACGCCTGCAGGTCTTCCGCCTACGCTGCTCGGGCCTGCGCCTGCGGGTCTGTATGAAGACTGTCCGGGATTGGTGTACTGAGCCTGCTGGCGTGCTGAAGGAGCAGCCTGCTGTGCAGGTGCATGAGGAGCCTCGGAGAATCCGAACTGGCCGCCGTCATCAACAACGGCACCCTGATTGTCAACACCGAGGATGTTGTTGAACCATTCATCGTCGAGTGATGAAGAGGATGAAGAGGAAGCTGCCTGTTCATCTACGGGTGCGCCGAAGCTCTGGCCGTAATCCTGATTGTCGTAGCCCTGATCCTGGTAACCCTGAGGCTGCTGATAACCCTGTGCATCATATCCCTGAGGCTGATAGCCGGGCTGTGCCTGGTAACCCTGATTGTCATAACCCTGATTCTGATAACCCTGATTCTGATAACCCTGATTCTGATAACCCTGGCTGTATCCGTACGGATCCTGATAACCCTGGTTCTGTCCTGCAGCGCCGTAATCAGCGTTCGGATCGTAGGAGCCGTTGTTCTGCTGACCGTAGCCATAGCCTCCGCCGTAACCATTGTTATCACTCATCGGATCACCTCCCTGTACATAAGCAGCCTGTTGCGTATTGTAAGTGCCATAGTTATTCTGATCGCTCGTCGGGAACGCCTCACCGCCGTACGGCTGATAAGGAGGTACTGCAGCAGCTGCTGCCGCGATATCGGGAGCAACGTCTGCCGCGCCGTAGTCACCGTAAGCGGAAACGTCACGTGCGGGCTGGTCGATCCTCTCTTCCGAACTTACCGCGTTGACGGGTGTGTCGAAATTACCGCCGTCATAAAGAGGCATCTGAGGAATGTCGTCTGTCTTCGGCTTATCACCGATGTCGACGGTCGTTACCATGTTTCCGAAAGGAAGAACGAAATCATCTTCCGTGCTCTCAACGGGTGCAGTTTCCTGAACGGGTTCGGGTACCGGTGCAGTTGCAGGTGCCGGAGCGGGCTCCGGTACGGACGCGGAAACAACCGGTGCTGCAGGTGCCGCTTCCTGAACGAAAGGCTCTTCCTTAACAGGTTCAGGTGCAGCAGGTGCTTCAGGAACAGCGGGAGCGGGTGCTGCCGGCTGCTCGGGAGTCTCTGTCTCAGGGAAATCGACTGAAAGCTTGTCCTCGTCTTTCAGTTCAGGCTTTTCCTCGTTGAGTTCGAACTCGGGAACCGGAATGGACTGGGCACCTTCGGGCTCTGTCTGAACCGGCTTGGGAGCTGCTGTAAGATCATCACCAAAAACAAGCGGCGGAGCATTCTTCAGTTCATCTGAAGATGCCTTGCCGTACGGATCGAAAGGCTCACCGGCGGGCTGAAGGATATTGCCGCCGAAACCTGTGTCACCAAGACCTGAACCTGCCGTGAAAACTATCTCGGACGGAGCACTTGCGGGTGCTTCGGGCTCCGCTGCTGCGGGTGCAGGCTCGGTTTCAGCAGATGCCTGCTGGGCAGCTGCCGTGAAAAGTCCGGGCATTACCGGCTTCAGAGGGATGTCTGCTGCCGGAACGGGCTGTGCTATCGTAGCGTCAGAAACGCCTGCGACTGCGCCTGCGATAACTCCGCCGTTCTCTGACTGATGCAGTATTGCGGTCAGATCGTCGATCGGTTTTGTAGGTTCATCGTCAACATCGGGAACGAACTCGATGCTGGAAACAGTCTTCATGCGTGCAGGAGCAGCTTCGGCAGCCTTTGCAGCCTCTTCAGGATGCTCACCGATCGTTGCAACGAAAGGTGAAGCAGGCTCTGCTGCAGGTGCTGCGGGTGCTGCGGGAACTTCAGGTGCGGCAGCAGCCGGTGCCTCAGGTTCCTTGGGAATTGCAAATTCGAAATTGAATTTATTCTCGGGCTCTGATTTAGCAGGTTCTTCCGCAGTAACCTCAGCGGGTTCGTCAGCCTTTGCGGCATCAGCTGCAGCCGCAGCCGCCTCAGCGTCACTCTTTGCGGATTCCTTCATCTCGCCGAAAAGATTCTTAAGTACGTCGCCTGCATCGGGCTCTTTCGCCTCTTCATTCTTGTCAGGGAACTCAAGAGCTGCGTCCGTGGATGCGGAAGGAGCAGGTGCCTGTGCGCCGTTCTCACCGAAAACAAGAGGGCCTGCTGCAGTTGCAGCGGCAGCGGCAGCCAGTCCGGCCTCAGCGGCAGCAGCGGCTGCGGCAACTTCCGGCTCGGGATCGAGATTAACGAATCCTGCATCAGCGATGGCTTTTGCGGCAGCGCCGACTTCACCGCCTTCGACGGTGGATTCTACAACCTCGTGAGGTTCGTCCTCATAGGACTTCTCCTTCTTCCTGCGTCCGAAAAGTCCGCGCTTCTCCTCTTTCGTAACGTTCTCGACGAACGAAATGGAGATCTGCATCGGTGTGTTGGGCATCCTTGCGGAAGCCTGTGTAAGGATGAGTCCGGCTGCATCACACTGGTCCTCGGCATCAGTGAGGATCCTGAGGATCTCACGCTGTCCGAGTGCGTCGTAAACAGCTTTGTTGCAGAGGATGATGCAGTCGTTGGGTGTCAGTGTGAAGAAGTTGGACCAGAGCGCATTGGCGGTCTTGGATGAGCAGTAGTACTGGAAGTCTCCTACCCTGTTGCCGTATGCGTCGATGGGTTCCATGGGGATGCCGGCATCCGTAAGCGGGAAAACCGTGTCGTCCCTGTAAAGAAAAGCGAGGCCGTTGCCGATAGTAACGGCGAATGCCTCGGAATCTCTGACTATGACGCCTGAGAAATAGGGATTTCTGGTCTGGTTGTCGTTGAGCTTGAGAGCTCCTGCCACTTCTACGGCCGTCGAGAGGAATTTCTCGATCATGCCGTCGATCTCTTTATGGCCGTTCTTAACTTCGTTGCAAAGATCTCTCAACTGAGGCTCAAACGGAGGGAGCGAACCGGGTTCGAAGCCCTGGATCGTGGGGTGTGTGAAAACAGAAAGGAAAAAACCTCTCTCGTCCTTGTCTATGGTGATATCTGCTTGTCTTGTCTCTCTTTTGCCGCACAGTCTGCCGTCAAGATAGAAGGCATCTGTTAAAGACTGTGACGGATAAAATCTGGCCGTCAGCGTGGTTGCAAGCCTTGTCAGGGTAGCCATTAAGCCAATCCTCCAAATAAATATTCAGGATAATTATAGCACAACGGCCCCGTACACAAAGTTTTTTTGATTTTTTTCTTATAAATGTAAAGAACCTGTCGCATTTCGCTTTTGAAGCAGTCCGGCCGGCATTTGATCCGGAAAAAGAAGATGCCTCATATTTGAGGCATCTCCGGCTTTATTTGAGTGTCTTTTTCATGTTGTCTTCGATCTGCTCGAAGGTGCACGTCAGTGAATCGAGATATGCCGTGTGGATCTGCATATCCGTGGCTTTCGGGAACTGGGTCCTCATGTTGTTCATGACGTTTGATGTCCAGACATAGCCCATGCCGTACTTGACGTAGTAGCAGGGATCCGTGACGAGCAGCGTGTAGAATCTCTTAAAGCTCGACTTCGTGACAAACATGCCGTGAGCATTCAGGTAGGAAACGCACTCTTCAAGCGTCCATCCCTCGGTATGGATACCATAGTCGACTCTCGTTGAAAGGAGCAGTGTCCAGTCGTTGTCGATCTGGCAGTATCTTACCGCGTCAGTCATGCCGTTGCCGCTGAAATAGCGCATCGAATAGTTCTCGCAGTATGTTGCCCATCCTTCCTTATATCCGGTGGATCCGCAGACATACATATAGACGTGCTTTGTGTGGCTTCTTGTATAGAGTGACTGGTGCATGTGTCCGGGATAACCTTCGTGAGCTACCGTAACGCCGAAATCACTGTCGACATTTCTGTTGTTGACGATGATGACGTTGGAGTCGAAGTTGTCGAGATGGAAACCAAGGTAAGCCGCAGGGCTGAAGCTGCTCTCGAAGACCTTCGGAACGTCCATCAGATAGTATTCATGAGCCGGAACCTTCGGGAAATCCTTCTTGATCGCATCTCTTAAGTAATCAAGGTTCTGGGTTACGGTTCCCTTTGAATAACGGTGTGAATTGTACTCGCTCTTCCACTCCGAAGATCTCTTTGAAAGCTGTGATCTTTCCTTCTGGAGATTTGTGATCTCCTGATCGAGCTTCTTGATGGATTCATCAACGGTCTTGCCGCTGTTGGTCTGATTCCTGTTGAGCATCTCGAGATATGCATCGCCGCCCCTGTATTCGGAAAGGCCTGCATCCTGACCGCCTGCTTCCTTGAGCTTGCGCATGCGCTTTGCGCACTCCTCAAACTCGGGGAATACAACATTCTTCATTGCGTCCTCATTTTCCTTTATGAGGCGCTCACGGTCTGACGAGGAAAGTCCTTTGATCTTGTCGAGTCTCTCTTCGAAAGACTGGTAAAGGAAGCAGTCATCCTTCTGCTTGCAGAGATCATCGAAAGTAGCGGCAGCCGCCTCATAGCTTTCAGGTGATGACGCAAATCCGTACTTTGCCCTTGTTTCCTCATATTCGCACATCTGATCGTAGTAACGGTCGATGTCCTTGAGAACAAGAATGTAGTTCTCTGCATCTTTCAGAGTATCAAAAGTGAATACGTCGAGCAGGAAGAGGACTTCACTCTGGGGACCTACGAGCGAATTGAAGATCATCGTGTAGTACTCAAATGCAGTGTAGGAATAGCAGTAGATCTCTTCTTCAACATCATAGAGGATCTTGTCGAAAGCAAGCCTGTCATCGCCTGTGAGAGTCTCATAATCGATCTCAAGGAGAAGGTCGCGCTGCTTCTCATAGAAAGCCTTTTTCTCGGGATATTTGGAAGCCGGTGTGGTGGCATCGCCCCAGGCTGTCTTGGGATCCGCATTGGTGATACCGACCTTTTCGGGATTCTCGAAAAGGATGTCCGCATCAACATAGCAGGAGATCACATGCTTGAGGATTGTCGACTCAACTTCGTTAAGCCTTGCGACAGCATCAGAACCCTTGAGATTGCCGGGTTTGTGCTTGGGATGTACCTCGTCATATGACGCAACGTGATCTGGATATGTCAGCTCGTTAGAAGTCTTGATGTATTTTCCGTCATTACGGCCTTCCGTGGGCTTTGTGCCCTTGGTCTCTCTTGTTTCATCGGTCTCGTCGGTCTCATCAGTCTCGTCTGACTCTGTAGGATCGGTCTCATCGTCACCCTCGCCGCTCCATTCAGGCTTATATTCGCCTGCGTATTCACGTTCCGTGGGCTCTGCAAGGATCTCCTTGAGGACCGAACAGCCCGAAAGCGACAGCATCAGAGATGCAAGCAAAAGAGCGCATGTTAACTTCCTGAAAAGCTTTTTCATTCCCATTACCTCTCTATCGTGTTTAAACCCCTATTCCTGCGGGTATATTAATTTCACACGCAATAATACCACATTCACCATGTCAATTTCCCGCAGAATTGCGGCCATTTTCAATTCTTTCCCTTACTGCGTCATAATCCTTGTTGCCGGCGGAATCCTTCGGAATGCTGACAAAGAACTCAACTTCAGACGGGCACATTGCTTCGTGGAGCATCATCATGCACTCGTCAGTGATGCGTTTCTTCAGGTCTGCGAGTAGTCCGTTGTCGAAAAGAAGCTCCTCTGCCGGAACGACGGCCGCAACGAGCTGCGGGCCTGAGACATCCTCAATGACCACGGAGCAGACGTCCGTTACGCCTCCGACCATCGAGATCGTCCTGTCGACCTGCGCCGGATAGACCGGGAAACTGTTGATCTTATATACTCTTCCGGGTCTGTTTATAAGCGAGAAAAAGCCCTTTTCATCCATCTTTCCGATGATGCCCGTAAAGAACCAGTCCCTTCCGTCAGGAAGATGCCTCAAAGAACCGGTAACAAGCTTTTTGTCCTTCATCCTGCCTGAATAGTAAGCAGGCGAACACACTGCCAGCTCTCCGTTCTTGCCTGCCGGCATGTCTTCGCCGGTATCGCTGTCCGCGATCTTCATGAAGACTCCCGGCAGCGGGATTCCAATCATTCTGTCGCTCGTCGTGCCTTCCGGTGTGTAGGCAAAAGCCGCGGTTTCATCGCAGCCTGTCACCGTACATATCCTGAGCTGTTCCTCGGTCCTTCCCGCCCTTGTGTAGAGCTCGGCTTTCTGGCTGCTCGTGAGAAGTTCTCCGCCGCAAATGATCATAGAGACGGATCTTATGACAGAGCGGTTTATTATGCTTTCATTCAGTCCCGCGACCGTTCCGCTGTATCCGATCAGGGTATCGGGACGGTAACGCACTACAGGCGCGGACATCTTTTTCGTATCGAACCATGTGAAAAGTATGAGGGTCTGTCCTGCCAGAAGGACATCGTTCATTCCCGCGGTAAAGCCGAAAGTAAAGCAGATCTCATTGAGGCACAGGACCCTTGCGGCACGTCCGAGCCTTTTTTCGCTCTCTTTCTGGATGAACATCGCGATGTTGGCCGCGGAATTGAGCATGGAAGCGCTGTAAACACTGGTGGTTCCGCCGTCAGTATCCGTTTCCGTCTCGAGCATGACGCAGGGCCTCATGTAATACTGGTCCGGCTTCGGTTCACTGGCGGCAGCGGCCTCGCTTGCCTGCATGGCCTCGTGCCAGGTTACGGCCTTGAAATCAGGCTGTTTTCTGTTTCTGAACGCAGGAACGGCAACATCGTAACCTGCGAGAGGATAGAGTTTGAAAGCCTGCTTTGCAGGTCCCGTTATGTAATCCGAGTATTTTCCTATGACGACAGACTCAATGTCCGTGTCAGAAACAAATTTCGCGTAATTCTCATACTGATTGAATGACATCAGGCAGTATTTGGCGCCTGTGCTTTTTGCTATCTGCCCGAAATGCTCAGTGCTGCTGTTGGGGATCATGAGAACGGCCGCAGCCCCTAAGCAGTCGAGCGCATAGATGGAAAAGATCATGTCAGGGCATTCGCCCATGCAAAGGAGCACCCTGTCTCCCGGGTTCACGCCGAGGCTCTTCCACATGACTGCAGTGCGGTTAACCGTTCTGGCAAGCGCCGCATAGCTCATCTTGGTGCCCATATATTCCAGAGCGGTCCTGTTCTGGTAGATCCCGCACACGCGCATGAGCCTGCTATAGAGCGTGAAATTGCTTGTCAGGTTATCAGCACTGAAGCTTTTGGGATAATAGGCACTCCATTTTGTTTCCATTTGGCTAGGATTCCCCTGTAAAACAAAAATCCCCGACGGCATAATGCCTTCGGGGAAAAGGTGGAGCGGGATACGAGATTCGGACTCGCGACTTTCACCTTGGCAAGGTGACACTCTACCACTGAGTTAATCCCGCGTGCCCGATTATTATATGGTCGAAGGCATTTTTTGTCAACAACTTTTTTTACGAGTCGATATCACTTATGTCGTAATCAAGCTGAATATGGACTTCAAAGCCCGGCGCAGCCTCCTTTACATCGGCCATTATGTGGTTGTACAGACCCTCTGTATCCTTCTCATCGAAGTCGATTATGATGTCGAAAGTTATTCTCTTTTTTTCTCCGTCAATATAAAAGCCGTGCATCTGGATCACGTTTTCGTGGCTCATGACCAGTCTGGTGATCTCACTTCTCATCGCCATGAACTCATCATCGCCCGTGTTTCTTGAGTAAACACCAACTGCTGTAAGTATTACGCCCGTACTGAGATAGACCTGCTGCTCGATCTCACGTGTGAGCGCATCGATCTTGTCAGCGGTCGTGGTGTCATCCACCTCGATGTGGAGCGAGCCCAGATATTTGTCCGGTCCGTAATTGTGCAGCACAACGTCATATACGCCGTAAACGCCGTCTATCGCGGCAACGGCCTTTTTGACCTTGCCCGTCACCGAGCCTTCGACCCTGTGCCCGAGCATGTCATCAACAGCCTCACGGATAATGTCTATACCCGCCTTGAGGATAAAAAGCGAGATGAGGATACTGACATAAGCTTCTATATTGATTTTGAAGATCAGGTAAACTGCCGCCGAAATGAGGACCGCAGTTGAGAGTACGGCATCAAACAGGGCATCCGTACCGGAAGCCGTAAGCAGTTCCGACCTGGCCTTCTTGCCGTTGGAACGGAAATAAAGGCCCAGACCGATCTTTGCAAAGATGGCGACGGAAATGACAATGAGCTGGACGGCTTTGAAATCAGCCTCCGACGGTTCGATGATCTTCTTGACCGATTCGATCAGCGCGGTAATACCTGCATAAAGGATGATACCCGCGATGATTATCTGGGTTAAGTACTCGATCCTTCCGTGTCCGAGCGGATGCTTCTTATCCGGCTTCCTGTTCGCAAGCTTGGTTCCGATTATGGTTATTACGGACGAGAGGCTGTCGCTGGTGTTGTTAACCGCGTCCAGAACCATTGCTATCGATCCTGCCGCGAAACCCGCAACGGCCTTGGCCGAAGCCAAGAGCAGATTTGCGACGATGCCCACTGTGCCTGTACGGACTATTATCTTTTCACGACTGTCCGTTCTGTCTTTTCCGACTCCCAATTACCTGATCTCCAGTTTTTGTTCTTAGTCTGCAGGACTGAACATATCCTTGCTGACTCCGCAGATCGGGCATGTCCAGTCGTCCGGAAGGTCCTCAAACGCCGTGCCGGGAGCAATTCCGCTGTCGGGATCGCCGATCTCGGGATCGTAGATGTAACCGCATACACACTGATACTTCTGCATGATTAGTACCTCCTAAAATGTAATGATAAAGATATTTTACATCTTGCGGAGCGATTTGTAATCGTCTGAACCAAATCTTAACCTGGTTTTTTCAGCAGGAGGCCCCGGGCTTGAGACTGCCGGCACACTTTTCGAGTTCCTCCGTGATCTTGATGTGCTGAGGGCACACATTCTCACACTGACGGCACTTTATGCAGGCGGAAGCACCGTTCCCTTCCGATGTCAGGGCAGCATATTCCGAAGCGCACTCCTCGAGTTTCCCGGTAATGGTACGCTTGTTCATTATGCTGAAGATATCAGGTATCGGTATGTTCTTCGGGCATCCCTTGGTGCAGTAACGGCAGGAAGTGCACGGTATCTCAGGAAGTTCGCTGTATATCTTCTGTGCTTTGATTATCGCTTCCCTTTCCCTGTCGTTGAGCGGCTCGAAATCCTTCATGAACGAGGTGTTGTCTCTCATCTGCTCAACGTTTGACATGCCGGAGAGCACGGCCATGATGCCGTCCAGAGAAGCGACGAACCTGATCGCCCAGGATGCGTACGAAACACCGGGATTGACCTCATCGAAGATCTTTTTCACGGACGCAGGCGGATTTGCGAGCTTTCCGCCCTTTACCGGTTCCATTACGACGATCTGCTTTCCGTGCTTTCTTGCAACCTCATAGTTCTTTCGCGACTGAACGAACCTGTTCTCCCAGTCCGCGTAATTGATCTGAAGCTGAACAAAATCGACATCCGGATGATCAGTCAGGAGTTTGTCGAGAAGATCGGGACCCGCATGGAAAGAGAAACCGTAATGCTTAATGGTTCCCTTTTCCTTTTCTTCTTTTACGAAATCCCAGAGATTGAACTTTTCATATCTTTTCCAGTTCTGATCCAAAAGGCAATGCAGCAGGTAGTAATCGAAATACCCGGCCTGGGTGCGCTTAAGGCTCGTCTCAAGCTCCTGCTTGGCCTTTTCCTCGTTACGCGCGGCATTTGCCATGAGCTTGGTGGCCAGAATAAACCTGTCCCTAGGATAGCGCTCGACAAGCGCCTTCCTTATGGCATCTTCCGAACCGGGATATATAAATGCAGTATCGAAATAATTAAATCCGCTCTCAAGGAAGATATCGACCATCTCCGATGTCTGCTTGATGTCTATTGAAAGTCCCTTATGAGGAAGCCTCATCAGTCCGAAACCGAGGTTGCCTTTCATTACAGTTTCCGCCTTTCTGATTAATGATCCCCCCTGATAATGTTATCATTCACCGTCCCGCTTTTATATCAGAAGATTGTCCTTAAAACCGCATTCATTGACATATAAGGAACATCAAGTCTGTTATACTTTTCTTATAAAGATTTTTTAAGATGAGGCTCGTTATGGCAAAGAAGAATGTTACTTTTTTCTGCAAGGAATGCGGATACGAGGCAATGGGATGGATGGGCAAATGCCCTTCGTGCGGCATGTTCAACACCTTTGTTGAGGCACCGTCGGAGGATTCCGGCAAGAAGGCCGCCAAGACCGATTCCCCAGCTCTTTCCGCCAACACATATTCATGGACCGACTCATCCGTCACGGTAAGGCTTGAAGAGGCCGGCAAGGAGAATTACAAGAGACTGTCGAGCGGCATGGAAAGCCTTGATCTCCTATTCGGAGGCGGCATCACCGAGGGTTCTGTAACACTCGTCTGCGGCGAGCCCGGCATCGGCAAATCCACGATACTCATGCAGATCGCCAATTCCTACAAGGGCACCGGCGAAGTGCTCTATGTCTCTGGCGAGGAGTCGCCGGCACAGATCGGAATGCGCGCAGAGCGTCTCGGCATCAAGCGCAGCATCCTCATCTGCAGTGAGACGAGATTCGAGAAGATCGCCGAGCAGATCAAGACCAACAAGCCGTGTCTGTGCATCATCGATTCGATCCAGACTCTTTATTCCGAGCAGGTTTCAGGCACTCCGGGCGGAGTCGCCCAGACACGTGAAGTTACGGCAGGCCTCATAAGGATCGCCAAGACGAACGGCATAACGATAATAATGGTCGGCCACATAACAAAGGACGGCACGATCGCAGGTCCGAAGACGATCGAGCACATGGTGGATACAGTACTCGTCTTTGAAGGCGATGCGACCGGCGGTTACAGGATCATCCGTTCCGCCAAGAACAGATTCGGAAGAAGCAATGAGATAGCGTTTTTCGAGATGGGCGAGAAGGGTCTCATTCCTGTCGACAGCTCCCAGGCACTGCTCGTTGCGGGCCGCCCGATCGACAGTCCCGGCTCTGTCTTAACTTCAACAATCGAAGGCAATGACGCATTGACCGTAGAAGTTCAGGCGCTGGTCGCTGAAAGCGTATATCCCAATCCCCAGCGCATGACGGCAGGCCCTGACCGCAACCGCATCATGATGCTCCTCGCCGTCTGCGAGAAGATGATCGGCCTTGGCCTCGGCACAAAGGACTGTTTCATCAATGTAATCGGAGGACTCAAGGTCAGCGATCCGGCAACCGATCTGGCCATCTGCGCCGCGCTCGTTTCCTCTGCAAGAGGCATAGCGGTAAAAAAAGATACACTGATTCTTGGAGAAGTAGGTCTTTCCGGAGAGATAAGGCCAGTCACCCGCATCCTCAAGAGATGCATGACGGCAGCGAAGATCGGCGTAAAGACGGTCGTTCTTCCCGGAAGCTGCAGACAGGCAGTGGAAAAAGAGGACGAAGGCAAATCCCTTCCCGAATTCATTTATGCAGACAATCTGAAAGAAGCCATAGACATCCTTTTCTCATGATCAGCAGGAGGTGAATGCTATGAACAGAAAGTGCTATTTCCTCATCCCCGCCGCAGGCAGCGGCAAAAGAATGGGAGGCCCGATCCCAAAGCTCCTGATAGACATCTGCGGTCATCCCGTGATCGCGAGGACGTTGGAATCCATATCCTATTACACTTCCCTGGTCCCCGACACCGACTGCAGGATAGTTCTCATAACGACTCCTGATCTCAAGCCGCAGCTCGAGGATATCGTCACGAATTACTTTTCCTATCTCGATGTCAGTTTCGCGGAAGGCGGTGCGACAAGATCACAGTCAGTCCTTAACGGCATCCGCACCATAGATGATGCAGATCCCGATGACCTGGTCCTCATCCACGACGGTGCAAGGTGCATGATAACCCCGGATGAGATCGCAGCAGTCTGCAAAGGCCTTGAGAAGGCTCCAGTCTGCGCCGTTGCGGTTCCCGTCAAAGATACTCTGAAGAAAGTCTCATCATCCAAAAAAGGCCTGCTCACCGTCAAATCCACTCCGAAGCGCAGCGAATTCTATGCGGTTCAGACGCCTCAGGGATTCAGGTATTCCGAGCTCATGAAATGCATGGATTACTACAAGTCCGAAGAAGGCGCACTTGCGACGGACGATACTTTCATCGCCGAAAAGTGCGGGCTGAAGGTAACTCTTGTGGAAGGGAAATACTCGAACATCAAGATCACCACGCCTGAAGACGTTGCGGTCGCACGTGAGATCTTAAGACTCAGATGGGAAAACAGCCCGTTCGAAGATTAAAGCTTTTTCCTGAATGAAAGGATGACAAAGACCTGTATGCCCTCACCCCTGCCGAAAGCCGTGAGGCCTTCTCCTGTTGTCGCGGTGATGCCGACGGATGAAGCGGGTATGTTCAAAAGCTCCCCTACCCTTGCACGTATCGCATCACGGTAAGGCTTGAGTTTCGGAACAAGGCATTCAACGGTCATGGAGCAGTGAACTATCTCACTGTCGCCAAGGTCCTCAAGCGCCTTTTTAAGATATACGGAACTGTCTTTGATGCCTTCCTCGAGACACAGTTTGTCTGCTATGCCGCCAAGAATTATGTTTCCGGTAAGTCCGGAAATTGCATTTGTTATCGCATGAAGGATGACGTCGCCGTCACTGTTTGCAAGAATCGGTCTGTCAGAAGGAACGGCTACTCCTCCAAGCATTATGGTGCAGTCACCTGAAGGTTCGCCAAACCTATGACTGTCCTGTCCTATGGTGCTGATATATGCGTACTCGGGCATGGCTTTAACCTCCGTTCATGCTGTAGCCGTTTGCGGCCAGCCAGTCTGCAACTTCCTGCATCGTCCAGGATTCACGCTCGGAAGCGCCGAAAACCATATCCTGCTTTCCGCTTGCGTGAAGCACGAACTCCGGGAGCAGCTTGATCTCATACTTACCGACCATGTCATTGAATTCACCTGCATCGAGAGTTACGACGGTAACCTTACCCGCAAGTCTCTCGGCAAGCTCTTCAACGACAGCGGTGATGCCGCCGTCCTCTCCGTAGACCGAGGCATGGAAATACAACAGAAATGCCGTGTCAGTTGAGGCAAGCAGCTTATCAAGGTCCTTTATCTCCCTGTACTGTATGCCGTAAACAGGGTTGCCGCTTTCGTCTTTCTCGCCTTCGACAGGCTCCCACACCATGCAGGCAGACGGCAGATCGTAGGCATATTCACCCAGATATTCGCGGTAGCCGGCAGACGAAGGAGACGTCGAAGACACTGAAGACGCAACAGTCTTCTTCCCGCCGCACGAAGCAGTGCACAGCAGGATCGCCGCGGTCAGAGAAACTGCGGCCAGACGCCTTATTATTCCGAAAGCAGCTTTTTGCACAGAGCGACCGTGCCTTCCAGTAAGTCTTCCGGAACGTTTTCGACATTACCGGAATCGACGAGCTTGGTAACTTCAGGATCGAGAGGGAGCTTGTCGAGAACGGTCGAACCGATCTCTGAAGCGGACTTCTCGATGGCCTTGCCGTCACCGTAAAGCTCAATTCTTTCACCGCAGTGAGGGCACTTTACGTAGCTCATGTTCTCTACCATTCCGAGGATCGGAACGTTCATCATGGAAGCCATGTTGCGTGCCTTGTTGACGATCATTGAAACGAGATCCTGAGCGGTGGCAACAAGAAGGATGCCGTCGATCGGGATGGACTGGAATACGGTGAGCGGAACGTCACCGGTTCCCGGAGGCATGTCGATGAGGAGCACGTCAAGAGGTCCCCAGTTTACTTCAGACCAGAACTGCTTGATGAGAGAAGCAAGAACGGGACCGCGCCAGATCACGGGCGCTTCCTTGTCCTGAAGCAGAAGATTGACACTGACAGCCTCGATGCCGCTCTTTGTGACGTCGGGCATGATGAGGTTCTCCTCGTTTGCCAGAAGGTTTTCGGTCAATCCGAAAGCCTGAGGAATGGAAGGACCGGTAACATCAGCGTCCATTACACCGACTTTATATCCTGCTCTTGCGAGCTGAACTGCGAGAACGGAAGTGACGAAAGACTTGCCTACGCCGCCTTTTCCGCTGCAGACTCCGATGACTTTCTTAACTGAAGATCCCAAAGAAAGGGGATCCTTCTGAATGCCCGTACCGTTTGCGGTAGGGCATGTGCTCTGAGATGTGCATCCGCTCTTTGACGGACAAGAATCACATGCTGATGACATATGTTGCCTCCAACTGATTTTATAACCCGGCTATTATATCAGATGTTTTCGCTCTCTTCAGCGGCCTCTGCACCGATCGTATCCTCATCGTACTCCGTGTCTTCCGGATCACTGCGCCTGATAAGAGCCATGACTGTCTTCTTTGAAGCACCGTATCCGACGGTAACGATACCTGCCAGACGGCGCTCGCCCTGTTTAAGTGTTGACATGAAGGATTTGACCGAGTCGCCTGCAGCCTGCTTTGCAAGCTTAAGGCTGGCCTTCTCGGCATCGGTAAACTGTTCAGCGAAAGCCCTCTCGGCAGCACGGTGAGCAGCCGCCATCTCCTTTTCGATCCTGCGGTTCTCTGCGATGAGTTTTCTGTATTCATCGTAATGCTTCTTTGTAGGCTCACTTACCGTAACGATGGTATCTACGGTTCCGTAAACACCTGATCCGAGCTTGTCAGACACCATCTTCATTCCCGATGAGACCATGGTGAAAGCCCTGACCTTCTTCTGGAAACCGATGATTGTGGCAATGGTAACGATAATGTCCGTGACCATCAGGATCGTGAAGACTATGAGCACGCCTGCCTTAACGGGAAGGGTTATGTGGCTGACCAGCGTAAGGACTGCGGGATGAAGCGCATATATGCCAAGCGAGCAGGCAATACCCCAGTAGATGAAGAATCTCACGCAGATATAGCCTTTGTAGTTGAGCTTATAGTCCGAGTAATCCCACCAGCGCATGTGGAATGTGTGGTAGAGGATCTCACCCGCGATCAGCTCGACCACGGTGCACGCTGCCGCCATTCCGAAGAATATTATGAAGAAATTGTTCGCAAGAGGTGCAAAGATCCAGACCGCAGCGTAGAAACCGAGTCCGTAAACAGGACATATCGGACCTGAAAGGAATCCCCTGTTGATGAACCTTTCCTCGGTCACTCCGTAATAGATGACCTCGAGATTCCATCCCAGAAAACTGTATATGAAGAACATACAGTACGAATCAACGAAATTATACGGAAGAAAGCCGTCGATTATTTTCAGGATATCAGGCATTACTCTTTCTGCGACCTCATTACTCTGTATCCGCCGTCTATGGTAAGCGTCTCACAGTTTCCGAAAAGCTCTTCGAGCTTTGCTGCGGTTGAAGGCGCGCCCTGTTTGCGCTGAAGCACTACATAGAGATATCCGCCCTGCTTCAGGTGCGCGAATGCCTCTTCATAGAATCTGAATACCGTTGCCTTTCCTGCCCTTACAGGAGGATTTGTGGCAACCATGTCGAAAAGCTCGTCTTCAGGGATCGCGCTGAGCACGTCACTCTGTTTGAAATCTACAGGAACGCCGTTTCTTTCGGCGTTCTCCTGTGCAAGGCCGACAGCCCTTGAATTAACGTCAACTCCCGTAACCGAGAATCCCATGAAACAGTTCTTGATGACAATGCCCACAACGCCCATTCCGCATCCGAGATCTAAGAAACTCTCGTTTCTGTGCTTTCTCGTCTTGATGTCAGCAATGACGGCGTTGATCATGAGATCGGTTCCGAAATCGACTCCGTTCCTCGAAAAGACCGCGGAATCGGTGATGAATTCAAAGTTGATTCCGTTTGCACGGTAGTCTATGAGCCTGCGCTCGGAAGGTGTATCAGGATTTACTTCAAAATACTGAGGCATTACAAAAGATCCTTTATCTTAGTCTTGGCGATTATCGCGATCAGAGGAAGTCCCAGGACCACGAGAAGTGCAGCCTCACTTCCGGCAACCGAAAGCATGCTGATGCCGACAGCCTGCGCCGTAACGGTGCTGCCCTCATCAACGAGGAGGAACGGCAGGTAACCGCCTACTATGAGTCCGTTTACGGCAATCGGAGGGATAATGCCCAGGGGCTTGTTCTTCTTTCCGATCAGCCAGGAAAGGACTCCTGCTATTAATGTTGCAAGTGATCCGCCGATTATGTCGACAGGTCCCAGATTATTCGGGTTAATGAGATTTGCGATGAAACATCCGAGCGTAACACCGGGAATGGTCGCCGCCGAGAAGATCGGAAGGATAGTTAAGACCTCTGCGATCCTGACCTGGATCGGGCCGTATGCGATGTTCGCAAAAGGCGCCGTTAAGACAACATAGATGGCAGCTATAAGTCCGTTGATGACAATGAACTTGATCCGCTTCCTGTTCTTCTCACGTGATGTTTCTATCTTGTTCTCACTCATATGATCACATCATCGATCTGATGGTATCGCTTATGGTTGCGATGTGAGATGTTTTGGACCAGGGCATCTCGGGAGCCTGGACAAGACCCTTGGAGATAGCATTGGCACAAGAGAGCACTTCATAGGCATAGCCTTCAAACAGAGGGCCTTCTGCCTCGCATGTCTCAACGAGCTCGCCCTTTTCATCGAAAAGCTCGATCATGCGGTAGTTGTTGATGTCGGTCACATGGATCCTTCCGGTCTCACCTATGATGTCTGCACTCTTGTCGGTATTGGCAGTCATGGTGACATAGAGGATTGCGAGCGTGCCGCCGTCATCGGTCTCGAGGCAGTAAGAAGTATCCTTGTCGATTCCGGTGGAATACTTTCTTGCAAAGACACGCGAAACCTTAACGTCTTTGCCCATGAGCGAAAGCGCGAGGTTTGTTGTGTAGCAGCCGAGATCCCAGTAAGCGCCGCCGCCCAGTACCGGATCGTTTAATCTCGGTACATCTGTGATGTCATAACCGAGGTTTGCGGAAATATATTTGATCTGGCCGATCCTGCCTTCCTTTACCCATTCGAGCATCTGCTGATGCAAAGGCATGAATGATGTCCACATGGCTTCAGCCACGAAGAGATTCCTGTTCTTGGCCTCGAAAAAGATGCTGTCGGCCTCTGCCCTGCTCATCGTGAAAGGCTTCTCGACAAGAACATTCTTGTATTCCTTGATGCACATGATCGCATGCTCATAGTGATACGTGTTGGGGGTTGCGATGTAGATGAGATCGATGTCATCAGCTGCCGCGAGCTTTGCATATGTCGTGTAGACCTTTGCGTCAGGGCAGTGCTTTGCGGCAAATGCCTTGGCCTTTGCTCTTTCCCTTGCGGCAACTCCCGCGATCTCGATCTCCTTGTGACCCTTAAGTGCGTCAGCCATCTTTGCTGCCATGTTTCCGCAGCCG
>JAFWQF010000035.1 GCA_017509205.1 Clostridiales bacterium | reverse complement strand
TTCTCGGCGAATGCTTCGGGCTGCACTTTTCCGGGCAGACCGCTTGTCGAGGCTACCGGAGACCTTAAGAATTTTCACGTCCTTTCCGGTATTCGCAAAGTTGATCTGGAAACGGTTTACGTACAGCAGGTGCGCGACCTCGTTCACAGGATAAGAGATTTTGGCAGTGAAAGCGCGCCTGTGTCTGACGGATCGGAAAGAATTAAGGTGCTCGCTGTCCACGCGAGCTCAAGGAAGACTTCCAATACTTTGCTCCTGTGGGACAAGGTGCGCAGGAACATAGAATACAGAGCCGAGATTACGGAGATATCTCTAAGCGAGGGAGTGATCAGGGATTGCAGGGGATGCAAATATGAGGACTGCCTGCATTTCGGCGAACAGGGCAGATGCTTCTACGGTGGGATAATAACAGAGCAGGTCTATCCTGCATTGATGGAAGCTGATGCGCTGGTGATGATATGTCCAAATTACAATGATGCTCTCAACGCCAACCTTACAGCCTTCATCAACAGGTTGACAGCTCTGTACAGAGCGCACGATTTCAGCCGTAAGAAAATTTACGCGCTTGTCGTGTCAGGCTACAGCGGCGGCGATATCGTATCTGAGCAGATAATAGGTGCCCTTAATTTCAACAAAGGGATGATACTTCCGGGCAAATTCGCCATGGTTGAGACCGCAAACGATCCGATGAGCATCCTCGAAGTGCCTGAGATCGATGCCAAAGCCGCAACCTATGCGAATAGGATAGTATAAGATAACAGTACAGAGGAACCGATATGAGGCTGCCGCACAAATGAACTGCTACCCGTCAAGAGGACAGTGAAAAATTAAAAGATTTTTGCAACCAGTAACAGCAATGTTGCTGGTTGTTTTTTAGTTGCTTCCCTCGCCGGGTAGGCGGGTCAGCAGCGTGTTCCCGCTGCTGACGCAGAAGAGGGTATTCCGTGTCAGTACGTCAAGTGCTGCCCGGCCTTCGGCCAGCGTACTGTCACTTGACTCCGTTCCCGCTCCCTGCGTTTGTTGAAGTGTATCGTAGATTCGAGAGGTATCATGCTGCGAAAAGATATGACTCATGCTTTTCCATTGGAGTAAGTACTCCAAATCGACGCTGGTATCTCTCGTTATTGTAGTAGTAAATGTAGTTTTCAATCATTGCCATGAGTTCTTCACGGCTGTTGAAGCGCTTACCGTAATACCGTTCTCTCTTCAGGATTCCCCAGAAGCCTTCCATCGGACCATTGTCGATGCACTTGGCAACTCGGGACATGCTTTGTGTCATTCCGACAGCTTCAAGCTTACTGTGAAATGTCCTGCTAGTATATTGGTAGCCTCTGTCACTGTGACAAAGAGGAGTGGCTCCCGGATTTGCAGCTATAGCCTGATCGAACGTATCGAAGACGAGAAGATTGTCATTGTTGTTACCAATCGAGTAAGAGACTATCCGTCTGTCGTATAGATCAAGGATCGCACTAAGATAGATCTTATGCTTCTCCTTGTCTTCGTCATACCACTTGAATTCAGTAACATCGGTGAGCCATTTCTCGTTTGGTTTATCTGCTGTGAACTCTCTGTTCAAGATGTTTTCTGCGATGAACTGCGGATTATCTGCCTGGCGTGTGCATCCGAGGTTTCTGTACTTGATCGTAGATTTAATATCTTTGGCTCTGCATATCCGCAGTGCTCGCTTGTCGTTTATCTTGATGCCATGTTTACGGAGCAGGTCATCATTGATCCGCCGATAGCCCTTGGATGGATCCTTCAGATGGATCTCCTCCATTTTTTCGGCGATGAGCGTGTTCTGTCTGACTCTTTCGCCAACATCACCTCGTAACCACTTGTAGTATGCTGACCTTGAAACATGCAGAATAACACAACACGACTCTATCGGATATCCTTTGGTTTCATTACAGTATTTGATCGAGCTGTAGAGATGGGACTGCCTTACTTGCGAAAGAGTTCTTCTCTCTCCAGCTCGTTCAATTTTTTTAACAGATCACGCTCCATTTCTGTCATATACAGCTGGTGCTTCAGTTTTTCGATCTCGATCTGGAGCTTTTCAACTTCACTGCGAGGTTCCTGATCCACCTTGCGTTTACCACGGCGATCTTCAAGACCAGATTCACCAAGCTCCTTGTAACGCTGGACCCAACCATACACCTGTTGGTAGCTGACGTTATGCTTGATGGCCATCTCTCCATAGTTGCAGCCATTGGCGATACAGTCCTTTACAATCTGGATGCGTTCTTCTTTTGTGGTGCTTCTTGAGGTTTTCATACGGCTTCCTCCTGACATCTTGTGTGAGAAGTCCTCGCCGTTATTATACATCTTTATCCACTCTTCCAAACGGGAACACGATCGAATCCCATATTTTGCAGCTACAACGATCGGTGAGCTGTGCTCATTTATACATTCAAGCACTGCCCTTAATCTAAAGTCTTCAGAATACACACGGTTCTTTTCTACTGGAAAAAAGCCATATTCTCCTTGAAACCTATATATGGTAACCCATTTGTGAATAGTTGCAGAGCTTGTACCAACTTCTTTTGCTGCAGATCGCAGACTTAATGATCCTTCTATGCATCGTCGTGCGACACTTATTTTAAATTCAGGACTATATTTCGTTTTGTGTGACATAAAAGCTCCCTTCATGATTAACAGTGATTTTCTTTTTCACTGTCTCTCATAAAGGGAGCGTATCA
>JAFWQF010000034.1 GCA_017509205.1 Clostridiales bacterium | reverse complement strand
TTTGTTGATGCAGAGGTGAGGAAGGGTGAGTAACGTTACTCCTGACAACGCACAGAAACCCAAGCCGAAGGGAACGCTTCTGCGTATTGAGACTGCGGGAGACATCCCGGAGGATAAGCTTGAGCGTATTGCCGCGAAGTTTGCTCAGCATTACGAGATTCCGTCCTACCGCCTTAAGATCGAATCCAAGCCTGCTCTTGTCGGCGGATTCATCATCTACTATCACGGCGACCGTTACGACTATTCCGTAAAGGGCCAGCTTACACGTATCAATGCTTTTATCAAGCGTACTAGGGCTGACAGCTTCAAGGTAGCTGATTCTGCTGACTTAAAGAAAGATGCCACACCTCTTACAGAGGACGGCGTAGTTCCTGACTCCGCTCTCTTTTCCACGAAAGAAGTCAGAAAAGACATTGAAGAGGCGCTTGCGCTTTTCCCTGAGACATCAGTTCCAAGCCTTGATAACGCGGAGCTCTGGCAGCTTGATGACAACGAATTCGACAAGCGTGTAGATGAGGCACTTAACTCGCTCGACTTGATCGACGAGATCGGTCTGGTCAACTCCGTAAGCGACGGCGTCGCAACCGTTACCGGACTCCGTCACTGCATGTCTGATGAGCTTATAACATTCTCTTCCGGTGCAACCGGCATTGCCATGAACCTCGAGAAGACCAAGGTCGGCGTAGTCATCCTCACCGGTGAGGATACGGTAGTTGAAGGCATGAGCTGCAAGCGTACGATGACCACCGTTGAAGTTCCCGTAGGAAACGGACTTCTCGGACGTGTGGTAGATCCTCTCGGCCGCCCGATCGACGGTAAGGGCATGATCAGATACGTTGATACCCGTCCGGTCGAATCACCCGCGCCCGGTGTCACCGACAGATCACAGGTAAACACTCCGCTTCAGACAGGCATTACCGCCATCGATGCGCTTACACCCATCGGAAGAGGCCAGCGTGAGCTCATAATCGGCGACCGTCAGACAGGTAAGACCGCGATCGCCATCGACACGATCCTCAACCAGAAGGGCAAGGACATAATCTGCGTTTATGTTGCAATCGGACAGAAGATGAGCACGATCGTTTCTACTGCAAATCTTCTTTCAAGAAAGGGCGCGCTCGATTATTCCGTAATCGTTGCTGCATCCGCTTCCGATTCAGCTGCGATGCAGTACATCGCACCGTTCTCGGCATGTGCCATCGCCGAGAAATTCATGTACGACTATCACAAGGACGTCCTTATCGTTTACGATGACCTTTCCAAGCATGCACAGGCATACAGAGCCATTTCGCTGCTCCTTAGAAGACCTCCGGGAAGAGAAGCTTATCCGGGCGACGTCTTCTATCTGCACTCGAGACTTCTTGAGCGTTCGGCAAAGCTTTCCGAAGAACTGGGAGGCGGTTCCATCACTGCGCTCCCGATCGTAGAGACTTTGGGCAACGATATCTCTGCTTACATTCCTACGAACGTCATTTCGATCACAGACGGTCAGATCTATCTGTCACCTGAGCTTTTCTTCTCGGGCCAGAGACCTGCGATCAACGTCGGTCTGTCGGTATCCCGTGTTGGCGGCGCTGCACAGACGAAGGCAGTAAAGAAGGTAGCAGGACCTCTGAGAATTTCGCTTGCACAGGCACGTGAAATGGCTTCCTTCTCACAGTTCGGTTCTGACCTCGATGAGAACACGCAGCTTCAGATCAAGCGCGGCGCGGTACTTAATGAAGTCCTCAAGCAGGAGCAGTTCAAGCCGTGGACGATGTCAGAGGAGGTGTTCATCCTCTATATCGCGACGACCGACAAGATGAACTTCCTTGCAAAGGAAGACATCAACGAGTTCGTTTTCGCTTTTGTCGATGACACCTGGGACCGTCACCAGAACATTTTCGAGACCATCAATGAAGAAGGTGCTTTGTCCGACCAGATCAAGGCCGACATCGACAGTGCCTATGAGGAGTTCAAGGAACTGTTCCTCGCGGAGCATACCGAATACCAGGAGGAGGAATGATGAGATCCGTCTAACCGGATCTTGAGTGATCATGGAAACCTTCAGCGCCATAAAGAAAAGACAGAAGAGCATCAGCGACATCAGCCAGATGACAAGCGCAATGCAGCTTGTCAGCGGAGCCAAGATGCGCCGCTCAATGGCGCTCCATGAATCCATGTATCCTTTCTTCAGGATCTGCGTAGAGAGCATGCAGGACATCTGCACGCACTTCCCGGACGTTAACAACCCGTTCTTCGTCCTCAACCAGAAGGAAGAAGGAGAGACCTGGAAGATCGGTTATTACGTGCTTTCAGGCGATCAGGGCCTTGCAGGTGCATACAATAACAACATGGTCGCCATCACCGAGGATCACATCCAGAAGAAGATCATCGACAACACCAGAAAAGGTCTTCAGACGAGATATGAGCTCAACATCTTCGGCCGTCTTGCGAGAGAAAAACTCGAAAGACACGGATATATCTGCAACAGGGAGTTCTCATTCCCGATCACCGAACCTACTTATTACGATGCACGTACGGTAAGTTCGATAATCAAGAGGAAGTTCCTTTCAAAGGATTACGATCTCATATATCTGCTTTACACGCACATGGAATCTTCCGTGAAGATGGATCCGATGGCAGTTAGACTTTTCCCGGTCGATATGAAGTCCATTTCAAAGCTCCTGCCTGATAATGTGACTGATGCCGGAATGGCAGTCGACCAGGGATCGGATGTTGAATACTTCCCGAACGTTAACGCAGTCTTCGACTACCTCATCGATGCCTATGCCAACGCGATGGTATTCGGAGCAATGGTCGATGCTTATGCGAGCGAACAGACGGCAAGACTTACCGCGATGCAGAATGCAAACGACAATGCCCGTGAGATGATGAAGAAACTCGACATCCTGAGCAACCGCGCAAGACAGGCGAGGATCACTACGGAGCTCACCGAGATCGTCAACGGAGCGGAGCAGGCGGGAAAGATGTAAACAAGGTTGTGTAACAATGTTACACATAATGAAATAAAGGCTTAGAGACAAGGAAGAGGAAACAGCATATGGCAATCGGCAAGGTTATACAGATCATCGGACCGGTAATTGACTGCGAGTTTGACAGGACCGAACTGCCCAGGATCAACGAGGCGATCAGGATAAACAGACGCAGCATTGAGGGACAGCCGGTAAGTGCTGACGAGGAGCCGGGATCATCTGCTCCTGCCAAGGATTCGATGAAGCCGAATGCTGATGATTTCATCTATGCCGAGGTTCTCCAGCAGCGAGGCAACGGCGTTGTAAGATGCGTTTCATATAATCCTACCGAAGGTCTCATGCGCGGACTTCCGTGCGAATCACTCGGTTCCTCTATTAAGGTGCCTGTAGGTGAGCATATCGCAGGAAGACTTTTCGATGCGCTTGGAAGACCCATCGACCACGCCGGTGACATCCAGCCTGATAATTACTGGCCCATCCACAGAAAGGCTCCTTCGTTTACCGAGCAGTTTCCTACCGAGACAATACTTGAAACCGGAATCAAGGTCATCGACCTTCTCGTTCCGTTCTCGAGAGGCGGTAAGATCGGTCTGTTCGGAGGCGCCGGTGTAGGTAAGACGGTTCTTATCCTCGAGCTCATCAGAAACATTGCAAGTGAGCACGGCGGCTTCTCCGTATTCACCGGTGTCGGCGAGAGATCGCGTGAAGGTAACGATCTCTGGAATGAGATGAAGCAGTCAGGCGTTTTGGACAAGACGATAATGGTCTTCGGTCAGATGAACGAGACTTCCGGTGCGAGAATGAGAGCACCGCTCGCTGGTCTCACAATGGCCGAATATTTAAGAGATGAGAAGCATAAGGATGTCCTCCTTTTCATCGATAATATCTACAGATTCGTTCAGGCTGGTTCTGAGGTTTCAGCGCTTCTTGGACGTATTCCTTCAGCAGTTGGTTACCAGCCTACTCTTACTGAGGAAGTGGGTGAACTTCAGGAGAGGATCACGTCAACACGTAACGGATCCATCACTTCCATACAGGCAGTCTACGTTCCTGCAGACGATATCACTGACCCTGCGCCTGCAACTACGTTCTCACACCTCGATGCGAATATCGTTCTTTCCCGTGCAGTCGTTGAGCTCGGTATCTATCCTGCTGTTGATCCTCTTGAATCTTCTTCAAGGATCCTGACTGAGGATGTTGTAGGTGCAGAGCACTATCACGTTGCGCGTAACATCCAGGCAATGCTCCAGCGTTATAAGGAGCTCCAGGACATCATCGCTATCCTCGGTATGGAGGAGCTTTCAGAAGCAGACAGACAGACGGTATCACGTGCACGTAAAGTGCAGAGATATCTTTCACAGCCGTTCTTCGTAACAGCTGATTCAACAGGTTTTGCACCGCGCTACGTACCTCTCAAGGAGACTATAAAAGCGTTCGGTGAACTCATCTCAGGCTCGCTCGATCACATTCCTGAACAGTGCTTCTTCATGAAGGGCGGTCTTGACGACGTTATCAAGGCATATAAGGATCTCACCCCGTAATGGCTGAAGAAACCAGACATAAGATCCATCTGATAATCATCACCCCAAAGAAGACTTTCTATGAGGGTCTGGTAAGTTCTGCCGGTTTCCCGACGATAGACGGTGAATTCGGTGTAATGGCAGGTCACTCTCCTTTCGTTGCGGCTCTCTTTCCGGGAACATGCACCATCAGGGTTGACGATGACGTAAAGCACTGCGTAATCTCAGAAGGCTACGCAGAGATCAACCAGAGAGCCATTATCGTTATCTGCAATTCAGCTGAATGGCCTGAAGAGATCAAGGTCAGACAGATCTTTGAATCTTACCGCGACAGCATGGCTGAGCTTGAAAGACAGACCAAAGACGGAAGTTCAGGTCAGGTTTACGCTGAAGACGTTAAGCGTATGGCAGACCGTTCTCTTGCCAGGATGCGCTTCATTGAGCATTACGGATCAGAGTCTCAGAAGTCCAGGCTTGCCCAGCTGAAGGAAGAAGGACTCTGAAACTGAAGTTAACGTTGCCGACGGTTATCTTCTGACCGTTCTTTATCTCGCATTTTCTCCCGCACGCAACTTTTCTGTCATCGATATAGGTCGTTCCTTTTCGTGAGCAGTCACTTATGTAGAATGATCTTCCGCTGAGATAGATTATTGCATGCAGCGCATCAACGGACGGATCGTCTAATACTATATCCGACAGGAATACGTCAGATCCGATCGTGGTCCTGTCCATCAGCAGTGAATATGAACGCGAAGATCCGTCTTTTGATTCAGTCGTAAGAGTTCCTGTAATAAGCGGAGTAACGGGAGGCATGTATTCCGTTTCTTTTTTAGGTGATTCATTGAACGGCATGACTGACTCGCTTTCATCGCCATCGGAAAAGAGGATCATTCTTCGCATGTCTGACAGCGCATTATCCCTGCTTTCCTCCTTGCCTTTTTTCTTCCCGGAGTCAACGAAAAACTTAATAAGGAATACTCCTGAGGCAAGAACGAAAAGGAGGGATGGAAGGATGCCTGACAGTTTCAAAGCTGCCGCTGCGGCGATGCTTCCGGCAAGAGACCACCATAGTTCCGGCTTTATTCTTTTTGTTTTGTTTCTCTCTGTGGAGAGAACTGTTCTTTTGGCATGTCTTTGCGGAAGATGCCGCGGTGCGGCAGGCTTTTCGATTCCGGGTAAGGGATCCTGTGCTTCAGAACCGATACCTGTGTTTCTGATCAGACGTGCGCACTTGATGAACAGCGCTTCATCATTAGTCTTTACACTGTATATGAGTTCCTGTTTTTCATCATTTGTAAGAACTCCTTCGAAAAAAGGTTCGGATAAAAACTGCTCAAGGCGTTCAGCTCCAAAGGATGACAGACAGATATCATCCGGACGGCTTTTTCCGGGCAGAAGACAGAACCTGACATAAGCTCCGTTTTCATCTGTAAAAACATATTCAGGATCAAGTACTATCTCAGACGGGCTCAGCAGATTATCAAGAAGCCCGGGAACAGAACAAAAAAAGTCACCTGCGGATCTTCTTCTGTCTTCCAGAAGTCTTGTGAGTTTTCTGGTTTGACGGGGACCGTTCAGCAGAGCGCTTCCTGACTGCCTGATGGATATCAGGCCTGAGAAATCAAAGTACGCTGATGAAGAGAATCCGTTTAAATCAATGCTGCACGGAAGCAGACACCCGGAACGGTTCTTTGCAATTACTTCACCGGCATAACTGAATATGCATTCGGGTGAATCGAACCGTTCAACAGCGAAATATCCGAAGGGACCTTTTTTGATCAACATAATCAGAACGCGGACTGGATCTTTGTCTCGTCAAAACAGTAGTTGATGATCTTCTTGCCGTAAGACATAAGGCCTTCTCTGAAGAGCAGGGCAAGTGAAACTAGAACGGCGATGATGATGACTATCTCAACCGTACCCATTCCTTTTTTATTTTTGCGCTTAATTCTTTTTCTCATTTCGGTACCTCCTTTAAGTTGTTATATGCCAAGTGAAATAATTGCCGGTGTCATTGCGACCATGAGGACGCTTATGAAATCGAGTGTCATTGGAAGAAGCAGCCCCAGGGCTTCTCGTTCCTGTTTCTTTCTTGCAGCATTCCTGCAGAGATTCCAGCATGAGGAAGCCTGAAGCTGAAGCAGGTTAAGTACTTCTGATGTTCCGAGCCTGTCATATCTTGCAACGAGAAGAAGTGCTGACTGCGCTTCCGGGATCTGTATCCTCAGAGAGAAACGTTCGACTGCCTCGGAGGCTGATATGCCTGACAGCATCATTGCTCTGAGATTCTTGATCTCGAGTGACAGACTCTTGTTGTCACCGAATGCCTTTGCGCATATTTCAATTGCTTTTGGAAGCTGCATTCCTGCTTCGAGAAGCGTTGATATGAGGCACATGAACAATGGTATGTCAGTCATAAGATCTTCTCTTTTTCGTTCAACTTCAGACCTGACCTCGCGGCTTCCCAGCACTGCCATCAAGATAACAAAAGGGATTGCAAAACACGGATTTTTCCCAAGCTTTAAAAGGACAGCCACTCCAATGAGCCCGGAAGCCGCACAGATCAGGATCTGCTTCTTAAGGTACTGCTCATAAGCCAGCCTCGGATTGACCGACAGCTCGTTAAAGAGCTCGTGCCTTGATGTGATGAAACCGGTTGGAAGGATACGTCTGAAGAAGGAAGTCAATGGGTGTTTAGGGGAAACCTTTAGAGAATCATCGTAGCCTAAACTGGCCGATGAACGTATCCTCCTTCCGGAATCGTGGGACATGTATTTTAAAAGCATGGCACACGCTATTACGCATATGCCGAATGCTATTGCGAGGAGAACTGACCCGATGTTTGTACGGCGGGCCATGTCTATGTAATCACGGCTCATAAAATTGAGCGCGAATGTAACTGCGAATGGCATTGCACAGAGCATTGCTGCTTCTGCATTCTTGCCGGCATTCTGAGCTGCGATCTCGCTTTGCACGGCATTCATCTCAGACAGCATCTGACATGAGCTGCGGAGTATCGCCAGACTGTTGTTTCCGATCTCTCCGGATATCGCAAGTGCGTGAAATATCGGTACCGTTTCCGGAAATCGTACTGCTTCTGCAAAAGCGTTCAGTGATTTTTCCAGACTTGTATGGAGTTTCAGATCGTTCTCAAGATTAATCAGCGGTTTTATGAGCATGCATCGCCTGCCGAAAGTGTGTTCTATAACAGGACGCATCATGAGAAGAGATTTTTCAATCGAATAGCCGCTTGATACACTCGTGCAGAGAACCTGCAGCATAACGAGAAGCTGCGTTCTCGTGTGACGGCAACCGTTTGAGTAGATCTTTTTCATGGCTTCTTTCCACGGGAATATTCCGAGTATCGCTGACAGGATCATCCTGATGCGTGAAGATGATATGAACAGGGAAGAGGCTGCATAGAGCAAAGCCGCGAATAGCGGATATACCCAGACAGTCTTTAGAAGGAAGACAGTGTATGGTTTCAGCGTTATGGACTTAAGCTTTGTAAGCCATGACATCTCTGAGTTCTTCATCGCTGCAGATGCGTTCAAGACTTTTTCCTCCTTTGTTCAGATAAAGTGTTTTGAGTCTGTATTCGTGTCCTTCAGAAGGAAGAACGCTGCAGATCTCATCAATATATCTCCTGCCTTCACGGCTCCTGGAGATGTGAAGTATTATGTCTATTCCCATAGACAGTTGTGTGACTATCGCATCGTATGGAAGGTTTGAACCTGCCATTACCATTCCTGTCAGTCTTTCGAGCATTTCAAAACAGGAGTTTGCGTGACCGGTGCACATTGAACCGGGATGCCCGGTGTTGAGTGCATTCATCATGTCGGCAGATTCAGAACCTCTGACTTCTCCTACGATGATGCGGTCAGGACGCATTCTCAGTGATGCTCGAATCATCATTCCTATGTTGACTTCACCGGAACCGTCAGGTCCCGGAAGTCTTGCTTCCATACGCACCAGATTGTCGATTCCCTGAAGGTTTAATTCGGCTGAGTCTTCAATGGTTACAACGCGTTCGTCCTTGGGAATGAACGCCGAGAGGCAGTTCAAAAACGTAGTCTTACCGCTCCCGGTTCCGCCGCTCAAAAAGATCGTCTTTTTGTTGCGTACGCAGCCGCTCAGAAACCTTGCTGCTTCCTCGCTTATGAATCCCTGTCTGATAAGCGTTACTATGTCATGCGATATGCCTGTAAATTTCCTGATCGTTACCGTAGTCTGTGATGCGATCGGAGCAAGAACCGCATTGGCTCTGGAACCGTCAGGGAGTCTTAAGTCCGAGATGGGATTTGCTTCATTCAGAGGTCTGTTTCTGTTTGCAAAGAAACAGGAAATAACTGTCTTCAGTGTTTCCTCATCCTTGAACTTGATATCTGATCTGTACAGTTTTCCTCCGCGCTCGTAAAAGATCTTGTCCGGACCGTTTACCATGATCTCTGTAATAGTGGGATCCTGCATGAGCGGCTCTATGACATCCATCCTCCGAAGAGAATTGAATACGCGTTTTGCCATTTCGCGTTTTTCCGCAAGCGACATCTTAATGGAGTCTGAACTGCTGATGACGTCGGCGATGATTTCCTTGAGCCTGTCATCAGTCGGATCGCTCTCGTTCCTTATCGCATTGAGAACGCAATAGGTCAGTTGTTCTTTGATCGTATCCAGATCGCAGGTCTTGTTCATATTGCTTCTCCGATAAGTCCTGAAGGATTATTCTTCAGATTCATATCCGCAGGGCAGATATAATCAGTTACGACAGTACCTCGGGTAAGGGCACGGCTGATTGAACTGATGAGTCCCGAAGCTGCGGTCTCTTCGTTCCGGTTCTTTCCTGAGAACAGGATCGTGACTTTGTCGCAATCGGATACCAATACGGGGAGTTCGGCTGACCTGAAACCTTCAGCTATGACAAGAACGTTTATCAGCCGTGATCCGTCCGTGATGAGCTGTCTGCATTTGTCGAGAAGGATCCTGCATCTGGTGCTTCCGATATCGTAGACATCATCATCTCCTTTTGAAGCTCCCGGAGTCAGAAATCCCATGCTGTCGCGGCTGCAGTATTTGAGGATGTCATTCGGATCGAATCTGCGTGATGCGCATGCTTCAAGAAGCCCGGTCATGTTTCCTGCCATGAATTCTGATCCTTCATCTTCGGGCGCTCTGAGCCTGCTGGTGAAATCTAGCCTTAAAGAAAGATCCGCATTTGTCATTTCGAGATAATTGTCTTTAATGTATTTTTCACGGTCGCTGATATATACAAACGGGATCAATACCTCGATGCGGCCTTTGTCCTGGGCTTTTGTTTCGGTTAATGGTTCGGAATCATGTGAAGGATCTATACCAAGAGCACTGCATATCTTTTTGCAGTCAACTAGGCCGTCACGGTCGATTGTCGGAACCGGTTTGTCCATACATTCCTTAATTGAGCGTATGGCGGACTCAGGGAGTTCTAGGCCGAAATCCTCGCCGAATTGTTTCGGATTGTAGAGAACCTTTGTAAACTCGCCGAACATGTCGCCGTCTGTGTCCGTGCGCGACTCCAGATAGGGATCGGTAATGTAGGCTTCGGGATACAGTGCTCCGATCCTTGCTTTCATCAGGGCATACATGTATTTGTCCTTTTCGTAGATCTTTATTGAAAACGCCATTCCCGCCAGCCTCCTTTTCCGTTTTGCTAAAGCCGTGTTTTAAGTTCTTGCTTGCCACGGATTGTAGCTTGGAATGACCTTCAGGATTACCGACAAAAACCGACAAAAACCGACAAGGAAAAATGCGTTTTCGGGCAAAAACTGAGCGTAATACTTAATTATTCTTATTACGGTTTTGGTGTTTTCTCAGGATGATTTTGAGGACAGCTTTGGAAATCTGTGCGATTTCCGCTTTACAACCACTATGCGTATATGTACAATGAAGCCGCTAAACATTTTTAAGTTCATTGCTTATCAAGAGAGGCTAGAGGGAACCGGCCCTATGAAGCCCGGCAACCGCGGAGAGCAGCGGTGCCAAATCCGGCAGGACACCAAATGAGGCGACCTGAAAGATGAGGAACGTTTATATAAAAAGCGTACGCCTTCCTTTCGGGGAAGGCGTTTTCTTTTGATTACAAGGCATTGAACGGAAAGGATCTTTTATGAGAAACAGAACAGGCAAGTGGCTTTTCACATCCGAATCAGTCACAGAGGGACATCCCGACAAGGTCTGCGATCAGATTTCTGATTCCATCCTTGACGCAATACTTGCGGAGGACAGCATGGCGCGTGTTGCATGCGAGACCTGTGCAACCACCGGAATGGTGCTTGTAATGGGCGAGATTACGACATCTGCATATGTTGATATCCCTTCAATCGTAAGAAGCAGACTTAAGGAGATCGGTTACGACAGCAGTGAGGTCGGTTTCGACTACAATTCATGTGCAGTTCTTACATCCATCGATGAGCAGTCTCCTGACATTGCAATGGGTGTCAACAAGTCATATGAAGCACGCCACGGCGGTGATGCCGAGCTCGATACAGGAGCAGGCGACCAGGGCATGATGTTCGGTTATGCAAACGATGATACGGAAGAGCTTATGCCGCTTCCCGTTTCACTTGCTCACAAGCTTACAAGACGCCTTGCTGAAGTGCGCAAGACCAAGGTTGTTGACTATCTGAGACCTGACGGTAAGAGCCAGGTTACCGTTGAATATGACGGAAGCAAGGTTAAGAGGATCGATGCGATCGTCATCTCGACACAGCACAATGATTCAGTTTCATCCGAGGAACTCGAAAAGTTCGTTAAGGAGTCTGTTATCAAGCCTGTTATCCCTGCTGAGCTGGTTGATGAGAATACAAAGATCTATGTCAACCCCACAGGCCGTTTCGTAATCGGAGGCCCTCAGGGAGACTCAGGTCTTACGGGACGTAAGATCATCGTTGATACCTACGGCGGTTTCGCACGCCACGGCGGCGGAGCTTTCTCCGGTAAGGATCCCACGAAGGTTGACCGTTCCGCTTCTTACATGATGCGTTATGTTGCTAAGAATATCGTTGCATCCGGAATCGCTTCTGAGTGCGAAGTCCAGGTTGCTTATGCTATCGGTGTTGCTAAGCCGGTTTCTGTAATGGTAGATACATTCGGAACAGGCAAGATCGCTGATGAGAAGATCACTGAGATTGTCAATTCCGTTTTCGATCTGAGACCTGCTGCAATCATCCGTGATCTTGAGCTCAGAAGACCTATCTATGCGCAGACCGCAAGCTACGGACACTTCGGCAGAACAGACGTTGATCTGCCTTGGGAAAGAACCGATAAGGCAGCTCTCATAAAGGAAAAAGCCGGTATCTGAGATGTCTCGTCCGGTGCTGTCTTCAGATGACGTAGGGCAGCAGGTCACGGACCTTACAGTCAAGGCTGTAAAGGTATTTTGCCCGCGAACGAAAAGTAATTTCGTTTCGTTCATGACTGACGGAAGATTCATGGCCTCCGGCACATCGAAGATCGATGTAATAGAGGGCGGGATCTATGTCATTTCGGGCAAAGTTACCCTCTGGAATGAAAGAGTTCAGGTAAAGCTTTCATCGATCAGGCACGCGGATACTGCAGACAACAGTTCCGCGCTGATCGCGTCTTTTCTTGCAGATAATCTTACCGGAGCAGGAAAGATACTTTCGAATGCGCTTGCCGAAGCATTCGGTGATGAAGTCATAGATGTGCTTTTGAACGAGCCTGAAAAGGCCGCGGATAAAGTAAAGAACCTTTCCAAAGAAAAGGCAATGATTTTCTGCGACACCGTTACCGACAATGAGGCGTTCTTCAGGGAAGGTCTGGCGGCACGCAAACTCGGACTTACACAGGAACAGATAAAGACTCTTTACGGTATGGGCGAGCTCTCTGTCGAGACGATCAAAGAGAACCCGTATGCTCTTATGGCTAAGGGCATTGCGGACTTTTCTCTCTGCGATAGGATCGCAATGGAATCGGGTTTTGAAACCCTGTCTGACATACGTGTCGCTGCTGCACTTTCAGAAGCAGCGGAATCAGTGTGCGATGATACGAAATCCACGAAGCTCAGACCGGTGCAGGTTAGAAAGAAGGCTTTCTCAATGCTCAATGCCGGAGAGGGTGCAAAGATATCGTCAGAAGATTTTTCAAAGGTTTTTCCTGATGCGTGCAATATCGCAGTCGGGAATAAAGAAATAGCTGTTTTCAAGTTTACCGGCGACAAGTGCCAGGCAACTGATCCGCTGGATGAAGAGGCATTCATCTCGCCGATGCATTATTTCAAGGCTGAAGCTGCGATAAAGAAGAGGATCGAGAAGTTCCTTTCAATGAAAGTAAAGGTACCTTCGCGCGCGGAGTCAGACAGGATAATGGCAAAGTATGCCGACAGGATAGGCATCGCGCTCGATGATGCACAGCTTGCGGCTCTGCATCTTTGCATGTACTGCCCGTTTTGCATTATCACGGGCGGCCCGGGAACAGGTAAGACTACAATTATGGGAATACTCGCAGAGTATTTCCGTGAAACGAATATCACATGCGTTTTTGCGGCTCCTACAGGAAGAGCAGCAAAAAGGCTTTCTGAATCCACATCGAGTCCTGCTGTCACGATCCACAGGCTGCTCGGTGTAAGGCCGATGGATGACATGACCGGAAACACTTATTTCGTTCATGATCACACGGATACGATCAAGGCACGCGTTATCGTAATCGATGAGATGTCGATGGTTGATACCGAGCTGTTTGAACGACTTCTTGATGCAACCGATGAGTCCACGTCACTCATACTAGTCGGAGATCCTGACCAGCTGCCTTCCGTAGGCTGCGGAAATGTGCTGCGCGATCTGCTTTCGTGCAGGTCGGTTCCGTCGGCACGGCTTACTTTCGCGCACCGTCAGAATGATGACAGCTCGATCGCGTCTAATGCATACAGGATCCTGAAAGGCGAACCGCTCGTGGCTGACGGAACGGACTTTGAGATCATCAAGACTGCAGATGACGAAGAGGGTTTCGCGAAGGTCAAGGAACTGGTCAGGGGAATGCAGGATGAAGATGCTGTTTTCCTTACGCCGACGAAGAATGAGAACGTCATGCTCGGTACTGTCAGACTCAATTCCATGCTTCAGGAACTGTTTGTTTCCGAGGCGGGAGGAGCTGAGGATCTGCCTTGCGTTAAGCGCGGCTCTTCCGTTTCGTTTTTCGAAGGCGACAGGGTAATGCAGACGCGTAACGATTATTCCGCAGAATGGCTCGATCCGCTGACAGGAGAGACTGAGCAGGGTGTCTTTAACGGCGAGATGGGAAAAGTTGACAGCGTTGACCCGATCGAAGGCACGATGACGGTCTTTTTCGATGACGGAAAGACCGTAAAATACACGAAAAAGATGCTTGAGGACATTGAACTTGCATATGCTGTGACAGTCCACAAGTCTCAGGGCTGCGAATTTGAGCATGTCATCATCCTGCTTGGAAAGATGAATGCGCTTCTGTATAAGAGAAATCTGCTTTATACCGCCGTGACGCGCGGAAGGAGCAGGGTAACGATAATTGATTCAAATGATACGCTTTCGCGCTTTTTGAAAGCAACGCACGGTGAAGAACGTGCGACGACACTTAAGGAACTTCTTGCGATAATCGACCACAAACGGGGACTATAACATGACCGTTTCAAACACATTGAGGGGAGACATCTCCCCGGTCTTGGCATTCCTGAAAGAGACGCTGGGATTTATGTTTCCCGCGTGCTGCGCGGTATGCGGTAAGCTTGCGGATGCCGATGACAGGTTCAGTCAGTACGACGATTTCTGCAGAACATACAATGGCGGCCCCTCAGGACTTCACATATGCGGAAAATGCCTGTCGTCACTGGCTCCTCACAGTCCGGACCGGAGATGGATGTTCTGTCTATCGGATCCTTACGAGGGGGATCAGCTGCCCGGACTGCCGCTCTACATGCCGCTTGCCTATGACGGGACGGCAAAGCGTGCCGTGCCTGCCGTTAAGTTCGGAAAGAAGCCGAAGCTTGCGAATTTCATGGGCTGTCTTCTTGGCACATGTCTTAAGAGTGATGACGTACATGCTGATCTGATGGTGCCCGTTCCTCTGTCAGATGCGAGGCTGAAAGAACGCGGATTTAACCAGGCAGAGGAGATCGCAAGGCCTGCAGCCGCCATTTTGGGCATTCCGTATGCCGGAGATGTGCTCTTGAGGACACGTAATACGAACCGTCAGACGGAACTTCGCGGGAAATCCGCCAGGATCTCCAATGTTACGGGTGCGTTCGGAACCTCGGAAGACTGGGATATCAAAGGACTTAACGTTATCGTTGTCGATGACGTTGCCACGACGGGATTTACGCTCCATGAGGCTGCCCTGGCCCTGTATGAGGCAGGAGCCTCAAAAGTCCTGTGTGCGTCATTTGCAGGCAACAGACAGGCCTTGAATCCGGAAGTTTACTAAAAGAACGAAATGCGCAAGTTTTATTGCGATATTGTTGCATTTGCTCTTTTATATTTGAAATGCCCGCGTTTTATTTTATAATTAAGGTGACCTTAGCATTGTGGCCTCTAAATTGGACCTACATGACATAATTATGAGCTTGGACCGTTTGGTGGAAATAAAGCCTTGTAAGTTGGACTATTGAAGTCAGACGCAGAGCATCAGCCCTGGATAATCCGGGTGTCAATCAGAGTCTGCTATGTTCGGGTCGTTTTTTAATGAACAGGTAGGAAAGAGAACAAGCGCTTGGGACTTTTTTATGATGCAAAACTAAAGGCATCGCGCGACCCTGCTGCCAGGAAGGCGGCGGGTGTCATTTTTTTATGCACTGTTTTTCCTTGCTTTGATAGATATTCAGGCGAACGATGTCGCTGTTGTCGATGTTGCAACGCCAAATAACTGAAATATCAACCAAACAAGGAGATTTAACATGAAACTTTATAACACGCTTACAAGATACAAAGAAGAATTCAAGACGATCGAACCCGGCAAGGTCAAGATGTATGCTTGCGGCCCTACGGTCTACAACTACTTTCACCTTGGCAACGCTAGGCCTTTCGTAACTTTTGATACGCTGAGAAGATATCTCGAGTACAGGGGATACGAGGTTACTTTCGTTCAGAACTTCACGGATATCGACGATAAGATGATCAACCGTGCGAATGAGGAAGGCATAACCGTTGAGCAGCTTGCTGACAGGTTCATCAAGGAATATTACGTTGATGCTGACGGCCTCAACATCGAGCGTCAGAGCGCACAGCCCCGCGCAACTCATTCCATCAAAGCCATTATCGGCCTGATCAAGTCCATGGAAGATCAGGGCTTTACGTACGTGATCGAAGGCGACGGCGTTTACTACGACGTTTCAAAGAAAGAGGATTACGGCAAGCTTTCCCACTACAAGCTCGATGAGCTCGTAGCAGGCGGCGGCGAGAGAAAGGCAAGCTACGAAGGCAAGAAGAATCCGGGAGATTTTGCAGTCTGGAAGTTCAAGAAGGAAGGCGAGCCTTCATGGGGTTCACCCTGGGGCGAAGGAAGACCGGGATGGCATATCGAATGCTCTGCCATGATCAAGCAGCATCTCGGTGATACCATCGACATCCACGGCGGCGGACAGGATCTTATCTTCCCTCATCACGAGAACGAGATCGCACAGAGCGAGGCCGCAAACGGCTGCCCTCTGGCAAACTTCTGGGTACACAACGCTTTCGTTAACATCGACGGCGAGAAGATGAGCAAGTCCCTGGGCAATTTCTTCACTATCAGGGATATCGTCAAGAAGTATCCTTACAACGTAATCAGATTCTTCATCCTGCTCGGTCACTACAGGAGCCCCATCAATTTCTCTGATGAGCTTCTTGCAGCGGCACAGACGAGCCTCGGAAGAATCAGCAACTGCGTATCACAGGTAACATTCGCGCTCGAGAACGGCGCTGATTCACATCCTGCTGATTCGGAGACTTCAAAGAAACTCATGGATGCGGTCAAGGCAGCAGAAGAGAGCTTCATCGGCCACATGGACGACGATCTCAATTCCGCTGACGCGATCACCGATATCTTTAATCTCGTAACAGAGACCAACAAGGCGCTTGCCGCTGACGATGCTTCCGTTGATTCGCTTAAGGCGGCTCAGGCTAAGCTCGTTGAACTGACTGGCGTTTTGGGTGTCAAGCTTGACGAGGCAAAGGAAGAAATTCCCGCAGAGGTCATGGAGCTCGCAGAAAAGCGTGCTGAGGCCAAGAAGGCTAAGGACTTTGCTTTAGCAGACAGCATCAGGGATCAGATAACCGCACTCGGATACAGCATCAAGGACACACCCAAGGGTCCCCAGCTGGAGAAGCTCAAGTAACGGAGCGATTGTATGATAAAGCCTTTTATAGCATCGGATCTGCGTGAAGTGTCGCCGCTCGTGCTGGCGTACATCGGCGATGCGGTCTATGAGGTCTATGCAAGGTGTCATGCGTCGAATTACGGCGCG
>JAFWQF010000033.1 GCA_017509205.1 Clostridiales bacterium | reverse complement strand
GCTTGCCGAAGCAATCTGCTCCGATGACTTTATATCTGCGCAGGTGAAGAGGACGATGAAGGAAGCTTATGTAACGCTTACTTTCGTCACTCCCGGGGAGATCCGCGAAGTCAATAACGAACAGCGCGGCATGGACAAGGAAACAGACTGTCTTTCGTTCCCTATGTTTGACTTAAAGGACGGAAGCTTTGTCGACATTCCTTCAGCAGGCGACTACGAGACTGACGAGGAAGGCAACGAGGCACTCTGCTACGGTGACATCCTGATCAATCTTACTGCCGCCAAAAAGCAGAGTGAGGAGTTCGGTCATTCATTCGAGCGCGAGGTCATCTTCCTTGCCGCTCATTCGCTTCTTCATCTTTTCGGATATGACCACATCGAAAAGCCTGACGAGAAGATCATGATCTCAAAGCAGAAGCGCCTCATGGCGGCTTTGGGCCTTGCTTTCGAAGATGAGCTTGAAGATGTCTATGAACTGGACGATCACGCTGACGAGAGGGCAGCAGCTTCAGATGATGAAGATGAATGCATCCCTGCGGGAACGCCCTGCGCACACTGCGGAACGGTCGCTCTCCTGGGACGCCCGAATGTCGGCAAGTCAACGCTCTTAAACTGCATCGCGGGCATGAAGATCGCGATCGTTTCACATAAGCCTCAGACAACGAGGACAAACATCAGATCCATCTACAATACAGAAGACACACAGATCATCTTCACTGATACTCCCGGCGTGCATAAGCCCGGAACGAAGATGGGCGGTTTCATGGTCGAGAGATCTTTCAGGTCCGCGATTGCCGCAGATGTAGTTCTTCTCATAGCTGACGGAAGGTTCAAGGAACCTGGCAGCGTTGAAAAGCGCCTCATCAATCTCTGCCGTGAGAACAAGAAGAGAGTCGTTCTCGCGATCAACAGGGAAGACGAGGTAGGCAGAAATGCGCTGCTGCCGATCACTGCAAATTACTCGCAGCTTTACGATTTCGAGGATGTCGTTCCGATAAGCGCAAAGACGGGCAAGGGCGTTGATACGCTCCTTAAGGTCCTGACGGATCTTTTGCCTGAAGGCCCCAGGCTCTACGACGGTGAATACCTTACCGATCAGACCGAGCGTGAGATCGCAGGAGAGATGATCCGCGAGCAGATCCTACACTACACCGATCAGGAGATCCCGCACGGTACTGCCGTTATCGTTACCGAGTTCAAGGAGACCGCTGACGAAGAGGGAGAGGATGAATACGACCGCTCCATAGTCGTCATCAAGGCCGACATTCTCTGCCTCAGGAAGTCGCACAAGGGCATCCTTATCGGCGAGGACGGTAAGATGATCAAGCGCATCGGCACCGCAGCCAGAAAGAACATCGAGAGGATGCTCGGCTGTAAGGTCTATCTCGACCTCTACGTAAAGGTCAGGGAAGACTGGCAGAACAATGACGCCATCTTAAAGGAGACTGGTCTTTCCGGTACGGAGGAAGACTGATGGAACCGTTCTCCTGCAGGGGGATAATTCTCGCTTCACGTGAATTCAAGGAAAAAGACCGCCTGGTCTCTGTTCTCACTGCAGACAGGGGGCTTGTGACCATATGCGCAAAGGGTTCCGGCCGCCCGGGCAGCAAGTCTGCTTTTGCAACGATCCCGTTCATGGTCTGTGATCTCGTTGTAAGTGTTTCACACGGGTACTACTATCTCAAGGAAGGCACGATCGTCGAAAACAACTCCGACATAATGAACAGCCTTGAGACCATGACATGTGCGTCCCACATTTCCGCATGCCTTTTGGATTCAACTTTCCAGGGTGACATGGCACATGAGGCCTATGAGCTTGCGGCATACGCTTTTTATATGCTCGCCAAGCGCCCTCAGGATTATCTCGTCATATATTCGGCATTCAACTGGCGCCTTCTTACCGTTGCGGGACTTACCGTCAGATATGAAGTGACAAACAACGGCGGTGAGGAAATAATGCCCGGCAATTCTTATCTCGTAAGCCTTACGGGCGGAACGATCGAGATCGCGAAAAACACTAAGGCCGGACGTCTTACCGGTACTGATTACCGCATTCTCTCTTTCGACTGCATCGATGCGCTCAACTATTTTTCCGACTGTCCGGTAAACCGCCTGTTTACGGCAAAGGCGTCAGCGGAAGTTCTTTCGGCACTGAAGGATTTCACCACGGCATACCTTTCGGTACAGTTTGATAAGGATTACGACGGTTTAAAGCTTCTTGACGAGATCGCGTCACGCAGATGATCTCAGATCCTCCAATGATCGGGGAACAGCATGACGTATTCCGGGTTTTCGAGCCTTGAATCGATCAGCAGCGCAAAGCCCGTGTCTTCCTCGGTCCTGATGACTCTTCCAACAGCCTGCAGTACTTTCTGCCAGCCCGGGAATCTGTAGGCAAAAGCAAATCCGTCTCCGAATTTTTCAGTATAGTAATTGAGCAGTATCTGCCTTTCGGGCGTTACCTTGGGAAGACCCACGCCGACGATGATTACGCCTGAAAGCCTGTCTCCGACCAGGTCGATGCCTTCGCCGAAATGTCCGCCCAGGACCGCTGTTCCGATAAGAAGTCCTTTGGAGGCTTCCGCGAATGCAGAAAGGTATTCAGCTTTGTCGTTCTCGGTCATTTCGGGGAACTGGCTGACTATCCTGCAAGAATCAGGACCTGTTCCTTTGCCGTCAGCTCCAAGGCGCTCAGAGACCATCGGCATTATCTGGTTCATGTATTCAAATGAAGGGAAGAAGACCATGTAGTTTCCGGTCATTCCTTCAAGTGCGTCAACTATCTTGTGCACAAGGTCATGCTTTGTCGCATCACGGTTCTTGTATGCGGTGCTGATCTCGGCATCGATCATGATCTCGAGGTTCTCCGGAGGGAACGGTGACGGCAGCTGCAGCGTTGAAGTATAGTCGGCATCGCGCCCGACGAGGCAGTTCTTATAATACTCAAACGGCGAAAGAGTCGCGGAGAAGAATATTACCGGAAGCTTGTCCCTGATTATGCTGTCGAGCTTTGATGAACAGTCGAGGCAGTTTAAGGTCAGCACTATGTCAGACTTGTCCTTGCCCATGGTCGTGATGTAGGAATCGTCAAAATAGTGCTCGAGTACAGTAAGAAAATATCTTGCCTCAAAGAAGAACTTCATTGCCGTCCTTCTGGTCTGCCCCTGTTCAATGCTGTCCAATATGTCGCCAAGGCATTTGACGGTGTACCACATCTTGGCGTAGAGCTTTCTCGGAGGCTGTCTCATTGCTTCCCAACCGTCGGTCCTTATGATCTTTCTCTCTTCGGCTTCCTCGAGCACGGCAAAGCATGAGCTGTTGTTCATGAACATCTGCGAAGCGGTGACAAAGTACTGCCTGAGCTGGTGTATCAGCGCTGAGATGCGGGTGTCCCTGTCCTGGAAATCCTTGATCATCTCATCGATGAGGCTGAGTGAGAACGATGCCGAGAACATGTCCCTGCCGCGGTCGATCATGTTGTGTGCCTCGTCAACGAGGATCACGCATCTGGGTTCACCGGGATCATCCGACAGGAGCTTAACCCTCGGGTGGAAGATGTGGTTATAGTCGCCGATGACAACAGTACAGAAGGCCATCGTGTCGATCATGAACTCATGCGGACAAATTCCGAATCTGCCCGCGATCTCCGTGACTATGTCGGGAGTTATCTCATCCTTTGTGAGGATCTCTTCGAGTGCGGGCTTGAGCTTGCCGTAGTAGTTCTTTGCGAGCGGACAGAATTTGGCGTCGCATTCAGTTCCGAACGGGCACATCTTCTCCTTGGACTGAAGAAGGATCGATCTTATCAGCAGTCCTTTGGCGCGCATGTCGTTCAGTGCTTTTGAAGCCACGTCGCGCGTTGCGGTCTTTGCAGTGAGATAGTAGATCTTTTCATATCTTCCGCGCTGAAGGCCCTTGATCGCAGGGTAGAGGGTGGAGATGGTCTTGCCGATGCCCGTGGGTGCTTCTACGAAGAGCGTGTTGCCTGACGTGAGGGACAGCAGGGCCTTTTTCATGAATTCCTTCTGACCGGAACGTATGACGTCGTAGGGGAAGGTGGCCTGCTTTACGGATGCCGTCATTTCGCTCCCGTAATCCAAAAGGCGCTTTGCGAAAACGGCATACTCCATGCATACCGATTCGAAGAAGGTCTCGGCTTCCTCGTAAGACATCGCGTAGCTTTCCTCGTATGCCTTGAAGGTGGTTACGGATACGTATCTGAGCGTCAGGGTGACGTCCATGACATCGCTGTTCGAGAAGATGTACATCGCGCCGTAGAGCTTGAGCTGGGTAATGTGTTCGGGCCTTACCAGACTCCTGAAACTGTCTTTTGCGGAGTTGAAGGATTTGATCTCGAATATCCTCGGGGCTTTGTTCTTCTCTTCGAGAATGGCGTCAAAACGGCCCTGAACACGGAGGTTTAAGCCCGGCTGGCCGTCATATACCCAGGAAAGCGACTCCTCGGTCGTGACAACGTCGCCGTGTTCTTTCTTGAGTTCCGAGAAGACCTTCTGGTGAAGTCTCGTTCCCTCTATGCCGCTGACAGACTGGTATGAACCGCCGGCAAGGTCGCCTGCGCGTGAAACATACTGCGAGAGGGATGTGACTGAGACAGAGATTTCTTTCATAGAATAATTATATATTTTTGCCCCGAAAAGCCGATATTGAAAAAAGAAAGCCGTTGTTATAGAATTTACGGGCACGCAGATGTGGTGGAATTGGCAGACGCGCTAGCTTCAGGTGCTAGTGAACGCAAGTTCGTGCGGGTTCAAGTCCCGCCATCTGCACCAAAATTGCCTAAACCCTCAGGTTCTTTTTTAGAATATAGAGGGTTTATTTTTTTTTATTATTGTGTATACTTTTTCCAACGTTAAATTTTACTTAACTAAATTAGGGGGTTATTCTTATGCAGAGTATTAAAGCAAAAGTGCTGACGATGTTTATGTCTGTCATCATGGTAGTTTCAATGTTCCCGGCATTCAGCTTAAATGCAGCTACAAATAGTTGCGGAACCAACGCTACATGGAATTTGAGCGGAAATACGCTTACTATTTCAGGAAGCGGTGATATTGCTGACTATCCGAGCGGTGCACCTTGGTATTCTTCAAGATCAAGCATCAAGAAGCTTGTTATCGGTTCCGAAATTACTCGTGTCGGAAACTATGCTTTCTATGGTTGCTACAACATTTCCGAGATCGTATTCCAGGGAAACAAGGTTAAGTCTTTCGGCGAAGCAGCTTTCGCCAGCTGCAGCGGAATTAAGAACATGGTTGTTCCGCAGGGCGTTGTTTCTTTAGGCAAGTGGTGCTTCACTGAAGCTTATCTTGATTCCGTTACTTTCCCTACATCTTTGAAGGTAATCGCTTACGGTGCTTTCGCCCGTAATAATCTTGTTAAGGTTTACCTCCCTGCAGGTGTTACGACTATCGGAGATTTCGCATTCAAGAGCAACTATAAGCTCGTTCGAGTTTCAGGCGGCGCAAATCTTGTTACGATCGGAGTACAGGCTTTTGAGTTCTGTGATCACCTCAGCTATTTTGCAATCACATCCAAGAAACTCAAGAAGATCAGCAAGTGCTGCTTCTATTGCTGCAGCCGTCTCAAGACGATCTACATCAAGAACACAACAAAGCTCACAAAGAAGGGCGTTAAGTACTCTCTGTATCTTTCTTCTGTAAAGAAGGTTAAGGTTAAGAAGTCCAAGGTTAAGAAGTACAAGAAGTATTTCACATACAGAAACTGCGGTAAGAGAGGCGTTAAGGTTAAGAAGTAATTCTTAATTGAACAGAAATTTCAAAGAGGCTGCAAAATGCAGCCTCTTTTTTGTCTGTTTATTTGTTATTGGTATAATACGCAGTGTCATAGCAACAGGTGATCCAAATGAAGCAGGCTGAAATGAACAGTAGAACATTATATGTAACAGATCTCGACGGAACTCTGATGCGTAATGATCTTTCGATCTCGGAGTTTTCCGTCAGGACGATAAATGAATTGGTCGAAAAGGGCTTTGCTTTCACATATGCGACGGCGAGGTCCATTAACAGTGCCAGGACGATCACGGGTGAGCTGAAGCTGAATCTCCCGGTCATCACAAGAAACGGCGCCGTGCTTGCAGACAATACAACAGGGAAGTATCTCGAAAAGGCTGTTTTTACGGATGAGGAAGTCAAACTCCTGAAGGAACTGATACCTGAACTTCCCAGATGCGGTTTTGTCTCATGCTTTTTCGGGGATGAAATGATCAAGGCATATGTTCCCGTTGAGCACACGGTGTGTTTTCAGGGGTATCTCGATTATTATAAGAACGACCGTGCCAAGACCGAGGTTCCGGACCTTGAATCGATGTTCTGCGGCGTTCCGGGTTATGTGACACTGATTAGTTCCAAAGAAGATCTTGATCCCATTTATGAAAGAGTCAAAGACTATTCCGGATGGGAATGCATATTCCAGAAAGACATCTACAGGGATGAATACTGGCTTGAGATCTGCCCTCAGAACTGCACAAAGGCCAAGTCGATATTAAAGCTCAAGGAACAGTACGGCTTTGAAAAAGTCGTAGTGTTCGGTGATTCCGTAAATGACCTGCCGATGTTTAAGGCTGCCGACGAAGCGTATGCGGTTTCAAATGCGCTCGATGAGCTCAAGAACGTGGCAACAGCGGTCATCGGAAGCAATGAGGAAGACGCCGTTGCGCAGTTCCTTAAAGGCATTAAAGGCTAAAATCTGTCTGTCTGATATAATGAGATTATCTGTTTAAGGCAAATCTCTTTCGGGCAGCGGTAATGAATAAGAAGACTCATTCGAAAGCAGAGATAATCAGTAATGCCGTTATCGTGATCCTTGCGGTAACAGGCATAATCCTTATGCTCACAGGGAAGTCTGAAGAGGGTGCTCTGCAGGCTTCTGGCATTGAGAATTTCAAGTTCTACACGGTATTGACCAATGTGTTCTGCGGCGCTGTCGCTGCAGTGTATCTTATATGCCTGCTTCTTGACAGGGGAACTGACAGGCTTGTTGCTCTGAAGCTCGGTGCGGTATGCGGAGTCGCCATTACATTTGCGGTCGTTGCGTTTATGTTCGGACCTCTCTACGGTTACCTGCAGTTTTACAAAAGAGGAAATCTGTTCTTTCATCTGCTGCTTCCATTGGTGGCAATGTTTGAATTCATTACCGTCAGAAGGAAGCGCATTCCGTTCAGACATACTGTTATCGCCGCTGTTCCGACTTTTATCTACGGGTGCTGCTATATGCTCAACATCCTCATTAACGGCATAGGCGGAAAGTGGCCTGACACCAATGATTTTTATGCTTTCTTAAGCTGGGGGTGGCCAGTTGGTATAATGATATTTGCAGGAATTACTTTGGCGGCATTCGCTGTTGCGTGCATTTTCAGGGCGGTAAGCAACAAAAGGAGCATTGATGGTTAAGAAGATCAACGCGGTATTGGGTCTAGCGATAATCGCACTTTTACTGGTCCATATCTCATATGAGATCTACGCTTATCTGACTTTCTATTACAATCCTGTCCTGACTAAAGTGATCGCTTATGCTGTGCTTGTTTCAGGGTGTCTTCACATACTCTTAAGCTGCTTTAGTGTTTTTGTTTTACATGACAAAGGAAACGGCCTTAAATATCCTGCGCTTAATGTCAGGACGATCATACAGCGTATTAGTGCGATCGTCATGGCGGTGCTGATCATCCTTCACCTTAATACTTTTGCGGCTCTTAAGAGTTCTTCGCAGACAAACCGTGTGCTGTTTTTTGCTGTGCTGGTTTTGCAGCTGCTGTTTTATGCGGTTACGCTTTTGCACACAGGAGTTTCTGTGAGCAATGCTTTCATCACTTTAGGACTTATAGGATCTGAAAAAGGACGTAAAAGACTTGATGTATTTGTCTGGATCCTGTGTGTGATGCTTTTTGTTGCAGCGGCATTTGTCGTAACGAATACTCAGATCGCGATGTTCCTTAAATCGGGAGGTGCGGCATGAGCAGAGTACTCATAATAGGCAGCGGCATCTCCGGCCTGACATGCGCGATTGAATGCGCTTCAAGAGGCAATCATGTAATACTCGTTTCACCGTTCCCTTCGGAAAGATCGCAGTCGGTACTAGCCGCAGGCGGTATAAACGCAGTAATGAATCCGGACGGTGAAGACAGCATCAAACAGCATATAGAAGATACCCTGAAGGGCGGATGCTACATCGCCGGCGAAAAGGCCGTCACTGGGCTTTGCACGTCAGCTCCGGAGATCGTCAGCTGGCTTGAGAGCCTGGGTACGGTGTTCAGCAGGGATAACGACGGAAAGATAGCAACGCGCGCGTTCGGAGGCCAGAGCTTCCCGAGGACGCATTTCTCGGGAACTGCCACGGGCAAACAGATAGTCACGGCTCTCGTCATGGAGGCCCGAAGATTGGAAGGATTTGGGTTCATCGAAAGGCGCTTCTGGACTGACTTTTATTCCGGACTTATCAGGGACGGGGTCTGCTACGGAGCGATGCTCTACAGTGAGGCAACAAGGAACGTTGAAGCTGTTACCGCTGATGCGGTCGTCATCGCAACAGGCGGCCAGAATGCCCTTTTCGGAAAGACCACGGGTTCAACCCAGTGCGACGGATATGTTGCCGGAAAACTGTTCATGCAGGGCGCGGAACTCAAGAACCTTGAATTCATCCAATACCATCCGACAACCATAGTGACGGAGCAGAAGAAGATGCTCGTATCGGAGGCTGCAAGAGGCGAGGGCGGAAGGCTCTTCTATGAGGAAGACGGAAAGAGAGTCTATTTCATGGAAGATAAGTTTGGTCCAAAGGGCAATCTGATGCCGAGAGACATCGTTTCCAGATGCATTCATGAGACAGGCAGACAGGTTTATCTTGATGTGTCATTCCTCGGAAAAGACAAGATCCGCAAGCGCATCCCGGAGATCTACGATCTGTGCCTGAAATACAAAGGCCTCGACATTACAAAGACACCGGTTCCCGTTGTTCCGTCGGTGCATTTCTTCATGGGCGGATTTGCAGTTGATCTTCATCACAGAACGAACATAAAGAACCTGTATGCGATTGGCGAATGCGCTTCAATGTATCACGGCGCCAACAGGCTCGGCGGCAATTCTCTGCTTGCAGCAATCTACAGCGGAAAGACTGCGGCTTGTGATCTTTGCGGAAGGAAGACTGATGCTCCAGACTTTAGCAGTGAAGTCAAAACTGAAAACGAAAAGCTTGAGCAGAAGAGGAAGTCTGAAAGCAGATTCCCTGTCATGTATGTCAGGGGGCTTCTTGCTGATACGGTGAACTCTTCTCTCGGCATCGTCAGGGAAAAGGGAGAGCTTGAGAACGGCATTTCGTCTGTTGATTACTATCTGAGCATTGCTGATAAGATCAATTATGACAGGTCAGAACTTGAGTACTTCAACTACAGTCTTGAAGGCATACTTACACTTGCAAAGGCGGTGCTCATTTCTGCATCAGCCAGGCAGGAGAGCAGAGGCGCTCACATCAGAAGCGATTTTGATGATCAGTCTGAAGAATACAGGGCAGCAACCGTCATTAGTTATGACGGCGGAGCGTTCAGGACGAGGCTTACCGGTGAGGACGATTATGAAGGTTAAGATATTAAGGCAGCAGCATCCCGGTGCAAAACCTTACTGGCAGACGTTTGATTACGACGGCTCTTCAAATGCCTCGGTCGCGGCTGTTTTGGACAGCATCAATTACAGGGATGACATCGTTGACTGTGATGGAAACCCGGCTGACAGGATTTCCTGGGAGTGCTCTTGCATTCAGGGCATGTGCGGAGCCTGTGCGATGGTGATAAACGGCGTTCCTGCGCTTGCATGCGATACTTTCGTTAAAGACCTGAAAGGTGACGTGATAACTATAGAACCGCTCAGGAAATTCCCTGTCATCAGCGACCTTGTCGTCGACAGGGGGATAATCCAGGATAACCTCAGGAAGATAAATACATACATCGGTGAATATCATAAAGAGAACGAAAAGGACCACGAACTCGAATATCAGATAGGCAGATGCCTTAAGTGCGGACTGTGCCTTGAAGCATGTCCCAACTATGTGAAAGGCGATAATTTCTACGGACCGCTTTTCGCTAATGACAGCTTCTTCGTAAGATCTCGCAGCAAGGGCGACGGAAAGCAGATCAAAAAGGATTACGACGAGCATTTCGCGAAAGGATGCTCCAAATCCCTGGCATGCGAAAAGGTGTGTCCGATGAACATTCCGACGCTTGCTTCGATAGCGAAAATGAACAGGGGCAAATGATATAATTAAAAAGCAGGGTCACTCCGGTCACCCGCATTTAATTGCAGGAGGGAATGAAGCATGGAGAAGTCTAAGGTTTATTTCACCGATTTCAGAACGCGTCTGGGTGTTTCTCTGACGGATAAACTTCAAAAGCTCATAAAGATGGCCGGCATCGGTGATATCGATTTTGACAACAAGTTCGTTGCCATCAAGATGCATTTCGGCGAGCTCGGAAATCTCGCATATTTAAGGCCAAATTATGCAAAGGCTGTTGCGGATGTCATCAAGGAGAACGGCGGGCTGCCGTTCCTGACGGACTGCAATACTTTATATCCCGGAAGCAGAAAGCATGCATTGGAGCACATGGACTGCGCCAACATCAACGGCTTCAACACGGTTACCACCGGCTGCCAGATAATAATCGCTGACGGTTTAAGGGGAACCGATGACATACTCGTTCCCGTACCGAACGGAGAATACTGCAAAGAGGCTTACATCGGCCGTGCCGTTATGGACGCTGACATCTTTGTTTCACTGACTCATTTCAAAGGTCATGAACAGGCCGGCTTCGGCGGAACGATAAAGAATATCGGAATGGGCTGCGGAAGCCGAGCGGGAAAGATGCAGCAGCATCAGAGCGGACATCCGCATGTTATCTACGACAGCTGCAGAGGATGCAGAAGATGCTCCAAGGAGTGCGGTTCCGATGCGATCTACTACGAAGAAGGAAAGGCATGGATCGATCCCGACAAGTGCAAGGGCTGCGGACGCTGCATAGGCGCATGTGCTTTCGATGCAATTGAGAACGATAATTGGAACGCCGCTTCGCTCTTAGGATGCAAGATGGCCGAATATACGGCTGCCGTAATTCACGACAGGCCGAATTTCCACATAACCCTGATCACGGACGTGTCGCCTAACTGCGACTGCCACGGTGAGAATGATGCCCCGATCCTTCCTGACATCGGAATGCTCGCGTCATTTGATCCGGTCGCGCTCGATCAGGCCTGCGTAGATCTTTGTTCCCGGGCAGAACCCATCAGGAACAGCCAGCTCGGTGATAATATGGCGGATCCTGATTTTCACGATCACGGAGACCACTGGCATAACAGCAATCCGAACGTTTCATGGGCTGAGACTCTTGAGCATGCCGAAAAGATCGGTATCGGTACGCGTGAATACGAACTGATTACAATGAAGTAAATTGCAAAAGTGGCGGAGGGCAGAAGCATGAAAGTCGTGTTAGCCGGTGCTTACGGCAATCTTGGTGCGGATATCTTCAGGTCATTGGTTTCGGCCGGTCATGAAGTCATCGCGCTCGACATGATGCAGAGAGACATTGGCGTATCGTCAGGTTTTAAGTTCATAAAGATCGATGTTACTGATCCGAAGACACTGGAAGGTTCCTGTGACGGCGCCGACATATTGATTACCACTGTCGGCCTTACAAAGGGTTCTGCAACTGTAAGCAATTACGACATCGATTATCAGGGCAACCTCAATCTGCTGGCAGAAGCAAAGAAAGCAGGAATAAAGAACTTTGTGTATGTCTCGGTCGTCAAGGCTGACACTGCGCCCAACGTTCCTATGGTCAACGCGAAATATCTTTTTGAGCAGGAACTTAAGAAGAGCGGTCTGACATATGTAATTCACCGCCCGACGGGTTATTTTTACGACATCATCAAAGTGTTTAAGCCCATGATCGAGAAGGGCAAGGTAACTCTTCTCGGAAAAGAACCCGTATATGCGAATATCGTTTCGACAGAAGACTTTGCGGCATTCATCGTTGATCACATGACCGATGAGAATGTCACTTATTCGGTCGGAGGTAAAGAGAAGTATTCGTACGAGGAGATTGCCAAGATGTGCTTTGAGGCAGCAGGAAAAGAACCTGTCATTAAGCGTGCTTCACCTGCGATCTTCGATATCCTTGCGTGGGTCAACAAGTGCAAGAAGAACGGCAAGGATGCGATCATAAAGTTTTCCAAGTGGACTCTCACTCACGATATGGTCGGCGACACGGTTGCCGGTGACATGAGCTTTGCCGAATACATCAAGAAGAGCTTTTCCAAATGATCGTCGGCATTAAGCAGAGAGCAGCGGACATATTAACGAAGAGCAATGCAGTCCTTCTTCCGGAGGACCGTTATACGAACATGAAGTACCCGAAACTCATTCCCATGATGCGTTTCCGTGTGGACCGCTATAACGTTCCGGGATTCGGTCACGTGATGATGATGCATACAACGACGAAGATGGGCATGGAGCTTATCACGATGTCGTTCATGCCTTCTGAATGCATCGATCTTCCGTATCTGCTCCTTGATGCTATGAGCATGAAAAAGAAACGCTGCGTGTTCGTTGAATACTACGGCTGCGGAATGGAAGAGCTGACAGATGATGCTCTTAAGGATGTCTATGACGATTTCCGTGATCTCCCTGATTATGAGGAGAAAGACAACTGGTATGTCAAAGAGAGGATGCCATATTCGCTTATCAAGACGGGTGAGGCAGATGAACTCGTGAAAATGGCGTCTGATTCTGTCAGCGCATATTTGGGCTCTGTAAGGAACACTAAATTCATGCCTGAATACAAAGAAAGATTAAGAGCGTTCAGAGAGCGCATGATAACGGACGGTAACCCTTCGAGCAAGACTTTGAACATGCTGCTTAAAGAGGACGGGGCAAGGACCTTCATGGAAACCGTCATAATGCCCCTTAAGGAGGGCTGACATGGTCTTTTATTTTTCGGGAACGGGCAACAGCAGGTTCGTGGCCAGGAACATAGCAAGAGCCATAGGTCAGGAGGCTGTTGACATAACTGAATATACCAGGACTATGGAGCGTCCTGATTTTACCGAATCCGGTGTTTATGTCTTTGTTTGCCCGTCGTATATGTCGGCTCCCGCGAGGGCCATGACGGACTTCGTGGAGTGGGCAGGTTTCCCTCAGGGAGCAAAAGCATACTTCATCGTTACCTGTGCCGCCTCGATGGGAATAACGCCCAAGGTGGCATCCGAGCTGTGCGAAAAGAAGGGCATGGAATGCATGGGCGCTGCCCAGATAGTCATGCCTCAGAACTATATTGCGCTGTTTACGACGAAGCAGGTTGAGGACAACATCGACATCATCGAGAAAGCCGAGATAGAGATCGAAAAGATCGCAGGTTCGATAACGAAGTGTGAAGTTCTTGAAAACAAAAGGATCGGAGCCGTTGAGTACTCTGTTACCAAGTGGGTCAGGGATGTATACTATAAGGACTTCATGAAGACGAAAAAGTTCAGGGCGACGGACAAGTGCATAGCCTGCGGCAAGTGCGTTAAGATCTGTCCGCTTTCGAACATAACGATGAAAGACAATAAACCGTTGTGGGGTAAGACCTGCACGCACTGCATGGCATGTATCAATCAGTGTCCTAAAGACGCTATCGAGTACGGAAAAGGAACCGCAGGGAAACCGAGATATAAGGGCCCTGATTCAGCATTAAGGTAATTGTCCATGACGTCCGTTGAGTTCTTGACCGACAATTTTGTGATGATATTTGAGCTCGGAGGGCTCGTTATACTTCTGCTTGTCGGTGCTCACATCTCTTTTGAGATGAAGAAGAGGACGATCATAGCGGTAGGTCTCCTGTTTATCGAACTCATTTTGTTTACGGCGGAAAGATGGACACAGACTTTCCAGACGCTGAGCATTATGCGCCCGCTCCTGACTGCGGCCCTGTATTCGATCTATCCCGTGATAATAATAGTTCTGATGCTGCTCACTACAACAGGAATGTCGAAGAAACTGTTTAGTATCCTCATGATCCCCGAGATGATATGCGTTCCGCTTTTCTTTACGTCGCAGTGGACTCATATCGTTTTTTATTTCCGCGAAACGAATAACTATGCCGAAGGTCCGCTTAACCGTCTTCCGTATTTCCTTTTCGCGTTCTATGTGTTCGTATTCCTGATCCATAATTTCATCTATATGAAGAATACGTCGCGGGTCAACCGGATGATAATCGCATACATAACGCTGGGCCCGCTCATCGGTGCGCTGCTGTTCATGTTCCTTCAGACGGACAAGGATTACAGTGCCATATTCACATCCGGAATACTGCTTTACTTCACGTACATCTATATCCACATGGCCAAGATCGATTCTCTGACCGGACTTTACAACCGACAGAGCTATTATCAGGACATCGAGGAGAATGCACGTTACATCAGCGGTGTGGTTTCGATCGACATGAATGACCTTAAGTATCTCAATGATACGTTCGGTCACAGTGCAGGGGACGAGGCGCTTAAGACCGTTGCAAAGATAATGAAAGAGAACTGCGGTCGCAATGCCACCGTATACAGGGTCGGCGGTGACGAGTTCATGATCTTTTATGTTGGCGTTGATGAGGGCCGCATTAAGAGTGCGATCGAAACAATGCGTGAGGAGACAGGCAAGACTGAATATATGCTTGCTTTCGGATATGCAATGGTCTCAGACGGACAAAAGATTACCGATGCAATAAGGATCTCAGACCAGCTGATGTACACCAACAAGGCTGAACTCAAGAAGATCAGGAACCTGAACGCGGCGATAAGGCCTTGATGCCCTTTTTTATAATTTAATAGCCAAAACCTGCACAAACGACTATAATACATGCGTCATTTTGAGAGAGGCATGTCATGATCTATTTCGATAACAGCGCTACAACCTTTGTTTCTGAAGCTGTAAGGACGAAGATCCTTGAACTTACGGCAGATACGGTATCTGCAAATCCGGGCTCGCTTCATAAGCTCGGAACCAAAGCTGCAGAGGTCTATGAAAGTATCAGAAGAGAGACCGCTTCGCTTTTGGGAGCCAAGAGTGAGGAGATCTTCTTCACGTCATGCGCAACTGAGAGCGCAAACACAGCCATCAAGGGCTACATGAGCCGCAATAAGAGAGCGGGAAATGCCGTTATCTCCACGAGGACTGAACATAAGGCAACGCTCGAGTGCCTGGAATATCTTTCAGGACTCGGATATGAGATCAGATACGTAAAGGTCGGCTCGGACGGAAAGCCCGTTATCGAAAGCCTTGAGGAAGAACTCAGGAAGGGCGGTGTCGCTCTTGCATGCTTTACTCTGGTCAACAATGAGACAGGCTCGATCCTGCCTTTTGATGCCATCGTAAAGACGATAAAGGCTTTATCGCCTTCAACTGTCATATATATTGACTGCGTTCAGGCACTGGGCAAGCTGCCCATCAGCCTTAATTCGATGGGTGCAGACATGTGCTCGTTCTCCGGACACAAGATCCATTCGGTTAAGGGCAACGGTGTCCTTTATGTTAAGAAGGGCATCAGGATCGATCCTCTGATCCTCGGAGGCGGACAGCAGGACGGCATGCGTTCGGGAACGCAGAGCCCTGTTCTCGCAGGAGCTTTCCTCGCAGCGCTGAAGGAAGTTTCTGAAGGCATTGATGAGGCACGTGCTAAAGCAGCTGAGATAAACTGCTATCTGCGAAAGGAACTCGCGGCAAGAGATGCTGTGATCCTTTCTCCTGACGATGCACTTCCTTATGTGCTCAACGTTTCTTTCAAGGGTTTTGAATCCGAGACGATGCTTCATTGTCTCGAGATCTACGACATATATGTATCAACGGTTTCCGCATGTTCTTCCAAGGCGAAGAAGGTGTCTTACGTGCTGCTCGAGTCCGGCGTTGACAGAAAAGTTGCCGCAAATGCGGTAAGGCTTTCATTCTCACGCTATAATACGATGGAAGAAGCGGTGGAATTCATTAAGCGCGTTGATGAGATATACGAACAATTTCTGGTGAAGTGAGGAAAATGTAATGGGAAACGTCCTTTTGGCGAGAATGGGTGAGATAACCCTCAAAGGGCTTAACAGAGGTTCATTTGAGATCCAGCTCAAGAGCAATCTCAAGTACAGGCTTAAGAAATTCGGTCATCTGAAGATATATCAGAGCCAGAGCAGGATCTGGATCGAACCCAAGGAAGAGGATAACCCGAACTTCCAGAGCATGGAGGCAGCCCGGGACATCATGAAGGCCGTCTGCCAGGTTTTCGGCATCGTTTCCGTAAGCCTTGCCAGGAAGTTTGAGGGAGACTTTGAATCCATCAAGGAAAACACCGTTGAGTGCATCAAAGAACTCCTTGCCCAGAATCCCGACTATGTAACGTTCAAGGTTGAGAGCAAGCGCGGAAACAAGACTTTCCCGCTGACTTCACCTGAGATCTGCGATGAGCTCGGAGGCTATATCCTCGATACGTTCCCTCAGCTTAAGGTTAAGGTCAAGAATCCCGATTTCATCCTTAACGTTGAGATCCGTGAGAATAACTACATCTATTCCGGCAAGATGATGGCGCACAGAGGCCTTCCGGTCGGTTCATGCGCAAAGGGAATGCTCCTTTTGTCGGGCGGAATCGACAGCCCTGTCGCAGGCTTCATGATGGCTTCCCGCGGAATGCCGCTTGATGCCGTTTATTTCCATTCATATCCGTACACGAGCGACCTCGCAAAGCAGAAGGTCGTTGATCTTGCAAAGATCGTATCCGGATATTCCGGCCGCATGACGCTTCACGTCGTAAACTTCACGCAGATCCAGCTTGATCTTTACAAGAACTCCCCGCAGGACATGCTTACGGTCACGATGCGCCGCGTAATGCTCAAGATAGCAGAGCGCCTCGCCGAGAAGAACGACTGCAAGTGCCTTATTACGGGCGAGAGCCTTGGCCAGGTCGCATCTCAGACCATGGAAGCGATCGCCGCCACAAACGAAGTCGTAAAGATGCCGATCTTAAGACCTTTGATCGGTCTTGATAAGCAGGCCACATGCGACATCTCAAGAAAGATCGGTGCTTTTGAGACATCGATCCTCCCTTATGAGGACTGCTGCACGGTATTCGTCGCAAAGCACCCCAAGACACATCCGCATCCCGAAGACATAATCGAGGCCGAAAAGAACATCGACATCGATGAAATGGTCGAAGCGGGAGTTGCGGGAACAGAAGACATAGAGATTAACCCGTTCTGATATGAAGATAGGCAAACTGACAGACGAACAGCTCCAGTCGCTGGTATTGAGCAGACTTCCGGCGCTTTCCGCCAACACGCTTTCAGGTGCGGGTATAGGCGCTGACTGCGCATGGATCAGGACAGGAGAGGACCTGATGGTAACCTCGTCTGACCCGATCACCGCCGGCGGAACAGAGTCCGGCACACTCGCCATTCACGTATCCTGCAATGACATCGCGGCATGCGGCGTCAGGCCTGCGGGAATACTGATAGTAATAATTGCTCCGCCTTCTGTTACCGAAGAAGACTTAAGGAATACCGTCGATCAGGCGAGCCGCGAAGCACAGGCTTTGGGCGTTGACATCGTCGGAGGGCATACAGAGGTCTCTGATGCCGTCAACAAGATGATCGTCGTTTCCACGGCTTTCGGACTTGTCAGGAAGGGCGGATGCGTTCCGCTCGGCAAGGCAATGCCCGGCGACAGCCTGATAATGACCAAGACTGCCGGCATCGAAGGCAGCTTCATAGCGGCAAATGAACACAGGGACAAGCTCGCCGGCAAGGTGAGCGATGCCTGCATCGAAGAAGCCCTTTCTTATAAAAAACTAATCTCTGTCGTTAAAGAAGGAGCAGCCTGCGGATCGCTGATAGCAAGATCTGTAAAATACAGAGAGGACGGATTTGCTTTGAGCGCGGTCGATCTCATGCATGACGTAACCGAGGGAGGTGTATTCGGAGCTGCGTTTGAGATGGCCGATTTCTCCAAGACCGGTGTCGTTATAGACAAGAGAAAGGTGCCTTTTACTATAGCAACATCTGATATATGTGCCGCTTTGGGCTTAGATCCTTTCAGACTCATCTCATCAGGTTCGCTCATGATAGCCACTCCGGAACCGGACAGAGTTATCGAAACCCTTGATAAACAAGGGGTGCCGGCGACTGTCATCGGAAGATTCACGGACAGATCCGAGGGCGTTTTTTACATCGAAAACGACGGAGCTTATGTCAAATTGTCGCCTCCGGGGGCTGATGAGATATATAGTATTTGATAATCTGTCGAAATTTGCGAAACGCTGTTTTGTTTTTCGAACTTTAATAATATAATTTGACAAATCGCTTAAGAGGAAACGGAAAACCCGTCCTTGAACAGCATTTGTCAAAGCCTATTTCTTAAAGCCAGAAATATAAGAAGGCTGTACGGTTACTGTCAGAACCGTGCAGCCTTTAGATTTTCAGGACATATATCAATATCAAGTTTACTATTTAAATAAATTAATATAAAATACCCTCGTTAGATTTTTATAGTCCCAAGGAGGATGTTTATATGTACGATCACATCAAGTTTGAGGATCCCGAGGTTTACTCCGCAATAATGCAGGAGATCGGCCGTCAGCGCAACAAGATCGAGCTGATCGCTTCCGAGAACACCGTTTCCGAGGCAGTTCTTGAGGCAGCAGGTTCACCCCTTACCAACAAGTACGCTGAGGGTTATCCGGGAAAGCGTTATTACGGCGGATGCGAGTATGTCGACATCGTCGAGCAGCTCGCTATCGACAGAGCCAAGCAGCTTTTCGGTGCTGAGCATGTAAACGTCCAGCCTCATTCAGGCGCACAGGCTAACACTGCAGTTTATTTCGCCATCCTCGAACCCGGTGACAAGATCCTGGGTCTCGACCTTTCTCACGGCGGCCACCTTACACACGGCATGAAGCTCAACGTTTCAGGAAGAACATATGAGTCAGAGTTCTATCAGGTTGATCCCGAGACTCAGACACTCAATTATGAGACGATCCGCCAGAAGGCTCTCGAAGTAAAGCCTAAGGTTATCGTTGCAGGTGCTTCCGCATATCCGAGGATCATCGATTTCAAGAAGTTCAGAGAGATCGCTGACGAAGTAGGCGCTTACCTCTTCGTAGACATGGCTCACATCGCAGGCCTTGTTGCTGCAGGACTTCACCCGAATCCGGTTCCTTACGCTGATTTCGTAACAACAACCACACACAAGACTCTCAGAGGACCCCGTGGCGGTATCATCATGTGCAAAGAGGAATATGCTAAGAAGATCAATTCCGCAGTATTCCCCGGACAGCAGGGCGGCCCTCTGATGCACATCATCGCAGCTAAGGCTGTTGCTTTCAAGGAAGCACTCTCACCTGAGTTCAGACAGTATGCAGCCCAGATCATCAGCAACGCAAAGGTCATGAGCGAGCAGCTCCTCTCCAGAGGCGTTAACCTCGTATCCGGCGGTACTGACAACCACCTCATGCTGATCGACCTCAGAGGCACAGGCGTTACAGGTAAGGAGCTCCAGGAGAGACTTGACGACTGCAACATCACAGCTAACAAGAACACAATTCCTTTCGATCCCGAGAAGCCTATGGTTACATCCGGCGTACGTATAGGTACTCCTGCTGTTACGGCAAGAGGCTTCAAGGAAGAAGACTGCAAGGTCGTTGCTGACTGCATCGCTGACTGCATCTTCGATTACGAGAACAAGAAGGCTGATGTTATCGCAAGAGTTAAGACTCTTACAGATAAGTATCCGATCTATCCTGACATCAAGTAAGGGAAACTCATTTGGCTGACTTAAGCAAAGGGAAAAAAGAGCCCCTCGCTTTCAGGATGTCTCCCCGTACGCTCGATGAGTATGCGGGACAGGAACACATAATAGGCAAGGGCAAAATGCTCAGAAGAATGATCGAGGCAGACCGTCTGTCCTCGATTATCCTTTTTGGGCCTCCTGGCGTAGGCAAGACTGCGCTTGCCAGGGTTATTGCCAATACCACGGAATCACGCTTTGAAAGGCTCAACGCGGTTACGGCCGGCGTGGGCGATATCAAGAAGGTTACCGAGGATGCCAGAAACCCGATAATCTCTGAGGGCAGGAAGACAGTCCTGTTCATCGATGAGATCCACAGATTCAATAAACTGCAGCAGGATGCGCTCCTTCCGTTCGTGGAGGACGGCACTGTCATACTGATCGGAGCCACGACCGAGAATCCTTATTTCGAGGTCAACAAGGCTCTTGTCTCGCGTTCGACTGTCCTCCAGCTCAAGCCCCTTGAGCCCAAAGACATCGCGAAAGTCTTAAGAAACGCGATAGAAGACAAAGAACGCGGCTTTGGCAACATCGAGATCAGGTGTGAAGAGAGCGTTCTGCTCAAGATAGCCGAGACGTCCAACGGAGACGCCCGTTCCGCGCTCAATGCGTTTGAACTCGCTGTCGTAACGACTCCGCCTTCATCTGACGGCGCCGTTGTGATAACGGACGAAGTCATGAAGGAATGCATGCAGAACAGGGCTGTAATTTTCGACAAGGACGGCGAATATCATTACGACAACATCAGCGCCATGATCAAGTCCATGAGAGGCTCTGATCCCGATGCTGCGATCCTTTATCTCGCAAGGGCTTTAAAGGCCGGTGAGGACATAGAATTCCTTGCCAGAAGGATAATGATCTGCGCTGCCGAGGACGTCGGAATGGCAAATCCAAATGCGCTCCTGATAGCCACTGCCGCCTATGACTGCGCAAAAGCGGTCGGTATGCCCGAGGCAAGGATCCCGCTTGCCGAAGCGTGTGTGGCCGTGGCAACTTCACCCAAGTCAAATGCCGCTTATCTTGCCATTGATAAGGCTTTGGCTGACGTCGGTAACACCGATACGGGAGTTGTTCCCATGCATCTTCGAAATGCCCCTGCAAAGGGCATGGAGGATCTTGGATATTCTGTCGGATACAAGTATCCGCATGATTTCCCGGGACATATTACAAAACAGCAGTACATGACCGACAAAACGCTCGGCAGGACTTACTATGAGCCTACCGACATCGGTTACGAGGCAAAGGTCAGACAGTATCTGGACTATGTTAAGAAAATGACGGAAGGGGAATCTGATTCGTGAGATTCGTAATTCAGCGCGTTACTTCGGCTAAAGTCGACATCGACGGACAGACGAAAGGCAGCATAGGACAGGGCCTTATGGTGCTGATAGGCATAGGCAAGGGCGATGACGAGGCAATAGCCGACAAGCTGATCTCCAAGATGATCGGCCTGCGCATCTTTGCCGACAGCGAAGGGAAGACCAATCTCGACCTGTCACAGGTCGGCGGCGGTCTGCTCCTGGTATCGCAGTTTACGCTCTACGCGGACTGCAAAAAGGGCCACAGACCCGGATTTACCGATGCCTGCGAACCCCAAAGGGCGGAAGAGCTTTACGGCTACATAGTCAAAAAGTGCTCAGAGTCAGTAAAACAGGTCGGTTGCGGGGAATTCGGAGCCGACATGCAGGTCAGTCTCACAAACGACGGTCCGTTCACGATAATCCTTGATTCAGAGCGTCTGTGACAGCATTTTCACGCACTTGAAATATAAGTAATGCATAACTTTGGTAAAATTACTTATTATGTAATAAAATATAAGTCAGACTGTCTTTGACAGTCTTTCCGAAACACAAAAAGGGAGTTCTAAATGGCGAATTCTAAAAATACTTACGGCGGCGGAGATTCAAGGGAGATCTTAAGCTGCTCATTCTGCGGAAAGTCCGAATATGAAGTTCCGAGACTCTTCTCGGGCGTCAACTGCTATATCTGCATTGACTGCATCAGAACGGCTTACGGTATCATTGCCGAAGAAGAGAAAGTCAACAAGAAGCGCAAGATGCGTTCCATCAAGCCCAAGAAGCTTGTTACGCCTCATCAGATCAAGGACATGCTCGACCAGTATGTCGTAGGTCAGGATGATGCCAAGGTTGCGCTCTCCGTTGCAGTCTACAATCACTACAAGAGAGTCTATACGGATCTTCCTTCCGATGAGACCGAGCTCCAGAAGAGCAACATTCTCCTGCTCGGACCCACAGGTTCAGGTAAGACGCTCCTTGCACAGACACTTGCAAGGATCCTCAACGTTCCGTTTGCAGTAGCTGATGCCACCAGCCTTACACAGGCAGGTTACGTCGGTGAAGACGTCGAGAACATCCTCTTAAAGCTTATTATCGCGGCTGATTACGATATTGAACGTGCCCAGATCGGTATCGTCTATATCGATGAGGTCGACAAGATCACAAAGAAGTCAGAAAACGTATCCATCACACGTGACGTCAGCGGTGAAGGTGTTCAGCAGGCACTCCTCAAGATCCTTGAGAGCACCATCGCAAACGTTCCTCCCAAGGGCGGCAGAAAGCACCCGAACGAAGAGTGCATCAAGATCGATACAACGAATATCCTTTTCATCTGCGGCGGTGCGTTTGACGGTCTCGATGACATCATCGCAAACCGTGTTGAGCAGAAGCAGTTCGGTTTCGGTGCAGACGTTCAGTCACGCCGTGACATGAACAGCGGTATCTACTATCACGAAGTAAAGCCGGATGACCTCATGAAGTTCGGTCTCATTCCCGAATTCATCGGACGTATTCCGGTTACGGTTGCTCTCGACAGGCTCGATTCAGATGCTCTCGTAAGAGTTCTCACAGAACCCAAGAACGCAATCATCAAGCAGTATCAGAAGATCCTCAAGATGGACGACGTCGATCTCAAGTTCGAGGAAGACGCGATCCGTGCAATTGCTGATAAGGCCGTAGAGCAGAATACCGGTGCAAGAGGACTCCGCGCCATCATCGAAGAGACGATGAGACAGGTCATGTTTGACGTACCGTCAGAGCACGACATCAGGGAGTGCATCATCAAGAAGGAATGCATCACCGAGGGCAAGCAGCCGATCCTGATCTACAAGAACGGCTCGAGCGAGAAGCCCGCAGGAACAGGTGAGGGCAATACGGCACTCGGCGTAAGCTGATAACTTAAGGAACAATTACTACAGAGGGGAGAAAAACAATGGCAGAATCTTATAATCTTTGTCTCGATATCGGCGGCACCAAGGTTCTCGGCGCGATCTTCAATTCCAAGCGTGAAATAGTCTACCGCATGAAGAAGAAGACCAAGTCCGGCGGTGATTCTTCACAGAACATCGAAGACCTCATCATCAGCGTCGTTAAAGACCTGCTTGACGGTTCAGGCATCAAGAAGAGCCAGATCCATGCCATCGCCGCAGGCGCTCCGGGCGTTATCAACCAGGACAGCGGCATCGTTCTTTTCTCACCCAATCTTCCCTGGAAGAACTATAACATCAGGAAGCCCATCGAGGACGAATTCGGCGTTCCTTTCTATATCGGAAACGACGTTAACGTAGGCGTTTTGGGCGAATACAAGTTCGGTGCTGCCAAGGGCTACGACAATGTCGTCGGACTTTTCGTAGGCACAGGCATGGGCGGCGGACTCATCCTTAACGGTGAGCTTTACACAGGCAACAAGTTCAAGGCTGCAGAGTACGGTCACATGATCCTCGATCCTGAGGGACCTATGTGCAACTGCGGACAGAGAGGCTGCCTTGAAGCATTTTCGAGCAAGCAGGGCATGAGCGCTTATATCAGACAGCAGGTAGCCAGAGGCAGAAAGTCTGCAATGGCTGAGGCTGTACAGGACGGCGTTTTCAAGTCCAAGCTCCTTAAGGCTGCACTTAACAGCAACGATCCCGTTGCGACTGAAGCAGTCAACCGCGCCTGCCACTATCTGGCGATCGCATCAGGCAACCTGGTCAATACGTTCAGCCCTGAGATCGTTGTGTACGGCGGCGGCGTAATCGAAGCAGTAGGCGATGTCTTCCTGCAGAAGATCCTTTCTGAAGTCGACAGATACTGCATGCCTTCCATAAGGGAGACCGTTGTTTTCAAGAAGGCTGCGCTGGGTGATGATTCCATCCTTTACGGCGCACTTTCAATGATCAAGAAGTAATCAATATCGAAAAGAGGAACATAAAAACAGATGGCTAGAATTGACGGCATAAGCAAGACCTTCAATCCGAATGAGGAGGAACCCAAGCTTTACAAGAATTGGACGGAAAAAGGCTATTTCAAGCCTTCAGAAGACAGATCCAAGAAGAGATTTTCCATTGTAATGCCCCCGCCGAACATCACGGGTCAGCTTCACATGGGCCATGCCCTTGATAACACTCTTCAGGACATCCTGACGAGATATAAGAGAATGGCAGGTTACGCTGCTCTCTGGCTTCCCGGTACAGACCACGCATCCATTGCTACCGAAGCAAGGATCGTTGCTGAGATGCGCAAAGAAGGCATCTTCAAGGAAGACATCGGCAGAGAGAAGTTCCTTGAGAGAGCATGGGCATGGAAAGAGCAGTACGGCGGACGTATCGTCGAGCAGCTCAAGAAGATGGGTTCTTCATGTGACTGGTCAAGAGAGCGTTTCACGATGGATGAGGGATGCTCTGACGCAGTTAAGGAAGTATTCGTAAAGTACTACAACCAGGGCCTCATCTACAGAGGCGAGCGCATCATCAACTGGTGCCCTCACTGCCTTACATCGATCTCCAATGCAGAGGTTGAATATGAGGAACAGCCCGGTCATTTCTGGCATATCAGATATCCTTTCGAGGACGGATCCGGATACATCAATCTCGCAACAACAAGACCTGAGACACTCCTGGGCGATACTGCAGTTGCCGTTAACCCCAAGGATGAGCGATATAAGGATGTTATCGGCAAGATGCTCGTTCTGCCTCTCGTAGGACGTAAGATTCCCGTTGTTGCAGACGACTACGTTGATATCGAGTTTGGTACCGGTGCGGTTAAGATCACTCCCGGTCACGATCCCAACGACTTCGAAGTAGGCCTCAGACATAACCTTGAGGTCATCACTGTTCTTACTGAAGATGCCAAGATCACTGAGGACTATCCGAAGTATGCAGGCATGGACAGATACGAGGCAAGAGAAGCCATCGTTAAGGATCTTCAGGAGGGCGGATTCCTCATTGAGATCGAAGACTACACACACAACGTCGGTACATGCTACCGCTGCGGCACGACCATCGAGCCGAGGGTATCACTCCAGTGGTTCGTTAAGATGGAGACTCTTGCAAAGCCTGCAATCGAGGCAGTAAGAGACGGCAGAACAAGATTCGTTCCCGAGAGATTCTCCAAGAACTACTACAACTGGATGGAAGATATCCGCGACTGGTGCATCTCCAGACAGCTTTGGTGGGGTCACAGGATCCCTGCGTTCTACTGCGATGACTGCGGCGAGATCGTAGTTACAAAGGAATCTTCCGCTGTCTGCCCTAAGTGCGGCAAGGCAATGCGTCAGGATCCCGATACGCTCGATACATGGTTCTCGTCAGCGCTTTGGCCTTTCTCAACACTCGGCTGGCCTAATAAGACTGAAGACCTTGAGCGTTTCTATCCTACGGATACACTCGTTACGGGTTACGACATCATCACATTCTGGGTATCCAGGATGATGGTTGCAGGTATGGCTCACATGGATCAGGTTCCTTTCAAGGATGTCCTTATCCACGGTCTCGTAAGAGATTCACAGGGCCGTAAGATGAGTAAGTCATTGGGCAACGGAATCGATCCTCTCGAGATCATCGACACTCACGGTGCTGATGCGCTCAGATTCGCGCTTGTCACAGGTAATGCTCCGGGCAACGACCAGAGATTCCAGGAAGACAAGATCATCATGGGAAGAAATCTTTCCAATAAGATCTGGAACGCAATGAGATTCGTCATCATGAACATGCCTGACGAGATCGATTACTCCGGCCTTGATCCTGCGAAGTACACGCTTGAAGACAAGTGGATCCTTACAAAGCTTCATAACGTTGTCGCTGAGGCAACAACGAATATCGATAACTACGATTTCGGTGTTGCGCTTTCCAAGATCGTTGATTTCATCTGGGATAACTTCTGCGACTGGTATATCGAGATCTGCAAGAGCAGACTGTTCGACGAGAACTGCCCGACGGCACTTGAGGCACGTTATCTGCTCAACTACGTTCTCAGCGTATCAATGCAGCTCCTGCATCCGTTCATGCCGTTCATCACGGAGGAGGTTTATTCCAACCTCGTTCTCGACGGCAAGTCCGAATCCATCATGATCTCCGACTGGCCTGATGCTGACAAGATCCCTGCTTCACCTGATGAAGCAGAAATGATGGAGACACTGATGGATGCCATCAGAGGAATCCGTGCAGTCAGAAAGGACATGGACGTTGCGCCTTCCAGAAAGGCTCACATCATCGTCGTTACACCTTCCGACAAGACTGCTGCGATGTTTGTAAACGGTGAGGGCTTCCTTGCAAGACTTGCTTCCGTAAGCGGACTTGAGACAAGGAAGGACAAGGAGGGTATCCCTTCAACCGCAGTTGCGGCAATGTTCAAGGGCGGAGAGATCTATCTGCCGCTCGAGGACCTTATCGATATCAGCAAGGAGCTTGAGCGTCTCGGAAAAGAGAAGGAGCGCCTTGAAGGTGAGATAGCACGTGTCAGTGGCAAGCTCGCAAACGAGTCATTCGTTTCAAGAGCTCCGGCTGCAGTCGTTGATCAGGAGAGGGCAAAGCTCGTTAAGTACGAGGAAATGCATAAGAGTATTGTCGACAGAATCGCGATTCTGAGCAAATAAGGAGGAAGAAGAATGGATAATGTTGAGGCTTTTCAGAACAAGGAACTGATCGCAAAACTGCCGAAGGACGGAGTTCACTGCTATGCAGGCAACCCCGGCAAGATCACGAGGAACAGGGTCGTATCACTCGTTATGTTCGCTCTCAGTGCAGCTCTTGCGGTATTCGGTTTCATCAATGCGAAGAACGGTGTGGTCATGATCGCACTCGGCGGTGTAGGCATAGTTCTCGCGCTCTGCTTCGTACTCGTTTTCTGCCAGACATTCCTGGTTGCAAAGTTCAGAGTTGCTGTTGACTACAACAACAAGAACATCGTTCTCAGATACCGTTACAGCAAGATTGAGATCCCTTTTGAGAACTTCGATGCAAGAGACGGCGCTCCCGATCAGGCAGAAGCTCTCATTGACAAGAACTTCAAGAAGGGCGGCAACGCTTACCTCGTTCTTGATGACGTTTTCGAGGATGCTTGCTATCAGACATCGATCGCTGACCTCGAGTCCAAGGAAGACTTCGAAAAGCTCAAGGCTGACTGCTTTGCAATCGCTGACGCTTACGGCGCACGCAACAGCAAGGATAAGGTCAAGTTCTACTATGAGAAGAACGTTGATGACAAGGAAGATGCTGAAGAGGCTGACATCGACAAGATCATCGAAGAAGCAAGGAACGGCGATAAGGAAGAGGGTTCTGAAGAGTAATCCCCGGTTGATCCGAAAAAGCAATGCGGGCTGCAGTGATACAGCCCTTTAATTTGCGTCCTTAAGGAGTTCCTGTTTTTCTTTTGCGGTGAGATAGCGCCATTTTCCGGTTTCGAGTTCACCGAGCTTAATGTTCATGAACCTGATCCTCTTAAGGCGTGTGACTTTGTATCCCAGGTATTCGCACATGCGCCTTATCTGGCGGTTCATGCCCTGTTTCAGTATGATCTTGAATTTCTTATCGTTAACGGGGATAACCTTGGCAGGGAGCGTCATGCGGCCCAATACGGGCACGCCATTAGACATGTTCTTAATGAAATCCTTGTCGTAAGGACGGTCTATGGTCACAACGTACTCTTTTTCGTGGCCGTTCTCGGACCTCAGAAGCTTGTTTACTATGTCGCCGTTGTTGGTAAGCAATATCAGTCCCGACGAGTTCTTGTCCAGACGCCCAATGGGGAAGATGCGCTCGCTGAAGTTTATGTAGTCTATTATGTTTGAAGGATCTCTTCTGTCAGTGGTGCATGTGATGCCCAGAGGCTTGTTGAAGGCGATGTAGATCATAGAGTCTTCTGGAACTATGGATCTGCCTTCGATCTCAACGGTGTCTCCTTCGAAAACGCGTGTGCCGAGATCGGCGGTAACGCCGTTAACAGAGACCTTTCCTGATTCGATCAGTTTGTCGGCCTCACGTCTCGAGCATGTTCCCGATGATGCAATGTACTTGTTGAGCCTTATTCCTTCAGATGAGGACTTCTCAGGGTCAGTCCCAGACATCGATGTTTTCCGCCTTTGAAAGGGTGAAGGTGAATGTGGAGCCTTCCTCGTATTTGCTTGTAACCTTTATGGTCTCGCCCATGTAGGTGAGGAGCTCTTTTGCAATGGAAAGGCCGAGGCCTGAGCCTTTCTTCCCTCTTGCACGGTCAGCCTTGAAGAATCTGTCGAAGATATGGTCAATGTCATACTCATGGATGCCCTGGCCGGTATCAGCGACGGAAATATAAACCTTTTTCTCGTTCTCGATATAGTCAGTGATGATGGTGATCGATTTTCCGCGCGGAGTGTACTTCTTCGCATTGTCCAAAAGAATGACCAGGATCTGCTCAACACGGTCTGGGTTGCCGTTGACGGTAGGGAGGTTGCCGTAAGTATTCTGTACGGAGAACTTGATTCCTGCCTCGGCCATTATGGGTCCGAACCTTATCTCGATGCTGTTGATGAGCTTGTTGACGTCAAACGGGAATGTCTTGAATGCAAGCGTGCGTGACTGAAGCTTTGAAAGCTCCAACATGTCGTCGATGAGTCTGGAAAGACGCATCGTCTCGTTTAAGATGATGCCGTAGTAACGCTGGCGGTCTTCTTCTTTCTTTACCATGCCGTCGGAAAGAGGTTCGATGAGACCTCTGAGCGTCTGAAGAGGGGTACGGAGCTCGTGTGAGATGTTTGCAACGTAATCCTGTCTGAAATGCTCGTTCTTCTGGGCTTCGTAGATATCACGGAAGAATCCCGTGGCTCCGATGATGCGGTCTTTGTCCTCTGAATCGTATTTCGGGATGATGGTCGACTGGTAAGCATAGCTGCGGTCTTCGATCATGCGGGTCTTTGTCTCACCGGTCATGATGCAGTCTTCAAAATCCTGCCAGACTTCTTCGAACGGGATGAGCTGAAGATGTTCAGTGAACATATTGTTCTTTTCGGCTCTGTTGAAGAGTGTCTTGATCGCTTCATTCGTGGTAACGGGGTTGGATTCCGCATCGACCACGACGATACCGTCTGAAATGACGTCGAAGATCTCCTGGAGGCGGTTCTTTTCGATCGTAAGGTCGTTGAATGTCTTGGAAAGCTGATCTGCCAGATAGTTGAACGAGGCACCGAGCTCACCGATCTCACCTTTGTGGCTCTCATCAGCTCTGACCTTGAAGTTGCCGCTTGCGTATTCCATTGCTATCTCGTTCATTTCCTGGATAGGGAGGACCATTCTTGCAACGAGCGCATAAGCGGGGATGAGCATTACTCCTGCAGCCATCAGGGTCGAAAGGACGAGAATGTTGATGTACTGGACGATGAGACTGTTTGATGCATTCAGATATGAAAGTGAAAGAAGGGTGCAGGTCTCACCATTGAAAAGGACCGGCTGGCTGATCGCGATGATCTCCCTCATCGGATCAGCGGTGCTGAACCTTCTTGAGGAAAGGCCGCTGCTGTCGGCCTTGAATTCATTGAAATTAAGGGTGTTGTTGACGTGATCGATATCGTTGGTGGATATGTTCATGTGCTCGATCGGGGTGCACTGAATGAGCTTCCCGTCGGGACCTATGAGGAAATAATCATGGCCCGTGGCATAAGAGGTCTTGAAGAAAAATGCTCTGGAATCCTCTTTGTCGAGAAGTTCAGGTTCCTGCAGGAACATCTGACGGTACACGTTATCCTGATTGATAGCGGTTTTCGTCTCGCTTTCAATGGTGGCAGTACGTCCGGCCACGATAAAAGCGATGGTCGCAAGGATCGCCGAAGCGACCAGCGATATGATGACAAGTGACATTGTCCTTCTGAGCAGCGTGCTCTGAAACATCAGTCTGCCTCGAACTTATAGCCTACGCCGTAAATTGTCTGGATGCTCCAGGTTGCGCCTTCAAAGGCGATCTTCTGCCTGATGCGTTTAATGTGCGTATCAACTGTACGGTAATCACCGCTGTAATCAAATCCCCAGACTGATTCGAGGATCTGCTCTCTCTCGTATACCTGACCAGGGTGGGAGGCAAGGAGATAGAGGATTTCAACTTCCTTGGGTGTGCAGGGAACAGTCTCGCCCCTGACCTTGACGGAATAGTTTCCGAGGTTGATCTCAAGACCCGGGAATTTGAGGACTGAAGAGGACTGCTGTGTATCGCCGAATCTGCGGAGAACCGCCTTGATCCTCGCGATAACCTCACGGGGAGAGAAAGGCTTGACGATATAGTCGTCAGCTCCGAGCTCAAGACCTAAGATCTTGTCGATCTCCTCACCCTTTGCTGTAAGGATGATGATGGGAGTGGAAAGAGTCTTACGTACTTCACGGCATACGTCGAGACCGCTCATCTCGGGCATCATGACATCGAGCAGTATCAGATCGGCATCACCGGTCTGAGCCATTTCAAGACCCTGCTTGCCGTCATAGGCATCAGTGTGGGTAAAGTTATCGTTGTCAAGATATAAAGCGAGTGACTCGTGAACGACGGGGTCGTCATCACAAATCAGAATGTTGGGTTGTCCGTTCATAGATCAGTAGTCCCTTATAAAAGTTTCATTCATTATATATTGTTTTATATCCAAAATACAAATGTTATGTATAATTTATCATATGGCATTTATTGCTTTTTAAACAGGCGGATATTACAATCTCTCTGTTATCAGGAGGGTAGACTATGAAAACCGGTTATATTACAAAAAAGGCGGGAGCCGTGCTTCTGATCTTTTCAATGGCATTGTCTTTCTGCAGCTGCAGCATGTTCAGCAAAAAGGACGTTTTGGCTGCTGCAAAGGAAGTTGCCGAGAATATAGAGGATTTTGATGCCGAAAAGCTTTTGGATCTTTCAACTCTCAGCAAGAAGAGTGAAAAGGCGGAAGATCTTCGAAAGGGACTTAACGGTGAGTATCTTGATGAGAACACTAAGAAGTTCTGTGATGCAGTCCGTAAGACGATCCGTTCCGAGATCATTGAAGATTCTATTTCCATAAAGGGTAAAGAGGCTACAGTCGACATAGAATTCAAGATTGCAGATTACAAGGCTCTTCTGCGTGAGGACTATAAAGACATCGATGAGCTCGTTAAAGCCGTAAAAGACTGCGATGACACGATCAAGGTCACTTACGGAGCAAGATTTGTAAAAGAGGACGGCCAGTGGCTCCTTGATAACCTAATGGGTTCAAGCTTCCTCGGTATTTTTGATTTCATGGATTCAGATATCGGTGTTCTTGCCATGGATCTTACCAAGGTAGTTGATAAGACCACATGGAACGGCGCTTCTGACGGAACGATCAAGAATACCAAGAGACTTTCGCTGATTGTCGAATTCAATTCTGATGTTTCCAAGCTCAAGGGCAAGGGCGTAAAGATGTACTATACTGTCTACAAGGACGGAAAAGAAGTCTTTAAGAGCAATGCAGCCGAACTTGGAAGCAAGACCAGGGTTCAGTGTGATTACAGCACTACACAGAATCCTTCTGCTGAACTGAGATCGAATTATCTTGCGGCTGGAACATACACGATTACGCTCACTGCAGAAAACGGAGCGGTTCTTTGTTCTTCCGACATCAATGTTACGGTAGCTGTTACCGAGACCGGCACAGGTTCTTCTTCAAAGGGATATGCCTTCAGCAACAGTGATTTTGCGAGAAAAGTACTTACTGCAACCTGGGTCAATGTTGACGGCAAGCGTGTATCCGCGAATTCATACGGAGTGGATACTAATGCGGTTTCCTTCCAGATGCAGGTCGATAATTCAATGGAGGAGAATCTCTACTTTGCATATTACTATGCTGCTTCCGCTTCAGAGGTCCTCAAGATCAACGTTAAGACTGACAAGCCTGCGATCAGCGGCACGGCAAAGCCTATCGTCAACACCAACGGCACATTCTATGCTCTCGGTCTCAAGACGAAGGAAGGCAAGAGCTTTAAACCCGGTTTCTATGTTCTTGCGTTCTTCTCAGAAGATCAGTCTACGCTTTACGGTATTGCCGAATGCCAGGTACTTCCGAATTCTGCATCCAGTTATAAGTAAAATGCGGGAATTTAAAAGATAAACGCAATTAAAAAGAGGCAGTTTTTGTGAAGTGAAACTGCCTCTTTAGTTTTGTTCTGTTAAATCAGCGGCGGATGAGAAGGAAATAAGCGCCGACCGCGATCAGGATGAATTGGATTATCATGAAGACGGGGACGAGGATCTTGAATGACGTGTGCTTCGTCTTGTGACGGAAGATCTTCATTCCGAGGAAAGCACCAAGCCCTCCGAAACACGCGGCAAACAGCAGGAGGGTCTTCTCGGGGATCCTCCATTTTCCTTTTTTGGCCTTTGATTTGTCAGCTCCGTAAAGTGCGAAAGTGACAACGGTCATTATTGCGTAAAAGACAAGAAAAATTCTCATACGTATATTATAATCGTTGGGATGAGAATTTCGAACAGGGCAAAACATGTTTTTTCCATTGCCGCAGCCTCCTTGTTAATGGCTGCGGTTGTTATGCTGCCGGCCTGCAGCATCTTTGACGATGAGGAAGATCCGGAGCAGTCCGGAAGTTCTTATGAGTCATCTTTCAGCAGCGATTTCTCATCTTCATCCGAGGACAGTGCCGTTTCTTCACAGACCTCACCTGATTCGGGATTTGAGACGATTAGCAAATCTTATGTCTACAGCGCATGGTACGACGTTGAGAAGGACAATCCGGTCGATTATACTTCCATAGATTCGAATGACGCATATGCGCTGAAGTGCGTTTTCTATTTCAACAGGCCCGTAAACGGGAACTTTCGCGCTATACTGAATAAAGACGGAAAACAGATCTCGGTAAAGAACATCAGATTGGACGGAAAAGTAGTCTGTGAATGCGATTTTTCCGCAGGTCTGGAGGGAAGAGGCACGTTTGAAGCCGGTACCTATACCGTTAGTCTTGAGACCGAAGACAAAAACATTGCCATTTCTGGTGATATGAGGGTTAACTGATGTTTGTAGCTGACAAGTGGAAGGATTATGAGATCCTTTATGCCGGAAAAGGCGAGAAATATGAGCGCTGGGGCAATGTGAAGCTCCTGCGTCCCGATCCGCAGGCTGTGTGGCCCGTGGTATCAGACGGCAAGGTCACGCAGATGGACAAGGTTTCATCTCCCGATGCCTCCTACAGCAGGAGCAGCACCGGCGGCGGTTCATGGACAAGGCTTTCGCAGATGCCTTCATCCTGGAAGATCTCTTATGATTCACTCGGCAAAAAGCTGACATTCATCATCGAACCCACAAGTTTCAAACATACAGGCTTGTTCCCTGAACAGGCCGTAAACTGGGATTTCTGCGGAAATCTCATCGAGGGTGCGGCCGCAAAAGGAAAGAAGGAGATCAGGGTACTTAACCTGTTCGCTTATACAGGTGCCGCAACGCTTGCGTGTGCCGCTCACGGAGCGACTGAAGTCGTTCACGTTGACGCATCCAAGGGCATGATCGCCCGCGCCAAGGAAAATGTTTCCGCAAGCTCACTTACCGAAAGCTACATCCGTTTCATTGCCGATGACTGCAAGAAGTTCGTCGAACGCGAGATAAGACGCGGCAGGAAATACGAGGGAATAATCATGGATCCTCCTTCATACGGAAGAGGTCCTTCAGGCGAGCTCTGGAAGCTCGAGGATTCTTTCTATGACCTTGTTTCGCTTACGTCAGAGCTGCTTTCGGATGATCCTTTGTTCTTCATTGCGAGCTCTTATGCGACCGAGATCACTGCCGAGGCATCCGGACAGATCCTTTCGCTCGGAATCAAGGGCGGAAAGGTCGCGGCAGGGGAGATAGGACTTCCCGTAAGCAGGATGGGCATTAATCTGCCCTGCGGTTCTGTGGCAAGATGGACTCCGCAGTAACCGTTTTCGAAGGAATAAAGATACTTTACGAAGACAATCATCTGATCGTCTGTATAAAGCCTGCCGGAGTGCTTTCGCAGAGCGACGGCTCTGATGCCCCCGATATGCTTACCATCCTCAAAAGGTACATCAAGGAAAAGTACGAAAAGCCCGGAGAAGTCTATTTAGGGCTTGTTCACAGGCTCGACAGGCCCGTTTCGGGCGTCATGGTTTTCGCGAGGACTTCCAAAGCCGCATCGAGGCTTTCGGAGCAGATCCGCAGCAGAAAAGTCGAAAAGCTCTACAGATGCGTCGTAAACGGCGTTCTTGAGGGTTCCGGAAGGCTCGAGAATTACATTTCCAAAGACGAGGGCAGGAACATCGTGACTGTCAGTGACACCGAAAAGCCCGGATACAAGGCTTCTTACCTCGATTACAGGGCTGTATCCTCAAAAGACGGCGTTACACTTGTCGAAGTTAAGCTCGGAACCGGCAGATCTCATCAGATCAGGGCACAGATGGCTCACGGCGGACACCCGCTTTTAGGCGATCAGAAATACGGTCAGAAGGACAATCGGTGCAAAGATATTGCGCTCGAATCTTTCAAATTGTCGTTTGAACACCCCGTAAAGCGCGAATTCATTACGTTTGAGGCTCCAATGCCGGAAGGATTTCCCTGGAAGCTCTTTGCTTGACTTTACCGAACCTGAAACCATATAATTATTACTTGCTAAATTATATATAAAGGTGACTCAGGTTTATGTACAAAAAAGTCTCAAAAGACCTCAACTTCGTCGACAGAGAGAAGCAGGTTCTCGATTTCTGGAAGAAGAACGACATCTACAAGAAGAGCATCGCTCCCAAAGCGGACGGCGCTCCGACCTTTACACTTTATGACGGCCCGCCGACGGCTAACGGCAAGCCTCATATCGGTCATATCAAGACCAGAGTCATTAAGGACGTAATTCCGAGATATCACGCAATGAAGGGCGAGGGCATCGTCTTCAAGGCAGGCTGGGATACACACGGCCTTCCTGTTGAGCTTGAAGTCGAGAAGGCTTTGGGCATCAACGGCAAGCCCCAGATCGAAGGCTACGGCGTTGAGCCTTTCATCAAGAAGTGCAAGGAGTCCGTCTGGACATATAAGGATCAGTGGGAGCACATGAGCGACCGCGTAGGTTTCTGGGCTGACATGGAGAATCCTTATGTCACATACGACAACAACTACATCGAGTCCGAATGGTGGGCACTCAAGCAGATGTGGGACAAGGACCTCATCTACAAGGGCCACAAGATCGTTCCTTACTGCCCGAGATGCGGAACGGCTCTTTCTTCACACGAAGTTGCTCAGGGCTATAAGACTGTCAAGGAGAGATCCGCTGTCGTAAGATTCAAGTGCGTTGACGAAGAGGCTTACTTCCTCGCATGGACGACAACACCCTGGACACTTCCTTCAAACGTTGCTCTCTGCCTTAATCCTGATGCTGAATATTCAAAGGTAAAGGCTTGCGACGGTTACACATACTACATGGCAACCGCGCTCCTCGACACGGTTCTCGGCAGCCTTGCAAAGGACGGCGAGAAGGCATATGAGATCATCGAATCCTACAAGGGTACAGATCTCAAGGGCAGATCCTATGTTGCTCTTTACGAGGGTGCAGCAAAGGAAGCCGCTAACCAGAAGAAAAAGGCTCACTACACGGTATGCGACGACTATGTAACGATGGAAGACGGTACAGGTATCGTTCACATCGCTCCCGCATTCGGTGAAGACGACGCAAGAGTCGGAAGAGACAATGATCTCCCGATGGTACAGTTCGTTGATACAAGGGGTAACCTCACCGAGGATACGCCTTTCGCAGGCAAGTTCGTTAAGGATGCAGATCCGGAAGTCCTCAAGGACCTCGATGCAAGAAAGCTCCTTTTCTCAGCTCCCAAGTTCGAGCACGAGTATCCTTTCTGCTGGAGATGCGACACACCTCTGATCTACTTCGCAAGAAGTACATGGTTCATTGCCATGAGCAAGAAGAGAGACGAGCTCCTCAAGTCCAACAACATGGTCAACTGGATGCCTGAGACAATCAGGGACGGCCGTATGGGCGACTTCCTCAGAAACGTTATCGACTGGGGAATCTCACGTGAGCGTTACTGGGGCACACCGCTTCCGGTTTGGGAGTGCGAGTGCGGCCACAGACACTGCATCGGATCAATCGAAGAACTCAAGTCCATGAGCGATGACTGCCCGGACAACATCGAGCTTCACAAGCCTTACGTTGACAACGTACACATCAAGTGCCCCAAGTGCGGCGGCAAGATGAAGAGAGTCACTGAGGTTATCGACTGCTGGTTCGATTCAGGTTCAATGCCTTTCGCTCAGTATCACTATCCTTTCGAGAATAAGGAATTCTTCGAGTCACACTATCCCTGCCAGTTCATCTCCGAGGGTATCGACCAGACGAGAGGTTGGTTCTATTCGCTCATCGCTATCTCCACGGTACTCTTCGGAAGAGCACCTTTCGAGAACTGCATCGTAATGGGTATCGTCCAGGATAAGGACGGCATCAAGATGAGTAAGCATCTTGGCAACGTCGTTGATCCTTGGGATGTTCTCGATTCACAGGGCGCTGACGCAGCAAGATGGTATTTCTATACTGCAAACCAGCCCTGGCTGCCTTCAAGATTCTCCAAGGAAGCAGTAAACGACGGCATCAAGAAGTTCATCGGAACATTCTGGAATACATATGCATTCTATGTAATGTATGCTGACATCGACAATTTCGATCCCACAAAGCATACACTCGCAAAGGATACTCTGGGCGCAATGGACAGATGGGTACTCTCACGTCTCAACACGCTCATCAAGACCGTTAACGAGAAGATGGATGCTTTCGATATATCGCAGTCCGCAAGACTCATCCAGGACTTCACCGAAGAGCTTTCCAACTGGTACGTAAGACGCTGCCGTGACAGATACTGGGGTGCTGATGAGACACAGGACAAGGTCAATGCATACATGACCCTTTACACCGTTCTCGACAACCTCACAAGACTGTGCGCACCTTTCGTTCCTTTCATGACGGAAGAGATCTATCAGAACATCGTACGTTCAGTAGACAGCAATGCACCTGAGTCAGTACACCTTGCAAAGTATCCGGTTGCTGACGAGAGCCTCATTGACACGAAGCTCGAAGAGGAGATGGAGCTTGTACAGCAGATCGTAACCCTCGGCCACAGCTGCCGTGAGTCTGCTTCGATCAAGAACCGTCAGCCTCTGTCTGAGATCTATGTCGTTTCCGAGATCGGCCTCGATGACGAGTACAAGCCGATCGTTCTTGACGAGCTCAACATCCGCAAGATGGAAGTCTTAAGCGATGCCTCAACCCTTGTTGACTACAGCTTCAAGCCTCAGCTCCGCACATGCGGAAAGAAGTTCGGCAAGAACCTCAACGCTGCACGTGAAGTAATCGCAAATCTCCCGGGCAAGGAGACATACGCGGCTCTCAAGGCAGGATCCGTAAAGATCACAGTCGATGGTGAAGAGTATGAGATGACCGAAGAGGATTTCCTCATCGAGACAACTCAGCCCGAGGGTTTCTCAACACAGTCATCAGGCAATCTCACCGTTTCGATCTCAACGGTTCTTACTGAAGAGCTTATCGAAGACGGTCTCGTAAGAGAGATGATCTCCAAGATCCAGACCCAGCGTAAGGAAACTGGCCTTGAGGTTACAGACCGCATCGTCCTCAAGTATTCCGGCAACGACAAGCTCGGCGCCGTAATCGAGAAGAAGAAGGAGTTCCTTGCTTCAGAAGTACTTGCAACTGACATCGTTGCAGGTGATGGCGAGAATTCCAAGGAATGGAACGTAAACGGCGAGAAGATCACATTCTCGATCGTCAAGGCTTGAGGAACGGTTAATGCTGATCAGACTGATACAGATGAACATCAGCATCCCGGAGAAGATCCTTTATGGTCTCATAATGATCTTCGCCTTGATGCTGTCGTTCTCGATCCACGAGTTCATGCATGCATTTGCAGCCGACAGGCTCGGAGATCCGACGCCCCGCAACATGGGACGATTGACTTTGAACCCTTTGGCTCACATGGATCCCACGGGAACCATACTGCTCCTGCTCGCCGGATTCGGATGGGGCAAGCCCGTCATGTACAATCCGAACAGGCTCAACAAGCTCAAGAGTCCCCGTCTGATGAACATAATGGTCCATCTGGCGGGTGTTACGGGTAACTTCATCCTGGCGCTGCTTTCAGGTATAATCGCAACTCTGATTACCTGCATCGCAAGCGGAAGGATTGCATCCGGCAGCAATGCTTCCATTGCGGTCTCAACAGTTATCCTGGCATTCACCTACACTGAGCAGTTCTCGCTGATGCTCCTTGCATTCAACCTTCTTCCGATCCCTCCGCTCGACGGATTCCACGTTCTGGAGGAACTCCTACCTTACAGGATCAGGAGCACAGAAGGCTACCACAAGTTTGAGATGTTCAGCCCCTATGCGATCTGGGTGCTCTTCCTCATGAGCAATTTTTCCGGTTTTAATATTCTCGGAACTGTGATCACGCTGATCGAAACGCCTTTCGCGATGTTCATATCTTTTATCTGCGGCCTGATAATGATCCCGTTCGGGCTGTAAAAGGAAACAGCGATGGCAACAGCTTTGGTTAAACCTGAATTAAGACTGCAGCACTTTGAAGGTCCTCTGGACCTTCTTTGCCATCTTATCGAAAAGAATGACATCGATATCTGCGACATCCCGATCTCTGAGATAACCTCGCAGTACATGGACTATCTCGCCGCCATGAAGAAGCTCGACATGGACATTGCTTCAGAGTTCCTTCTGATGGGTGCGACGCTGGTCCACATCAAGTCACGCATGATGCTCCCCGGCAAGAAGAACGGTGCCGCGGAAGACGGCGAAGTCGATCCGAGGGAAGAGCTTGTCATCTCGCTCATGAGATACAAGAGATGCCGTGTTTTCGCGAACGAGCTGCGCGAGCGCCGTGCGAAATACGAGGGTGCGAGATTCAGGACGAGGATGACTGCAAAGGAACTCGGAATTGATACCAAGAAGATCTCGAACGATTTCTCGAAAGAGGAATTCGAAAGCGCCATCTCCGACATCAATGAAAGAAACGAGATGCGCTTTACCGACATCTCACAGAAGATCAAGCACATCCTGAGGAAAGACAAGATCTCCGTTAAGCAGAGGATGAAGACTCTCTGGCTTACGATAACGAAGAAGGGCAAGATGTTCTTCTCAGAGCTCTTTGCGGGCAAGAAACCCGAAAAGATAGATAAGATAGTCAGTTTCCTTGCGATCCTTGAACTTGTCAGGAACAATGACATAACCGCAGTACAGAAGGGCAGCTTCGAAGACATACTGATCGAAGAGAAGAGAAAGTAATATGGACAACGAATTCAGAGTAACAGCACAGGAACTTCCCGGCGCAATAGAATCGCTGCTTTTCGTTTCGGGCGACCCGATATCCGTTGACAAGCTCGCAGAGCTCCTCAACGTAAAGAAGGCTGCAGTGGAAGAGGCGTTGAAGAGCCTCATGTCCAAGTACAAGAACAATCCGTGGGGCGGCCTCGAGATCAGAAAGATCGAGGAGTCCTACGCCATGATGACAAGACCCGAGCAGAAGAAGTTCATCGAAAGACTCTATGCGCCCAAGGCGCAGGTGCCTCTTTCACAGGCTTCTTATGAGACTCTGGCTGTCATCGCCTATAACCAGCCCTGCACGAGGGCACAGGTCGAGACCGTCAGAGGCGTATCTTCCGACTCGATCATCTCAAGGCTCTTAGACCGCGGATGGATAGAAGAGGCAGGCTGCCTTGATGCTCCCGGAAGACCCGCGCTCTTCGCGACATCGAAGCAGTTCCTCACGGAATTCGGCATCGAGTCCGTAGATGACCTGCCGCCGATGGAGCTCATGAGCTACCAGACGATCAGGGACATGGAGAATTCGCTGCGTGAGGCTGCAGGCGGAGAAGACAAGCAGATCACGATCGATTCGATCATGGGCGGTGCAAAGCCTGAATCTGAAGAGACAGAAGAGGAAGAAGACAATGGAAACGACTGAGACCATTGCAACCATAGAGAAAAATTACCAGGGCCTTTCAAAGGGCCATAAGGCCATCGCCGATTTCATCCTGAAGAGCTACGACAAGGCAGCTTACATGACCGCCGCGAAGCTCGGCGAGGAAGTAGGCGTTTCCGAGTCGACCGTGGTAAGGTTTACCACAGAGCTCGGATTTGAGGGCTATCCGCAGTTCCAGAAGGCACTTCAGGAAGACCTTAAGACAAAGCTGACATCTGTCCAGCGTCTTGATTACACCGAAAGGTTTGCAGGTGACGCCGAAGCTGTTAAGGCTGTAATGAGCCAGGACATCACGAACCTCAAGGAAACCCTTGAGAACATCGACGATGAAGAGTTCGGCCGCGCGGTCAACGCGATCTTAAAGGCACGCAAGATATACATCATGGGCATCAGGGCTTCGCAGGCCCTTTCGGAGTTCATGTATTTCTACATGACCGTTCTTTTCGATGACGTCGTTCTCGTAAGGAGTACCTGTACGAACGAGCTTTTCGAGCAGATCATGCCGATCGGTGAAGGAGACGTCATGATAGGCATCTCATATCCGAGATATTCCGCAAGAACCATCAACTCGATGGAATATGCCAAGAAGAAGGGCGCAACGATCATTGCCATCACCGACAAGGGCGGCACGCCCATGACCGAGCATGCGGACATAAGCCTTTTCGCAAAATCGTCGATGGCTTCGTTCGTTGATTCGCTTACGGCATCGCTTTCGCTGATCAACGCGCTCCTTGTCACGCTCGGAATGCACAGGAAAGAGCATATCAAGGAATCACTGGCATCTCTTGAGACACTCTGGTCGCAGTACCGCGTATACGAGACCGGACGTGACCGCAAGGATGACAGCGACTACATTCTATAAGGATTATTAATTAAGGAGATATTTATATATGGGCATTTTTCAGATCGCAATCGACGGACCTTCAGGATCAGGCAAGAGCACACTCGCAAAGGGCGTTGCAAAGGCTCTTAACATCATGTATCTGGATACGGGTGCAATGTACCGCACATGTGCTGTCGCTTCCATTAAGCGCGGCATCAACGCAAAGGATCCCGAAGCCGTTAAGAAGATGATGGAAGAGATCAAGATCGAAGTTAAGTTCATCGACGGCGTTCAGCACATGATCCTTGACGGTGAAGACGTTACGGGCGAGCTCCGTACACCCCAGACATCTATCGCTGCATCTGACGTTTCAGCCCATCCGGTCGTAAGGACCGCAATGGTCTCACTCCAGAGGGAGATCGCAAAGAACCAGACCTTTGTCCTTGACGGAAGAGACATCGCATCTGTCGTTCTGCCTGACGCAAAGTACAAGTTCTTCGTCGTATGCGCACCTGAGGTCAGGGCAGAGAGAAGACTTGCCGAGCTTGAGGCCGCAGGCGATCATTCACAGACCAAAGAGGAAGTCTTAAGAGACATCATCTACCGTGACGAGCAGGATTCCAAGAGAGCAACGTCACCTCTCATCCAGGTTCCTGAAGCCATCGTCATCGATACCGGAAAATATGACATCGAGGGAACCAAGGAGTTCCTTTTAAGCCATCTGGACGAAGAAGATAAATGAAAGTAACCGTCGCTAAGTCATCGGGTTTCTGCTTCGGCGTCAAGAACGCGGTCAAGGCGGCAGAGGAAGCGGTCAAGAATCCTCCGTCCGGAAAACCGTTGGTAATGCTGGGCGACATCGTCCATAACACCATGGTCGTCGACAGCCTGAAAAAAGGCGGTTTCACGGTGGTGGAGAAGGCTTCGGAGGTCCCGGAAGGTTCTTTCGTGCTCATCCGTGCCCACGGCATCACTCCTGAGGAAATGGATATCCTTAAGTCCCGCGGATGCGAGATAAAGGACTGCACTTGTCCTTTTGTCTCCAAGATCCACAAGATCGTCAGGGAACATGCTCTCGAAGGAAAAAATATCATCGTCACCGGCGGAAAAGGTCACCCGGAAGTTGTCGGAATTTGCGGCGAAACGCAGGGCACCGGAGTGAAATGCGCGGTCATAAGTTCTCCTGAAGAACTTGAAACGCTTGATTTTCCGCTGTCTTCGGCGATATTGGTGTCCCAGACGACATTTTCGTCAGAAGTGTTTAAAGATATTTGCAAAAAAGCAGAAAATAAAATTGCAAATAAACTTGTTTTTGATACAATATGTATTACGACTGAAAGTAGGCAAAAGGAAGCCGCGTCGCTCTCTGGAGATTCTGATTCGATGCTCGTCATCGGTTCGTCTCACAGTTCGAACACCACTAAGCTTTTGGACATCTGCAAAGGTCGCTGTGCAAGAACATTCCTTGTAAACTCCGCAGGGGAGGCAGGAAAGCTGATTGCCGATGGCAAGATCCTTCCTGAAGACCGTGTAGGGATTACAGCGGGTGCATCTACACCGGAAGCTATTATTTTGGAGGTTGTTCAAAAAATGAACGAAGACGAGAACAAGAAGACAGAGAATCAGCAGATTGACAGCGATTTTGCCAACGCGCTTGATTCATTAGCGCAGGTCAGGAGAGGCGCCATAGTTAAAGGTACTATCACATCAGCAGATAGCGATTTTGTTTACGTTGACGTCCATGATAAGTCCGAAGGCCGTATCTCCCGCAGGGAATTCGATTCCGATCCGGATTTCGATCTCGATAAGGCTGTTGCTGAGCATGCTGAAGTTACCGTTAAGGTAAGAAGCATCAAGAATTCAGATCAGGGCAAGGAGATCATCCTTTCCAAGAACGACGTAGAGGCTGAAAAGGGCAGAGCCGAGATCGAAGAGGCTTTCGCTAACAAGACTCCCATCGAAGTTAAGATCACACGTACCGTCAAGGACGGTCTCATCGGTACATTCAAGGGTATCGACGTATATATCCACAGGACTCAGATCAAGCACGGCGAAGTTAAGGAACTCGATCCTTTCATCGGTCAGACAATGGAGATCCGCATCACCAAGTTCGACACAGAGAAGGGCAGACTCAGAATCTCCGGCAGCCACCGTGTAATCGCTTCCGAAGAGCGTGCAAAGAAGTCCGCTGAAGTTTGGGACAACATCGAGGAAGGCAAGCGCTACATCGGTACAGTCAGAAGCCTCGTTGATTTCGGTGCATTCATCGACATCGGCGGCGTAGACGGACTCGTTCATGTTTCCGAGCTCTCATGGAGCCGCAACGCTAAGCCCTCTGACGTTCTCAAGGTAGGCGACCAGGTTGAGGTTTATGTTAAGTCCTTCGATAAGGATACAAAGAAGATCTCCCTCGGCTACAAGAGACTTGAGGATGATCCTTACTACAACATCGAAGAGAGAATGCCTCTCGGCTGCATCGTTAAGGGTACTGTTGTACGTCTTACTAAGTTCGGCGCTTTCGTTCAGCTTGAGCCCGATCTCGACGCACTCTGCCATGTTTCCCAGATCTCTTCTGAGAGACTCGACAAGCCCGAGGATGCTCTCACAGTCGGTCAGGAAGTTCAGGCTCAGGTTACTGAGATCGATACAGAGAAGAGAAGAATCTCCATCTCCATCAAGGCTGTTGCTCCCATCGATCCCGTAAAGAGCGAAGCCGCAGCTGAAGAAGCTCCCGCTGAGGAAACTCCTGCAGCAGACGACGAGCAGGCTTAATAAATCCGCGCAAACGCAGAATAATAAGGGCTCCGGATGTTTTGTCCGGAGCCTTTTTTACGGTTTTTGCAGGATGCGAATTTTAGTGCTTGCATATTTTTGCTCGTTGTAATAAGATTTATAGGCTCGTAAAAGGAATCCCATCGGGGTGTGGCTCAGGTGGTAGAGTGCTTGCTTCGGGAGCAAGAGGCCGTGGGTTCGAGTCCCGCCACTCCGACCAACGGAAACTTTCCTTTTATCGATGCGAACCGGGGTGTAGCTCAGGTGGCTAGAGTGCTTGCTTAGGGAGCAAGAGGTCGTGGGTTCAAGTCCCGTCACTCCGACCAAATAAGATAAAGCCTTGCATCAGAAGATGCAGGGCTTTTTCTTTTATTGGCAGACAGGAACTTATGGTAGAATCTGTTCTGGAGGTCTTATATGAGGGATTCATTTGTTTTTAAGCGTCTAATAAGTCTGGTCCTTTGCCTGACGGTTATTTCAGGCATGGCTTTTGCCGTACCTTCGCAGGATGCGGCAGCCGACACTGACGCTGCATCGGTTACTTTTTCTGATGCGGATTTTGTGTCTGACAAAGACATATACATAAGCAACGGCATATACAGGATATATTCGAAGGACAGCGCGGCTTTCGTCGGCCTGCTAAATCCCAATGTCGAGACCTTCACTGTTCCCAACGTAATCAAATACCAGGACGTCTCTTATAAGGTCCTCTGGATCGCCCAGTCCGCTTTTGAGGGCAATGCCACGATCAAGAGCGTTACCATCGGCAAGAACGTAACCAGGGTGTGCTCAAGGGCATTCTACGGCTGCACCGCGCTCAAGACCATCACCGGAGGCAAAGGAATAACCTATACCGCTTCTGATGCCTACGATGAGTGCCCGGTCCTCAAAAAGCCCGGCCTGTACTACAAAGGCACATACAATGTCGGTACAGCATATATCGGAAAGGCCCCCAAGCCGTGGCGCAAGAATAAAGCCGGCAGGGACGGAAAGGGCGAGTTTACCTGGATCACGGAAAATGATCTTAAGGTTCTCGGCAAGACCCGTGAATCCTTCGGCAATGAAGTTCTCGCAGCATGCAGGAAGATGGCGGGCACCACATATACCAATGACATGGACTGCATTTCCTACTGCCTGTCTTCCTATGCAAAAGCATTGGGAGTCGCAACCTCGGTCGGCAAGGGCAAGAGCTTTAAGATCAAGTTCACGAAGAGCATGAAGAACAGCAAGACCAAGCATGCCGTCAACATAATGAAGAAGGCAAAGGTCATAAATGTCAGCGGCAGTTCCATAAGCAGAAACGGAGCAAACTGGTTCCACTGCACGAATTTCGCAGAGCACCTTCTTTCAAAGCCCAACTGCTACGGCGGAGTAAAGGTCTCTGATTACAAGTCTCTGGGAGACTGCATGAAGGCTCTCAATGCCCAGCCTGGCGACATCGTTCTCTTCGGCGGATATGTATCCACATATCTTTGCAAGGACGGAAAGTACTACAAGAACAATTACGGCGCTCACGGCGGAAAGAAGAAGGTTAACGGCCACTATGTCAGGGGCGAGGGCAATCTCTTCGTCTGGGGCCACGCAGCCGTTTACGCAGGCTACAACTACACCCATGCTGACAGCAAGGGAAAGATGAGGAACGGACAGTGGTTCTACGAGACTTCCAACAAGGTCAAGGCGGGACTTCACTGGAGAGAGCCTTACTACACCGCACAGGGCAATACCAATCAGCGCGTAATGGTCATCCACATCGGAAATCCCAAGGCTTCCGCTTCCCAGGGATATACTGATCCCGTTCAGAAGGTAATGGGAAGTGATGCCGTTAACGGCGCACAGTACGGTATCTACAGGAGCGAAGAAGATGCTGCTCTGGATAATTTCCGCCTTGCCACCGTAACATGCGGAGCAGGTGAGGAAGCAGTGCCTTTTATCAACCTCGGAAGCGCCTCACAGTATGATGTCGGATCCGGCAGCAAGATCAGTGCGAGATTATACATGCGCAGGCTCTCAGACAGCGGAAATGCTATGCCTGACGCGAAAACTGCAATGTTCAGGATGAAGGCACCGAACGTTTATGACGTTCCCGCCGGTTGGCTCAAACTGTCCTGCTGAACATCAGACATTAATGTTATAATCGATTTATCTTTTTCAAAGGCGGTGTGCTTATGAGCCGTGCAGACGACATTTTCGACGAGAACATCAGAACGATTCTTTCTTCCGGTTACACGACCATCAATGACAAGGTAAGGCCCCACTGGGCTGATGACGGAGCTCCGGCTTACACATACAAGGCGTTTGCGATCGTTAACCGCTATAACCTTGCAGAAGAGTTCCCCATGTTCACGCAGCGCTATATCAATTTCAAGGCTGCTGTTGATGAGCTCCTCTGGATCTGGCAGAAGAAGTCCAACAATGTCAATGACCTCAATTCCCACATCTGGGATGCATGGGCTGACGAGACAGGCTCCATCGGCAAGGCTTACGGCTACCAGCTCGGCGTCAAGCACAAGTACAAGGAAGGCGAGATGGACCAGGTCGACCGCGTTCTCTTTGATCTCAAGAACAATCCTTCCAGCAGAAGGATCATGACGAATATTTACGTTCATCAGGATCTGCACGAGATGAATCTTTACCCTTGTGCTTATTCGATGACTTTTAACGTTACGGGTAACAAGCTCAATGCCATCCTCAACCAGAGGAGCAACGACATGCTCGTCGCAAATGCCTGGAACGTCTGCCAGTACGCTGTTCTCGTACATCTTTTCGCAAGGTGCACGGGCCTCGAGGTAGGTGAATTCGTTCACGTGATCGCTGACGCTCACATCTACGACAGACATGTCGACATCGTAAAAGAGCTCATCGAGCGCCCCAAGTTTGCGGCACCCAAGCTCGTTCTCACAGAAGGAATTACAGATTTCTACAAGTTCACCGTTGATGACATCAACCTTGAGGGATACGAGTACGGTCCCAAGATCAAGGGCATCCCGGTAGCTGTCTGAGGCTTTTTTATGAAGCTTATCTTCGTAAGGCACGCAGAACCTGATTACACCATAGATTCTCTTACAGAAAAGGGATGGCGCGAGGCTGAGATACTTTCTCACCGTGTCGCGAAGTGGAACATCAAGGATATCTACTGCTCGCCTTTGGGAAGAGCAAAGGATACGGCTTCTTTCTCGCTCAAGGCTCTGGGACGCGAAGCCGAGATCTGTGACTGGCTCCAGGAATTCTATTTCACCATTATCGATGAGGAGACCGCAAAGCCCACCATCGCATGGGATTTCCTGCCTGATTACTTTATCCCGAACGGTGATCTCCACAGCAAGGATGAATGGTACAATACCGCGGTAATGAAGAGCGGTGACATCGCAAAGCATTATTTCGAGGTCACCACGGCTTTTGACAAGCTTCTCGAAAAGCACGGATACAAGAGAAGGGAAGACGGGGTATATGAGGTGGTCGAACATAATGATGACGTACTTGTATTCTTCTGCCATTTCGGCATCACGTCGCTCCTTACGGGTTATCTTACGGGCATAGCGCCGCCTACTCTCTGGCAGGGTTTCTTCATGGCACCGACTTCTATCTCTGTCATCGGAAGTGAGGAGAGAAAACCGGGTCAGGCGGCATTCAGGGTACAGGTGTACGGGGACGCAAGCCATCTGACTGAAGCGGGCGAGCCGCTTTCGGCATCAGGATATTTCACGGACATGTTCGGAGGTTAAGACTATGATCGCAATTGCAGCAGTGGACAGAAATTGGGCAATCGGCAACAAGGGACAGCTCCTCATCTCTCTTCCGGAAGATCAGAAGGGCGTCTTCAGAAAATACACTTCCGGACATACCGTCGTTTTCGGAAGAAAGACCCTTGAGACTTTCCCAGGACAGAGACTTCTTCCCAACAGAGTCAACGTGATCATGTCCAGGAACTATGATTTCAAGAAGGACGGGGCACTGATCCTTCATTCCACGTCCGAGCTTGAGGATTATCTGCGCATGACGGCCGATGACGAAGTCTATCTGATCGGAGGCGCATCGCTCTACAATTCCATGATCGGCATGTGCGACAAGGCGATAATCACATACATTCACTCTGAATTTGAGGCAGATGTTTACTTCCCGAAGCTCGATGAGGATCCCGAATGGGAGCTCGAAGAGGAAGAGCCTCCCGTAATGAGCGAAAAGGGCGTTGAGTTCACGGTCCGCCATTACAAGAGAAAGTAAATCGCGTATATATATTATAAAAATAGAAAATAGCCCTTGCTTTGACAGGGGCTATTTGTTAGAATACTCGGGCATAAAAATCACGCGTACGTTCCTTTTGTGGGCAAAGCCTTAATATCATTGCGTTCGCGGAAGTAAAAACAGGAGGATTATTTTATGCCGGTAATTTTAATGAAGCAGCTGCTTGAAGCAGGCGTTCACTTTGGTCACCAGACACGTCGCTGGAACCCTAAGATGTCTGAGTACATCTTCACAGAGCGCAACTCCATCCACATCATCGATCTGCAGAAGACAGTCAAGAAGGTTGACGACGCTTACGCTGCAATGAGAGAGCTCGCTGAGAAGGGTGATATCCTTTTCGTTGGTACAAAGAAGCAGGCTCAGGATTCCATCAAGGAAGAAGCTCAGCGTTGCGGTCAGTTCTATGTTAACTACAGATGGCTCGGCGGTACTCTCACAAACTTCGTAACGATCAAGAAGAGAGTTGCACGTCTCGAGGAGCTCCGCAGAATGGAGCAGGATGGTTCTTTCGACATCCGTACAAAGAAGGAAGTTGCTAAGCTTAAGCTCGAGATGACAAAGCTCGACCTTAACCTCGGTGGTATCGTTGGCATGAACAAGCTCCCTGCAGCACTCTTCATCGTTGATACAAAGAAGGAGCACAATGCTGTTGCAGAGGCTAGAAGACTTGGTATCCCGATCGTTGCTATTGTTGATACAAACTGCGATCCTGACGAAGTTGATTACGTTATCCCCGGTAACGATGACGCTATCCGTGCAGTCAAGCTCATCACAGCTAAGATGGCTGACGCCGTAATCGAGGCTCATCAGGGTGAGGACGCTACTTCTGAGGGTATGTTCGTAGACAACGCTGCAGCTGCTGCAGAGACAGCTGAAGTTGCAGGCGAGCAGGCTTCTGAAGAAGCAGGCGAGAAGAGCATGGAAGAAATCGCTTCCGAGTCATAATTCATAGAAGGAGATATACACATGGCTATTAGTGCACAACAGGTTAAAGAACTTCGTGATCTGACAGATTGCGGCATTATGGACTGCAAGAAGGCTCTTATCGAGTGCGATGGCGACATCGAGAAGGCAAAGGGCTGGCTCCGTGAGAAGGGTATGGCTAAGGCTGAGAAGAAGTCTTCCAGAGTTGCTGCTGAGGGTGCAGTTATCGCTAAGATCGCTGACGATCAGAAGAGCGGTGTCCTCGTTGAGATCAACGTTGAGACAGACTTCGCTGCTAACACAGACAACTTCAAGTCTTTCTGCGATACAGTAGTTTCACACATCATCGAGAAGAAGCCTGCTTCTGTTGAGGAGCTTATGGCTCAGCCTCTCGCAAGCGATCCTTCAAAGACAGTTGAGCTCTTCCAGAAGGAAGCTATCGCTAACATCGGTGAGAATACTTCCATCAGAAGATTCGAGATTTTCGAGAATACAGGCCTCGGCGCTGTTACAGCTTACATCCACATGGGTGGTAAGGTCGGCGTTTTCTCCGAGATCTGCGTAGGTGATGATTCCGTCATCACAAAGCCTGAGTTCGCTGATTTCGCTAAGAACATCAACATGCAGATCGCAGCTTCAAGACCCGGATGGGTTAACGAGGCTGACGTTCCTCAGGCAGAGCTCGACAAGGAGACAGAGATCCTCAAGAACAAGGCTCTCGAAGAGGGCAAGCCTGAGAAGATCGTCATGGAGAGGATCATCCCCGGCCAGATCAAGAACTTCTACAAGATGAACTGCCTTGTTGACCAGGAATACATCAAGGATGAGGACCTCACAGTTGGTCAGTACATCGCAAAGACTGCTAAGGAACTCGGAACAGAGCTCGCAGTAGTTCGTTTCACACGTTTCACACTCGGTGAAGGCATCGAGAAGAAGCAGGACGATTTCGCTGAGGAAGTAAGGAAGCAGGCTGGTCTGTAATCCTTTTCCCGGACAAAACCGAACTTCAAAAGCCGCACAGCAATGTGCGGCTTTTTCTTTTCCGCCTATATATAAATAATAAAATCGGTATTCAACAATCACTCCAAAACTGTTAAAATTTATTGAAACAAAAGATGGGAGCGTTAGTGTTAATGAGCGAGAAGAAATATAACCGCGTGCTTCTCAAGATTTCTGGTGAAGCGTTGGCAGGTGAGGCAAAACTCGGTATCAATGACGAGGTCCTCAAGGAGATTTCCAGGAACATAAAGGCTGTTGCAGATCTTGGTGTTCAGGTCGCGATCGTTGTCGGCGGAGGAAACTTCTGGAGAGGCAGATCTTCCGAGAAGATGGACAGGGTTACGGCAGACCACATGGGCATGCTCGCAACACTCATGAATTCACTCGCACTTTCCGATGCTCTCGAGCAGCAGGGTGCTGTTACAAGAGTTCTTTCAGCAATCGAAGTAAGACAGATGGCTGAGCCCTATATCCGCAAGAGAGCCGTAAGGCACCTCGAAAAGGGCAGGATCGTAATCTTTGCCTGCGGTACGGGCAACCCTTATTTCTCAACAGATACGGGTGCAGCTCTCCGCGCTACCGAGATCGGCGCAGACATATTCCTCAAGGCTACCATGGTCGACGGCGTTTACGACAAGGATCCTCATCTTTATCCCGATGCCAAGAAGTACGACAAGGTTTCCCACGATGAAGTCTTAAGGCTCAACCTCAAGGTCATGGATGCTACGGCAGCAGCTCTTTGCAGGGACAACCACACAAAGATACTCGTCTTCTCCATGCAGGACCCTGAGAACATCGTCAGGATCGCCAAGGGCGAAGATCTTGGAACAATCGTTGAATAATTTAAGTTTATAAATCTGTACAAGTAAAGGAGATGAATGGTATGGCAATGATCGAGATCACTCAGAAGGATTACGATGAAGTTGAAGCTAAGATGAGGAAGAATATTGAAAACCTCCAGGAGAACCTCAACACGATCCGTGCCGGACGCGCTAATCCGCATGTTTTGGATAAGATCCTCGTAGATTATTACGGATCACCGTCTCCGCTCAATAACGTAGCTAACATTCAGGTTCCTGAGGCAAGAATGATCACTCTGCAGCCCTGGGAGCCCAAGATGCTCAAGGAGATCGAGCGTGCCATCCAGGCATCTGACCTCGGCATCAACCCCACAAACGACGGTAAGATCATAAGACTCGTTTTCCCTATGCTTACTGAGGAGCGCCGTAAGGAACTCGTTAAGCAGGTTAAGGTTTACGGAGACGAGACAAAGGTCGTTATCCGCAACGCACGCCGCGACTTCATCGACAAGATGCGCGCTGCAAACAAGAAGAAGGAGCTTACCGAGGATTCCCTCAAGGAATACGAGGAGAAGGTCCAGAAGATCACGGACAAGTTCACCGCTGAGGTAGATACTGTCTGCGACAAGAAAAACAAGGAACTGATGGAAATCTGATCCGTGGCATTAAAGGCAAACAAATCAATAAAGACTTATGACACCGTGGGCCTCAAGGTCCCGGTGTCTTTGGGTGTAATAATGGACGGCAACGGAAGATGGGCCAAGAAGAGACTCCTTCCGAGAAGTGCCGGCCACAGGGCAGGTGCAGAGAACCTCAAGGAGCTCTGCCGCAACTGCGGTAATTACGGAGTCAAATACCTTACCGTTTACGCTTTTTCGACAGAGAACTGGTCGAGGCCCGAGAATGAGGTCAGCCAGCTCATGAAGCTGTTTGTCGAGTTCTTCGAAAAGTACGATCCCGAACTCGCCGAAGAAGGCATCAGAGTAAGGTTTACGGGCGACATTGATTCTCTTCCGGAAGACTTAAAGCGCGTTTGCCGCGAGGGTGAGGAGAGATCAAAGGACAGGCCCAAGATGCAGCTCATCGTTGCATTCAACTACGGCGGCAGAAGAGAGATCGTTTATGCCGCAAAGAAGCTCGCCGAGCAGGCAAAGCGCGGCGAACTGGATCCTGCGGACATCACCGAGGATTCCATAAGTTCAAATCTTTATCTGCCTGATGTTCCCGATCCGGAGCTGATAATCAGACCGAGCGGGGAGATGAGGCTTTCAAATTTCCTTCTCTGGGAGAGCGCTTATTCCGAACTCTGGGTTTCAGACACACTCTGGCCCGATTTCGGTTATGAAGAGCTGACGCAGGCTTTCAGGGATTATGCCAAGCGCGACAGGCGTTTCGGCGGACTTTCTGCGAAAGATTCCGAATCGGGTGACAGCAAACAATGAAACAGAGAACGATAACGGGCATTATATTTGCCGCTTTATTCACGGCTTTCTTCCTTCCGGCATTCTGGTTCCCGATCACGGCAGTGATCATGTCGGTCGTAGTCGGCTCTTTTGTCGTATATGAACTGATCAAGGCTTTAAAGAACGGCAAATACGAACCTTCGACTGCTCTTATCGTTTGCGGATGCGCAATTTCTTTGCTGGTACTTGCCGCAAGCTATTGCCTCAGGGTTTCAGCCGAGAATGCGCTTGCTGTTTATGTAATGATCATCGGAATGTTCACGCTCGCCTGCGGAATACTCATTCCGGTTGCCAGAACGAATGACAGCAAGGCTCTTGAGAACGGCATCGCAACAGGCGGTACGGTTTTCTATGTAACTTTCCCGCTGTTCTGCCTTGATGCGGCAATGCTGCTTCTTCCTGAAGGCTGCAACGGCTGGTATTACATGCTGATCGGACTTGTAGCCCCTTGGATATCCGATGTTTTCGCATATCTCGTCGGAGTTACCATGGGCAAGCATAAGATCGTTCCGCACATCTCACCCAAGAAGACATGGGAAGGATGCATCGGCGGTGCTTTCTTCTGTGCAGTAGGCGTTATGCTCTATTCAGTTTTTGTTATCTACAAAGTCGACGAGATCGGAATGGATCTTGCGGCTTTTGCAGTTATGACATTCTTTATGGGTTTTCTCGTATCCGTAATGTCCCAGCTCGGCGACTGGTTTGCATCGGTCATCAAGAGACATGTCGGCATCAAGGATTACGGCAACATATTCCCGGGGCACGGCGGAATGCTGGACAGATTTGACAGTGCTTTCTTCACGATGCCCATCGGGCTTCTTCTGGCGATAGTAGCCAACAATATATTCTAAGGGGTAGATAAATGCGGCGTTTGTCGATCTTGGGGTCCACAGGTTCCATCGGGAAGCAGACTCTTGAAGTCTGCCGTAAGGCACCTGCGGATTTTACCGTTGAAGGTCTTTCATGCGGATCGGATACGGAAACTCTCTATGAGCAGATAAAAGAATTCTCTCCGAAGGCCTGCTCTGTCAGCGATCCAGTTAAGGGAGCTGAACTCGCGAAAAGACTTAAAGACGAGGGAATCAGGACTGAAGTTTACACAGGTGCGGATGCAAGCACTGTCGTAGCCGAACTTCCGGACTGTGATACAGTGGTCGGCGCGATAGTCGGATTTGCGGGACTCAAACCTGTTTATCACGCAATAAAAGCGGGCAAGACAATTGCTCTTGCCAACAAGGAAACGCTCGTGTCAGGCGGTGATTTCATCATGCCTCTCGCAAAGGAAAAGGGCGTTGACATCCTTCCTGTCGACAGTGAGCACTCTGCGATATGGCAGTGCCTCAGGAACGGTGACGAGAACAACCTTGACCGCATCCTGATAACCGCTTCCGGCGGTCCTTTCCGCGGAATGAAGAGGGAAGACCTTGAAAATGTTACCTGTGAAAAAGCACTTGCTCATCCCACATGGAAGATGGGCGGCAAGATCACAATTGATTCCGCGACCATGATGAACAAAGGCCTTGAGATAATCGAGGCTCATCATCTTTTCGGAGTTGACGTTGATAAGATAGACGTCGTAGTTCATCCGCAGAGCGTAGTCCATTCGATGGTCCGTCTTAAGGACGGTTCTGTCCTGGCGCAGATGGGAAGACCTTCCATGATCCTTCCCATCCTTGTGGCGCTTTATTACCCGCAGAGAGGCCCGGCCGTTTCAAGGCCGTTCGATCCTTTCGAGGCAGGATGCAACAATCTCTCATTTGAAAAATGCGATACGGAAGTCTTCCGTCTTGTCGGCCTTGCTTATGAGGTCGGAAGAAAGGGTGGACTTCTTCCCGCGGTAATGAATGCTGCCAACGAAACGGCAGTCATGTCTTTCCTCGCGGGAAACATCGGATTTACGGATATTGAGAAAACGGTTTACGAAGTCTGCGACCTTATGGCAGATCTTGCCGGACAGAAGGCTGACATTGATTCAGTCACTCAGGCAGACAGCGAAGCCAGAGCGAAAGCAGAAGAAATATTGAGGAAGAACAACAGATGAATGCTTGGAGTATAGTAGTCGTTATCATAATGCTCGGTGTGCTCGTTACGATCCACGAGTTAGGTCACTTTTGGGTTGCGTGCCTTCTTAAGATCAGGGCTTTTGAAGTCTCGATCTTCGTAGGCCCGAGGCTTATACATTGGAAACGCAAGGACGTTGATTATTCCATAAGGCTCATCCCTCTTGGAGCTTACGTCAGGTTTTCCGATGTTGATGAGAACGGAGAGGCAGTAACGAGCGATGCCCCGGATCTTCTCATCAACCAGCCGAGATGGAAGAGGCTTCTGGTATCTCTTGCAGGGCCTTTCATGAACGTTGTTCTCGGCGTGCTCATCTTTGCCGTACTCTACTGGGCAACAGGCTTTACGAGCCTTGATGTCGGCGTTTCACCTGAAGGCTCACAGCTTGCCACGCAGGAATATACGGTCGGCGACACGATCACTGCAGTAAACGGACAGGCTGTATACACATATCTTGATTTCTACTATCTGCTCGATAATGCGGTTCCCAGGACCGATAAGCTTACGGTTACATTGAAGTCTGCAGAGACCGGAAAGAAGTACGACGTCGTAATGACTCCGGAACTCAAGACCAGACCGATGCTTGGCATAACGACATACCGTACCGTAGACAACAAGTATCACGGCTGGGAGGTCTTGAACGTTGACGAGAACCAGAACAAGGGCAAACCGGTCTTAAAGGTCGGTGACTTCCTGACACATGTCGACGGAAAAGCGGTCGAAGATGAGGACTTCCAGGAGTTTTTGGATAATCTTGGCGAAGGCGACACTTTGAAGCTTACTTTCATCCGCAACGGCGAGAAGATGGAGAAGGAATGCATCAAGACCCTGATTACTTATGCAAACGACAGAGGCCTGAGGCTTTTGGCGTACCGCGCTGATAATCCGCAGCGTGTTTTCAGGGCTTTCGGTTATGCGGCCAAGATCCCGATGTCGGTCATCATGTTGTCCGCTAAATCGATTTCTGACGTATTTAAGGGTAAGGAAAAAGTTTACAATATGGTATCGGGACCCGTAGGAGTCACCACGGTGGTCAACGATGTCGTCGGAGACGTTGATGATGACATTGGTGAGAAGGTTTACATGCTGGTCGTGATATGCGGCATTATCTCTATCGGCCTTACCTTCACGAACCTCCTTCCGATTCCGGGACTTGACGGAGTGCAGATCATTCTGATCGTCGTCGAGATGGTAATTGGCAGACGGCTTTCCAAGAAAGCCGAGAACGTGATCAATGTCGTGGGCTTTTTCCTGCTCATCGCGCTTGTTATCTTCGCGTTCGCTTCAGACATAATCAGGATCCTTGTCGGATAACGGCAAAAGGAGAGAAGTAATGACCAGACAGGTATTGATCGGCGGTGTCGCGGTAGGCGGCGGAGCATCCGTAAAGATTCAGTCTATGAACAACACGGATACCCGTGATGCTAAGGCCACGCTTGAACAGATCGCAAGATTAAAGGACGCCGGATGTGACATCACGAGAGTCGCAATACCTGACATGGCAGCTGTGCAGGCCTTAAAGGAGATTACTTCAAATTCACCGATCCCGGTCGTCGCGGACATTCATTTCGATTACAGGCTTGCCATTGCTGCCGCCGAGAACGGCGCGGCAAAGATAAGGATCAACCCGGGCAACATCGGAGGTGCAGACAAGTTAAAGCTTGTTGCTGACTGCTGCAAGGAAAGAGGCCTTCCCATCAGGGTCGGCGTCAATTCAGGCTCCATCTCCAGAGAGATACTTGCCAAATACGGCGAGGTCAATGCCGATGCCATGACAGAGAGCGCCTTGGGGGCAGTGAAGCTGCTTGAAGATCAGGATTTCGACAACATCGTTATCTCGATCAAGTCTTCATCTCCGAAGCTCACCATAGAGACTTACAGGATCCTTTCGAAGATGTGTGACTATCCGCTTCATCTGGGAGTCACCGAAGCAGGTACGGTAAAGGAAGGAACGATCAAATCAGCTGTAGGCATCGGAACCCTTCTTGCCGAAGGCATAGGAGATACCATAAGGGTTTCTCTTACCGGCGATCCTGTTGAAGAAGTATATTGCGCAAAATCGATACTCAGAGCACTCGGCCTCCGTGACGAAGGCATAACTTTTATTTCCTGTCCCACATGCGGTAGGACGCAGGTACCGCTCATTGAGCTTGCAGGCAAGATAGAGGAGAAGATCTCCCGTCTGCCGTACAACCTCAAAGTCGCGGTCATGGGATGCGTCGTAAACGGCCCCGGAGAAGCAAGGGAATGTGACATCGGGCTTGCAGGCGGAAAGGACGAATTCCTTCTTTTCGAGAAGGGCGTACCGGTCCGTAAGATACCTGCAAACGCTGCTGTAGACGAATTTGTAAAGGAAGTAATCAGAGTTGGAGAAGAAAGAAACAAAGCTGACCGAACTGTTTGAATTAAACAGCGGCAAACGTGAATATAAAGGCCTTGACGGGATCACCGTCCATAAGGTCGACATCTACAAGAACAGGGGACTGATAGAGCTTAAGCTGAACGGCGTATTAAGCCTTTCGGCAGGTAATGACGCGGCTCAGTTCTTAGAGGACCTTGAGTCCGATTTCGGTTTCAGGATCAATTTCGTTTTTGACGAATGCAGGGGCGGCAACATCGTAGATTACATGGACGGCCTTGAAAAGCTCATCATGTATATGGTAAAGCGCGATGGCGGTGCCAGCCTGCAGGGCTTTACTGATTATGTCAGGGTGATCTGCAGTGAAGATGATCTTGCTGAAGGCGCAAAGCCTGAGATCGATCTTAACGTTCCCGGCTGGTGGGACGGAATGCTCGGTCCCAACGGCAAATACGATCTTTCATCCGCATTCGGCAATGCCGTATATGCGTGCTGCAGGATACCTTCTGATTCATATGACATTAAGGTCATTGCCATATCGGCTGATTATGAGGATTATTCTCCCGAAGATGACATCCGCAGAGCCTTGGAAAGCGGCACATATGAGGAGTACGATGGCAACTACGCCAAATCAGCTCCCAGAAAGAACGGAAAGAAAAAGACTGAGACAGAGGTCTTTGCCGAAGATAATGATGCCGCATCCAATAAGGATTCGTGGGCTTATAAGGCTAAGCAGGTCCAAAAGGAAGCAAAGGAAGAAAGCAAGAGCAGTTTCGATTATTCCAAGTCTGCCCAGGCTGAAGACATCGTCTTCGGCAAGGTTAAAAAGCAGGCCGTTACGATGAAGATCAAGAATCTCGCCTTAGGTGAGATGGACGTCAACATCATCGGTCAGATCAAGATAACCGATGACTTAAGGCTTACCAAGAGCGGCAAGTCCGTCATCACCAAGTTTGATTGCTTTGACGATACTGACGGTATCTCCTGCATTGCATTCCTTAGACCCGAAGAGGCTGACGGCTTCCAGAAGAAGTTCGAAAAGGGCGGTTATGTCGGCCTTCAGGGAAACTGCGAGAAGGATACATTCTCCGGTGAGATACAGTTCAAGGTAAACGGTGCTTTTCCTGCGGAGAAACCCGCGGGAAGGAAAGACACTTCGGAGCGCAAGCGTGTCGAGCTTCACGTCCACACCAAGATGAGTGCGAGTGATGCTACGACTGATCCTGCGGATCTCATCAAGCTTGCCGCAAGCTTCGGCCATCCGGCCTGTGCCGTTACGGATCACGGAGTGGTCCAGGCATTCCCTCATGTTTTCGAAGCTGCAAAGGGTATTAACAAGAAGCGCAAAGACACGGGTGAAGCTCCGATCAAGTGTATCCTCGGATGCGAGGGCTATCTTGTCGATGACGGCCCCACGGTCTTCTATAACCTGCCTTACGATTATAAGAACGACAAGTACTTCAAGAAAGCTGACGGTGATGAGGATGCACAGCTGGATTTCCTGCAAAAACCTAAGGCTGTAGGTTCTTTCGTATCCATTGTCATTAAGCGTAACGGTGATGATGCACTTAAGGATACGTTTACTTCAGTATGCGCATCCAAGTACAGACTCAAAGGATATAAGGCTTTAAGGCCTGCCGAAGAGGGCGAGTCAGAGCAGGACGCGATGGAGTTTGCGTCCCACGATATCGACAAGTCTCTCTGGGAAGAATCCGAATTCCCGGAAATGCTCAGCGATGAGGCCATTGCGGCCAAGGTTCTTGAACCGCATGCGCCTTTGGGCAAGACGGTCAATGCAGAACTTGATCTTACAGGTGAATATGCTGACGGAGAAGATGAGGTCGTTCCTTCTGAGCTTATCTTTGAGCATGTCGCGGATTTTCATGCTGATTTTGCTGACGCAATTTATCCGGGTAAGGGTGAGCCCTGTGATTCCTATTTTGCAATGGGCGAACTTCTGGAATTCATAGGTGATTCCTATGTTACCGGTCCGGACATCTTTACGACGCTTGCATTCCTGCGCCGCGCCGGTTACGGCATCAACATCGAAGACCACGTTTACTACAGACATAAGTTCCTTATGCCTGCAACAAGTGATGAGGATATCCTGGAGACATACTTCAAGGGTGAATATAAGACCGTAGATGAGCTTCTTGCATCCAAGGGTGCCGATTTTACTTATGCCGCAACCGGTGACTCTCATGATGAAATGTTTGAAGCATGCTACAAGTCTGCATCCTGCCTTGCTGCATGCCTTAAGGACGCAGGTACGGCCGATGCTCTGTCGATAAACTATGCTTCAGGACATTTTACGCCAGGTAAGATTAAAGCGGCGGAAAAAGATAAGCTTACAGGTCTTGCCGTAACACCGACGTATCACATCATTTATCTGGCACGTTCCAATATGGGACTTTATAACCTGTACCGTATCGTATCCGAATCGCAGATACATTACTTTTCCAAGAGACCGAGGACTCCCAAGAGCCTTCTGAAATACTTCAAATCCGGCATTATCGTCGGAGGCGCATGCGTTGACGGAGAACTGTACCGTTATGTGTTAAAGACATACGTTAACAATAATAAGGACAAAGTGCTGACCAGAAAGATCCTCAATGAGTCAGAGGAATTCGGAAATATCCTGAGCCTTTATGACTACGTCGAGATTCAGCCGTTGTGCAACAATATGTTCTTAACGAGACAGGCTCCTGTCAAGTATGGCAGTAATGTTCCGTTGAATGAAGACGATATCAGGATAATCGACGAACTTCTTGTTGAGACCGCCGATGATCACAACATGCCTGTATGCGCTACTACTGACTCTCACTTCCTTAACAAGGAAGACGGTCAGTACAGAAAAAACATGCTGATGAGCATGGGCTTTGACGATGCCGATATGCAGAGCGATCTGTATTTCAGGAATACGGAAGAGATGCTCGCGGAATTTTCTTATCTCGGTGAGAAGAAGGCAGAAGAGGTCGTAATCGACAATACCAACATGATCGCTGATCTTATCGAGTTCGGCATCAAGCCGTTCCCGGACGGATCGTATCCGCCGCAGATCGCAAGAGCTGCAGCAGACGTCAGAGACATCGCTTATACAAAGGCCAACCGTCTGTACCGTCATAACGGCGTTCTCAACGAAGTCGTTAAGGCAAGACTTGACCGTGAGCTTGAATCCATCATCGGTAACGGATACGCGATCATGTACTACATCGCTTACAGACTCGTTAAGAAGTCCAATAACGACGGTTACGTCGTAGGATCGAGAGGTTCCGTAGGTTCTTCGTTTGCCGCAACGATGTGCGGTATTTCCGAAGTTAACCCGCTGCCTCCTCATTACAGGTGCCCGAAGTGCAACTATGCTGAGTTTGACAACAGCGGTAAATACGGATCAGGTTACGATCTGCCCCCCAAGAACTGCCCCGAATGCGGCGAGAAGCTGATACCTGACGGACAGGACATTCCGTTCGAGACGTTCCTCGGATTCAAGGGCGACAAGCAACCGGATATCGATCTTAACTTCTCGGGTGAATACCAGCCGAGAGCGCATGCATACGTAGGCGTGTTGTTCGGAGGCACGCATACGTTCAAGGCCGGTACGATCGGTGCTTACCAGGACAAGAACGCATACGGTTTATGCCGCAAGATCTGTGAGGAGAGGGGAGAACCCTTTACTCAGGCTCATCTTGCATTCATGTCGAGGGACATCATCGGCGTTAAGAGAACGACGTCTCAGCATCCGGGCGGTATCGTCGTTATTGCCAAGGAAATGGATATCTACGAATTCACGCCCATCCAGTTCCCGGCAGAAAAGACCGACGGCGGAATCATTACCACGCACTTCGACTTCCGCGCGATGCACGATACTATCCTGAAACTTGATATCCTTGGCCACGCCGATCCTACGGTATTGAGGATGCTCAGTGATATCACGGGTGTAACGATAACGGACATCCCGATCCCTGACGAGAAGGTAATGAGCCTTCTCCAGAGCACTGACGCACTGGGATTCCCGATAGACGCAACGGATGCAGGCGCAGCGACACTGGGTCTTTCCGAGCTTGGTACGAACATGGCCCGCGGAATGATCAAGGAAACAAAGCCGACGAGATTCTACGACCTCGTTCAGCTCATGGGACTTTCACACGGTACTGACGTTTGGACCGGAAACGCCCAGGAGCTTATCAGGGACGGCACGTGTGACCTTAACTCGGTAATCGGATGCCGTGACTCCATCATGACGAGCCTCATCTACTGGGGACTTCCCAACAAGGACGCTTTCGACATCATGGAAGGCGTACGTAAGGGTAAGGTTGCTGCAGGCAAGGTTGAGAAGTGGCCTGAATATGTTGAAGAGATGAAATCCTGCGGCGTACCTGACTGGTATATCGAATCGTGCCAGAAGATCAAGTACATGTTCCCTAAGGCACATGCTGCAGCTTATGCGATCTCGTCCTTGAGAGTAGCCTGGTTCAAGGTCTACTATCCTGAGGAATACTACTGCTCATTCTTCACTCACAGAGGTGAAGGCCTGTTTAATGCAGAAGACATGTGCAGCGGACCTGAAAAGGTTAAGGAGAGAAGGATCGAACTCAATGAGGAGATGCATGCAAAGGGCGACCCGAACACCAAGCTCAAGTACTACTTCTATGAGTTGGTAGAGGAGATGTATGCAAGAGGCATAACCTTTGCGCCGATCACTCTTGAGGATTCACTCGGAACCAAGTTCGCTAAAGCAGGCCCGAAGCTCATAAGACCGCCGTTCTGCGCAATTCCCGCAGTATCGCCTGCGAACGGCGAAGCGATCGAGAAGGCAAGGGCAGACGGTCCGTTTAAGAACCGTGATGACTTCATGAAGAGGACAGGAGTCGGACAGTCGGTTACAGAGAAGCTGTTAGCTTACGGCGGCATCCTGGACGACCTGCCCGAGAGCGCGCAAATGAACCTGTTCGATTTTTTTGGTAGCGATATGGGTACTGATCCATCCGGAGATAAAGGTGGCGATATGGATACTAATCCATCCGGAGATAAATAATGTATTGCAGCGTTATCCTGAGAGGCACTGTTAAAGAAACAGATAAACAGTATACTTACAAGATTCCGGAATCACTTGAAGGAAAGGTGGTTCCGGGATCTTTCTGCAATGTGCCTTTCGGATTCGGAAACAAGACCAGGACCGCTGTTGTCATGTCGGTATCCGAGAACGGAGGCGAAGGCATAAAGGGCATTAAGGAGATAAGGAACCTTATTCTTGATTATCCCGTCCTGACGCCCGATCTTTTATCTCTTGTGGATACTGTTTCTGAAAGGTTCAACTGCACCAGGGGCGATGTCATCGAACTGATGGTGCCCACATGCGTTGAGAACCACAAGATCCCGACTGAAGTCTTTGTCGAGATAGTTGATAAGAATGCGGCTGAGGGAGTGCTTTCATCAGGCACATTAAGATCAGCAGTTCATGCGAACATCCTCGAATACCTTATCAAGTGCGGGAAGTGCAGCAGAAAAGAGCTCCAGACAGCTGTTTCTGCTTCTTCCGCGCAGGTTAAGGCAGTCGAGGAAAAAGGACTCATAAGATTTACCAAAGAGGTCAGTGATCCTGCTGAAAGCAGTGATCTTCTAGAAGACATACCCGTTGACGGAAAGTTCTCCGAAACATATGACCTGAATGACGAGCAGGAGGAAGCCGTCAGAAAGATCGCTCCCGAAAGCGGCGAGGCGGTTCCCGGAACGCATCTTCTTTTCGGAATTACCGGAAGCGGCAAGACCGAGGTGTATCTCAAGTGCGCACAGAACGTAATAGATAACGGCGGAACGGTCCTTTATCTCGTTCCCGAGATCTCGCTTACTCCTCAGACCATCAGCTGGATAAAAGGCCGTCTTGGCGGCGTCGTTGCCGTGCTTCACAGCAGGCTTACCGACAGGCAGAGGTTTTCCCAGTGGGAGATGATCAGGACAGGCAAAGCAAAAGTAGTAGTTGCTCCGAGGAGCGGCATATTCGCGCCTGTGGAGAACTTAAGGCTGATAATTATAGATGAGGAGCATGACGGCTCATATAAATCAGAATCCCATCCGAGATATTCGGCTAAAGACATCGCGAGGATGAGGGCTAACAGGAACGGCGCGGCGCTGGTCTTAGGCTCTGCCACGCCTTCCATAGAAAGCTTCTATGCCGCAAACAAAAAGGTCTATGACCTCATCGAACTGAAATCACGCGCAAGGACTGCCGCAAAGCTTCCTGAGATAGTTCCAGTGGACATGAAGGAACAGGTAAAGCAGGGCGCGGGAGACATTCTCTCAATTCCGCTCAGGCAGGCTATGGCCGTTGCGTTTTCGCAGAAGAAACAGGTGCTGCTCTTCCTCAACAGGAGAGGCTATGCAAGGACGCTCGTGTGCGAGGACTGCGGACAGCCAGTAAGCTGTGTTAACTGCTCGGTCGGAATGACGCTTCATAACAACAGGAGAACGGGTTCGCAGAGCCTGATCTGCCATTACTGCGGATACATGATCAATGCCTCGGAGGCCAAGTGTACGTTCTGCGGATGCAAACGTTTTACCAGGGCAGGTTTCGGCACCCAGCAGTTGGAAGACCTGCTGGGCACTGTTTTCCCGCACGAAAAGGTCTTAAGGATGGATCAGGATACGACTGTATCGCCGGGTGCGCACAGGGAGATAATCGAGAGGTTTGCACGCAAGGAGGCATCCATCCTCATAGGAACGCAGATGATCGCCAAGGGCCTTGATTTCCCTGACTGTACGGTCGTCGGAATATTAGGCGCAGACCTCATGATCGCCGCCTCATCCTACAGGGCGTCAGAGCGCGCGTTCCAGCTTATTACGCAGGCTGCGGGCAGGGCAGGAAGGGGAGACGATCCCGGAAAGGTCTTTATCCAGAGTTATAACCCCGATAACCCGCTCTTCAAATATGCATGCACCCAGGATTACAGGGCATTCTACGATACCGAGATCGCTTACAGGGAGAAGCTTTCGCTGCCGCCTTTCAAAGCGATCGGCGAGATAGTGCTTTCTGTCGAGGACGAATCAGTTCTTCAGGAAAGAGGAAGAGACCTTTACCACTACCTTTCGGACTTCCTTTCATATCAGGACAAGTCATACGGGTTTGAGCTTTATGGGCCTGTTCCGGCGGTCATTTACGAGCTGCGAGGAAAGTACAGGCTCAGCTTCATAATAAAGGCATCGAACAGATCGGCCATAAACGCTGTTTTCAGGCATGTCATGGAAGATTTCGACCATGTCAGGTACCCGCTGTCCTATGACAACGATCCGTCAGGGTGATACATGAGCCGAAAAGCCCAGATTGTACGTGTCCCAAGTACAAATGTGCACCCTCTGGGCATAATTGACTATAAGTAATATTGGGTGATAAAATTCCGTAGTGAATTCTTTAATTATCTAAAGATATAAGGAGGCATTCCCATGTCCAAGCCTGTTTTTGTCGGCGCCGCAGTTGCGATCGTAACACCTTTTTTTGAGAACGGCGACGTAAATTTCAAGGAACTTGAGAGGATGATCGAGTTCGAGATCGAGAACGGTATTGATTCCATCGTTATCTGCGGCTCGACCGGTGAAGCGGCCACTATGACCGATGCAGAACACGAGGCAGCCATCAAGTGCGCTATCGATACAGTTGCAGGACGCGTTCCGGTTATCGCAGGAACAGGTTCCAACGATACAGCATACTGCCTTGATCTCTCCAAGCGTGCGGACAAGATGGGCGCAGACGCTCTGCTTCTCGTTACTCCTTACTACAACAAGTGCACACAGGAAGGCCTCTACAGAAACTACAAGACCGTAGCTGATGCTGTAGACTGCCCGATTATCCTTTACAACGTTCCTTCAAGGACCAACGTAAACATCACACCTGAACTTCTTTACAGACTTTCAGACTGTGAGAACATCGTAGGCGTCAAGGAGTGCAATTTTGCTCAGGTCCCTGAGATCTACAGCCTCTGCGGCGACAGATATGCAATGTATTCCGGTGAGGACGGACTTGCAGTACCGATGGTTTCCCTCGGTGCAAAGGGCGTCATCTCCGTTGTTGCAAACATCCTGCCCCGTGAGATGAGCCAGATGATCCACTCTTACATCGACGGCGATATCCAGAAGGCAAGAGACATGCAGATCAGCATGATCCCGCTCGTTAAGGCTCTCTTCTGCGAGGTCAACCCGATCCCCGTAAAGGAAGCAATGAACATGCTCGGCTGGAATGCAGGTCCCTGCAGACTTCCTCTGTGCGAGATGAGTGAGGCAAATCACAAGAAGATGGCTGAAGTACTTGCAAAGTACGACACTTCCGCCATGGCAAAATTCCTCGCTAAATAATTCAGGAGACTTCTTATGGTTAATATATTCCTTAACGGATGCTGTGGCAGAATGGGCCACACCATTGCAAAAATGTGCCAGCACAACGACGAATACAGGGTCGTTGCAGGCTGTGACGTAACCACATGTGATGAGTACAATTTCCCCGTTTATTCCAATCCCCAGGATTGCGCAGAGGACTTTGACGTAATCATCGACTTTTCGAACGCTAAGGCAGTTCCCACGATCCTTAACTATGCTCTTTCCAAGAACAAGCCTTTCATCTGCTGCACGACAGCTCTTTCAGATGAGACGGTTGCCGAGCTCCTTAAGGCATCTGAGACCATTCCGGTTTTCAAGTCAGCAAACATGAGCGTTGGTATCAACCTCATGCTCGAGCTTGTAAAGAAGTGCACCAAGACACTTTATCCCGAGTATGACATCGAGATCGTTGAGGCTCACCACAACAGAAAGCTCGATGCTCCCTCAGGAACTGCTATGATGATCGCCAATGCGATTTCACAGGAGATCCCTGAAGAAGTTGACTATGTCTATGACAGACAGAGCAAGAACGAAGCCCGCAAGAAGAATGAGATCGGCATCTCATCCATCAGGGGCGGAAATATCGTAGGCGACCACAGCGCCATGTTCATCAATGACGAGGAGATCCTTACGGTAAGCCACCGTGCCATGACAAGGGATGTCTTCGCAAAGGGCGCTCTGACCGCTGCCGGCTTTATGTGCGGAAAGCAGGCCGGGTATTATAATATGTCCGATGTTATTGCGGAAGCTATAAAAGAATAACAAGCCTAAGCTTGTTTATGGAGGTTTTTTGAAATGTTAGATTTGATTCTCAGGGCCGGAGAGACTGCCGGAGCAACTGGAGCAGGAACCGGTACGACAGAGGATATGATGGGTACGATGATGGGCTCTTATGCGTCTATCGCGCTTTTAGTCCTCATGTTCATCGTATTTTATTTTATACTGATAAGACCACAGCGTAAGCGCGATAAGGAACTCAAGGAGCAGATGAGTAAGCTCTCCGTAGGCGACAGAGTTGTTACCATCGGCGGCCTCGTAGGTTTCGTTGCAAACATCAAGGACAACGAGATCACCATCTCAACATCCGCTGCCAATACGCTTGTTACATTCACAAAGAGCGCTATCTCTTCAGTAGTTAAGCGCGACAGGCTCAATCCTGACGGATCCGTCAAGAAAGACCCCGCTCCCGAGAAGAAGGGCCTTTTCGGCAGCAAGAAAAAGCAGGAAGAGGAGTGACAGTAATGCCATAAGGCAGAACTTGTCATCCGAATCAGGAATCATCCGGCCCGGCATGTTCCGGGCCGTTTATGTTTAAGGAGAAACGGAAATTGGGAATGATACCCGAAAGCGTGATCGACGAGATCCTTCTCAAGGCTGATATCGAATCGGTCGTGGGCAGATATGTCTCGCTTAACCGCAAGGGCGGCAACATGTGGGGCCTTTGCCCGTTCCATCATGAGAAGACTCCGTCTTTTTCCGTTAATCCTTCCAAGAATATCTATAAGTGCTTTGGCTGCGGCAAGGGCGGAAACGCCATCAGCTTCATCATGGAGATCGAGCACCTTAACTATCCTGAAGCCATCAGGTTCTTAGGGTCGCTTTACGGGATCGACGTTCCCGATTCCCGTGAAGAAGCCGGAAATGAGAAGAGCAGGGAGAAGACCAAGAGGGTCAAGGAACTCCTTAATGAAGCAGCCAAATTCTTCTATCTCCAGTTCAACGATCCCGATGCCGGCGCTCCTGCTCGTGCTTATGCAAAGGAGCGCGCACTGGACAAGCAGACGCTCGATCATTTCGGCATCGGCTATTCACCTGACAGCTGGGATGCATTAACGAACTATCTCACCGGAAAGGGATATACGGCAGATGAGATGGAATGTTCGGGTCTTTTCAAAAAATCCGATAAGAACGGAAAACTCTACGAGCTTTTCAGAGGCAGGCTCATGTTTCCGATATTCGATTCTTTCGGGAACATCATTGCTTTCGGCGGACGCACTCTGAAGAAGGGTGAGCTGCCCAAATACATCAACTCTCCGGATTCTCTTGTCTACAATAAGCAAAATCACCTGTATGCCTTGAACTTCGCCAAGAAGGAGCAGTCTAAGCAGCTCATAGTCGTAGAGGGATACATGGATGCCATCGCGATGCATAAGGCAGGCTTCCGCAATACCGTTGCGGCGCTCGGCACATCATTTACCGACAGCCAGTTAAAGCTCTGCGCAAGATACTGCGAGGAAGTCGTATTCTTCTTTGATGCCGACGGCGCTGGCCAGAAGGCCGCGATCCGCGCGATCAAGATGATGCTCGCATATTTAACCAAGCTTTCAGGCCTTAAGATCAGGATAAAGATCGCAAAGGTCCCCGACGGCAAGGATCCTGATGAATTCATCCGCGTCAACGGCGCCGAGAAGTTTGCAGAAGTCGTAAAGAATGCGCTTTATGTTGAGGAATATCTACTTGAGAGAGCGTATAACGACAACTATGACGAGACAAAGGGAATAGACAAGGGAAGATATCAGGACGATATCTGTCTTTACGGTTCCTGGATGCCAGATGACATCAAGCGCTCAGCCATGGCAAATGAAGCCGCAAAAGTGCTGGGAGCAAATCCCGGTGCGGTCTTAAACCGCATGAACACGCTCGCCGAGAGCGAAGGCGCAAGGGAGAACCTCAATAACGCGAGGGAGATCGCAAGACAGAAGGCGGAAGACCTCAAGAGCCGCAACATAGTTAACGATCAGCCCGAAGAAACCCCGCAGGAGGCCGAGCAGCCTTCAGAACCCGTACAGTCTTATTCAGTTAACGATTCTGCCACCGAAGATGAGATAAAGCTCTTTGCCTATGCGATGTCTCTGGGTCCGGCTCTCGCTGATCAGAAGCAGGTTGCATTGGAAGATGTCATGAGGCCCGATGATTTTTCGGGCGACTCGATGAAGGCACTTGTTAAGAGTTTCCTTTCTGTATTTGATGCCAAGAAGGGCGTTTCATACGCAAGGATGAGCGACTTCTTCAAACGCGTCACCATCAACGGAGTTCCCGCAGAAGATGTCATGTACAACGAGTGCAACAAGGCAGACAACGCTTCTGATGTCAATGTTAAGCGCGATTACTATCTTGGGTATCTATATAAGATCAGGATCATCCGTGTCAGCGAGATCGAGGAATCACTGATCTCACAGAGAATGTATGCTTCCACTCCCGAAGAGAGGAACGCCGCCGAAGAAAAGCTCTCCAAGCTCAGCGACTATAAGACAAAGATGAGAGCAAAGCTCGAGGAACTCTGATGTTGAAACTGTCTTCAAGGCTTTCAGCCGTTTTTGACCAGGTGGCAGCAGCCAGGAAAGATATCGGTCCCGGAAGGGTAATAGATGTAGGTTCCGATCACGGACTTCTTGCAGTTTCTTGCCTCGAAAACGGCATTGCTTCTGACGTCATCTGCACGGAGATCCACGAAGGCCCCGCTGAGCATTCGAAAGAAGCTTTAAAGGAAGCGGGTTTTGAAGAGCGTTCACAGGTCTTTGTCACTGACGGACTTAAAGGGATCAGCCTTAAGAAGGGCGACATCATCGTCATTGCCGGCATGGGCGGACTCAACATCATAGACATCATAACTAGATGCCTCGAAACCGAGTCAGTAGAAGTTCTCAAGGATGTCAGGTTCATCATACAGCCGCAGAAATCGGTAAATCTCGTAAGGAAGTTCTTTGCTGAAAGGGGATTTGTTTTCGATGACGAGTCCGTTTGTACAGACAGGGATTTCTTTTATAATATTATGCGTATGAGTTACGGCGTAAGCCCATACGAACTCGGCGCTTTCAGGGAATGCTACGGAGTGCTGCTTCCCGGAAAGGCGGAAGAAGGCGATGAACTCGTCAAAAGCTATTTTGCTCACCTTGATGAAGTGTTCAGCATAAGATCGAGGAGCGACACGGTGGTAAGGGCCGCATTGGAAGAGAGGAAAAGACATGAAGATCAGTGATGTTACGGGATTTCTGGACCAGTGTTTCCCGAGAGAGAATGCTTTGGATTATGACAACGTCGGAATCATGGCAGGAGAGCCTGAAAGGGCTGTGACCGCCTGCGTACTTTCTCTCGATCTCACCGGAAAGGCAGTCGAATGCGCCAGACAGAACGGTGCGGATCTCATCATCACGCATCACCCGATAATATTCGGCGGGATAAAGACTCTCAGCACAGAGACATACAAGGGAAGACTCCTTACAAATCTTATCAGGAGCGGCATTTCATGCTATGCCTGCCACACTAATCTTGACATGACCGATGAATTCGGAAACCTTGCGATCGCATCTGCACTGGGTGCTGAAGAGCCTTCGCATCTTGACGGCACAGGGTGCGGCATCATCTACGAACAGAAGGAAGAGACTCTTAAGGAGTTTGCATCAAGGGTTCAAATAGACCTGGGTGCCAGCGGCATAATCACCATAAACAAGCCTGACAGCAAGGTCTCAAAGATCTTCGTTCAGGGCGGTGCTTTCGATGAGGACAGCATCCCCGCGATATTAAAGAGCGGAGCGGACACTGTGCTCTCGGGCGAGATCAAGCATCACATCTGTGTTGAGCTTGAGGAGTGCGGCATTAACACCGTAATAGCGGGACATTCCGCAACCGAGCAGATCTATCTGCCAAAACTTAAAGAAAGGCTGTCTTCGCAGTTCCCGAGCCTCAATTTTATTGTGAATTATAACAACGAAAAGGCTTCTGTTATTTAACAGGTGTTTTAGTATAATAATCTTGTTTTCCCGCAGACCGAGACAATCGCGGGCGCCATCGGGCGAAAGTCCGGCGCATGAGGAAAGTCCGGGCTCCGCAGGACAGGATGCCGGGCAACTCCCGGTGAAGGCAACTTTAAGGAAAGTGCAACAGAAAAGGAAACCGCCCGCAAGGGTAAGGATGAAAAGGCGAGGTAAGAGCTCACCGGCGCTTTGGAGACTTAGCGGCCTTGTAAACCCCATCCGGAGCAACGTCGAGGAAACAGGCTTAACCGTGGTCCGCGGGCCTGAGGAGACGGCTTGAGCCTTGCAGAAATGCATGGCCTAGATAGATGATTGTCATATACAGAACCCGGCTTACCGGTCTGCGTGAAAACATAATTGTTGAACATTTTGGGAGGTAATTGGCATGTCAGCAGAATCTTACTTGAGCAGAGGCGTTTCACCCACGAAGGATGAGGTAAAGGCAGCGGTAAAGAACCAGTCTAAAGGTGCTTTCCCCGGTGCATTCTGCAAGCTGATCGATGACATCGCAGGCGATCCTGATTACTGCACGGCTATCCATGCTGACGGTGCTGGAACAAAATCCTCCGTTGCATATCTCATGTACAAGGAGACCGGCAGCTACGACTGGTTCAAGGGCCTTGCACAGGACTCTCTCGTCATGAACACAGATGACCTCGCATGCGTAGGTCTTACTTCCAATCTCATGCTTTCCAACACGATCGGCCGTAACGCACACCTCGTTGACGGAAAGGCCATCGCAAAGGTTATCGAAGGTTACGATGAGATCATCGCAAAGCTTGCTGACCTCGGCATCGGAATCACGATGTGCGGCGGCGAGACAGCTGACGTTGGCGACCTCGTAAGAACACTCATCGTTGACTCCACGATCGTTGCAAGAGCAAAGAGATCAGATGTCATCAATGCGGCAAACATCAAGCCCGGTGACGTCATCGTAGGCCTCGCTTCTTTCGGCCAGGCAACATATGAGTCAGCATACAACTCAGGCATGTCTTCCAACGGTCTTACGGCTGCACGTCACATGCTGCTTTCCAAGTACTACTATGAGAATTTCAAGGAGTCATTTTCCGATACGGTTCCCGCAGACAAGGCTTACTGCGGAAAATTCCGTCTTACCGACAAGCTCCCCGGAGCTGACGTTACCGTAGGTGAGGCAATCCTTGCTCCCACAAGAACATTCCTGCCCGTAATCTCCAAGGTTCTCGAAGGAGGCAGGGAGAGGATCCACGGCATCATCCACTGCACGGGCGGCGGACAGGCTAAGTGCAGGGATTTCGGCAACGGCGTAAGGTACGTTAAGGACAATCTCTTCGAACTTCCTCCGCTTTTCGCTGCAATCTATGAGTCAGGCGAGATCCCGATGAAGGAGATGTTCCAGGTATTCAACTGCGGTCACAGGATCGAGTTCTATGTTGATGAAAAGGAAGCTCAGGGCATCATGGATATCGCATCTTCATTCAACATTGATTCCAGGATTGTCGGCCACGTCGAAAAGTCTTCAAATGGTAATACAAATGAAGTCATAATTAAATCCCACGGCGAGGAATTTGTATATAATTAATTAAGGGACGGCCATAGTTCACCGTCTCGGAATCATTAAAGGAGGACGGTGAATCTTATGGAAGATTTAAGGAAGTATGTTGCCGAGTGCATCGGTACATTCACTCTTGTTCTTATCGGTTGTGGAACAGCTATGTTGACCGGCTGTGACAAGTGGGGAGGATATCTTACCACCGCATTTGCTTTCGGTCTCGTAATCGTTGGTATGGCTTATTGCGTAGGCAATATCTCCGGATGCCACATCAATCCTGCAGTTTCACTCGCTTGCCTGATCTCAGGTAGAATGAACGCAAAGGATTTCGGCCTTTATTTTGTTTCCCAGACCATCGGTGCCATCTTAGGTGCTGCTGTTCTTAAGGCTATCTTCGGTATGGGCGGAATTACGGACGCTACAGGCGGTCTCGGCTCAAACGGACTCGGCGGCGTTAACGGAAACATCGGCGCAGGCCTTATCGTTGAGGTTATCCTCACATTCATTTTCATTCTCGTAATCCTCGGCGTTACAGACGGTGATTACAAGCATGGTTCTTTCGGTGGTGTCGTAATCGGTTTCTCACTCGTTATGGTACACATCCTCGGCATCGGTCTTACAGGTACATCTGTTAACCCTGCAAGATCCATCGGACCTGCACTCTTCGCAGGCGGTGCTGCTCTTTCAAGCCTCTGGGTCTTCATCGTAGGACCTTTCATCGGTGCAGCTCTTGCAGCTTTCTGCTACAAGTTCCTCGCTGGTAAGAAGGGCTGATAAACAAGTCATTTTTGATCCCCGACCGGATTGATATATGATAAGGGGGTGCGAAGTTCGCACCCCCTTTAATTTTGCTTTTGTGTGATCTTTATCAGATCTGGTTCTCACAGTAAGCCTTGTACTTCGTACGAAGTTCAGTCATGGCGTTCTTCATTGCCAGCTGATACTCGGAAGTCTTAGCCCAGTCGTTGGCCTTAACTGCAGCCTTGATGCGAGTGAAGATGGACTGCTTCTCGCCGGTGTCCTTGCCGAGAAGGTTCTTGAGATCAGTAATGTCATTCCAGAGACGTCCGTCGTAAGCGCATTCGCCCTCTTCGTTTCTCGTGATGCTCCTTAATGTGGAGAGGTTTGCGGGAATGATCTTCTGCAGAAGTTCCATCTCCCAGCGTACGAGCATTGCCTGATAGTAGGAATCGACAAGGCTTGTGCAGAATACGTCGTCGCGGTTTAAGATTTCTGCGACATCAGAATCCTTGAGAGGGCTGATCGAATCAAATACCGTAGCGGCAGGTGTGCCGAAGAGTCTGTCTCTCTCGTTGGAATCCATATCCTCGAAGATATCGTCTTCGCATCTGTAGAGCCTGTCAGCGAGCAGATAGTCGCTCGGTGTTCCGTAAGGCTTGCAGAACTCAGCTTCGAGAGTCTTTGTATCCTTGCCTGAACCGATCGCGTAATCGATGCCGTCGAGCATTGCCTGATATACGGCTGAGAGGCAGAGATATGTATTCGTGTGAGGGTTCGGAGCACGGAGCTCGAAACGTGTTGCGTATTTGTTGTCTTCGCTCCTGACAAGACCTAAGAGGACTGATCTGTTTCTAGAAGGTGTCTTAACGTCCTTGCCGATGGAAGCTACGCAGTGAGTGGGTGCTTCGAAACCGGGTGTAAGTCTTTCAAATGCGTCAGTTGTTGCTGATACGAACGGGTTGATGACCCTTGAATAGTTCTTCATGATACCGAAAAGGCATCCCCATCCGAATACGCTGAGGAAATCAGATCCGGGATCTTCGGGTGAGAAGAGGTTGATCTTCTTGCCGTTCTTGAGATAAGCAACAGCATTTACGTGGGTGTGCTCACCTGAACCTGCAACACCCGGAAGGGGCTTTGCATTGAAGCTGACGTCTAAGCCGTGGAGACGGAAGATCTCCTTGATGAGGATCCTTGCGATGAGCTCATAGTCTGCACCCTGTCTTGCACCGGAATACTTCCAGTCGACTTCGAGCTGCTCCATGATGAAATGGAACTCACCGGAAGAGTTGAGGGAGGCCTTAACGCCGCCGACTTCCTTGTGGCCCATCTCGGGACCGAAGCCGTACTTTTCGAGCATGAGGATGACCTGCTCAAGAGCTGTCCTTACGACGCCCTTTGTACGCTTCCAGTAGGATTCCTTAAGCTCCTGTGAGATTGAGAGCTGCTCTGTGCTGATGATCTCGTCGGGTGAATTGACCCAGAATTCGAGCTCTGTGGCCGTGATCAGCATGATCCTGTCGAGCTGATCGGGTGTAAAGCCGTACTGTGAGCAAAGGGAAGGATTTGAAAGGAACATTTCCTTAACCTTTTCCTCGAAATTTGCAGTGCTTCTGCGAAGGATCGATCTGGAGCAGACCTCTTCGCCGTTGTGGTGAAGGAAAGAGGGGATCCTCAGTGTTCCTACGGGCTTTCCCGTGGCCAGATCGATGTGCTCGTAGTTATAGTCGATGTACCAGATGACTTCCGGGTCGGGGATAAGGTCGACCTTACCGTCATTGAGTGTAGCGATCCCGGGAAGTACAACTGAGGAACCGTCGGTCTGGACGGCCTTTCCTTCGAGGTAATCGTCGATGTTTGAGATGAAATCAGCTATCGGTATCTTCTCGTCGGTATCGTTGCCCATAAGGTCGACTGCTGCGAGAGATACGAACCTGACTTCGGGATGTGCTGTGAGAACCGCTTTTAGCTCGGATGCTGAATGTTTGTCCGTGGGGATAACATAGAGCAGATCCGGAATTACATGAAAATCAATCATTTTGTCCCGTCCTTAAATGAAAAAATACCGAATAAATTCTATCACAAGAATATAATAAATATATCTGATTATTTTTGTTCCTCTTTTTGTCGTATAATAGCGGTTGATGATTATCTTCAAAGTTTTCGAAAGACTGCTAAACATAGATGATATAGACTGCAAATGGGGCGTAAGGTTTATGTTCCTGTTTTGCGTGATCGCACGCTGTGCGGTCATGTTCAATCCGTATTCGGATACCGATTTCACATGGCTTAATACATGGATAACCACTTATGAGTCTGCAAAGACGCCTGATCAGCTGCCGGCAACGCTCCCGATCACGACAGGAAACATAATTTTCCTCGTTACGGCATTCCTGGCATTGTTTTTGACGTTCGTCATGGGCGTTCTCTATTCGGGCCTTTATGCAAGATATCTGCGTTCCCAGAAGAAGGCCAAGGAGATCGGCGTATCTGAGAGCGGGGAAGAGCTCCCCAAGACAGGCGCCATCCTCAAGAAATTTCTGCTTCTGACGTTGTTTTATCTGGCGGTTTCAATACCTTTTATGTTGATCAGCTCAAATTTCCTGCTGTTCTTCTTCATCGGATTCCCGTTCCTGTTTACGGCGCCGGCATGTTATCTGCTCGGTGATAAGGGTATGTTCAGCTCGATCCCTTATGTCGTAAAGCTTACGAGAGGCTTTTATTCCGCGCATATGAGGAGCCTGGTGCTTATCGTTCTGGTGTTCTTCTTTACGGACGGAATCGCGGGCCTGACATCGTTTGTTTCAAATACCACGTTCTATATCCTTTCGTCCGCATTTTCGACATGGATAACCTTTTCCTTCGGCAGATATGCGGGCATGGCTTACAGCGCAATGAGGGACGCGAAGGAGCACCCTGAGATTTCACCCGAAAAAGAGGGCAAAATAGGTTAACTTTTATTGCACTTCGCGTGATTGTATTTCACGTGGTTTTAAAATAAGATAATTACGCTTGATTTAACAGTTCCATACAAGTTTTTATACGGAGGTACATTTATGGACGTCAAAGAGAAGGCTATGCAGATGCATGAGCAGTGGGCAGGTAAGATCGAAGTTATCGCTAAGGCTCCTGTAGGCACCAAGGAAGAACTCGCAATCGCTTATACACCGGGTGTTGCCGAGCCTTGTCTTGCTATTCAGAAGGACGTTGATCTCTCATATAAGTACACAAGAAGACACAATCTCGTAGCTGTTGTTACAGACGGTACCGCAGTTCTGGGTCTTGGCGACATCGGACCTGAAGCAGGTATGCCGGTTATGGAAGGTAAGTGCGCTCTGTTCAAGGCTTTCGGCGACGTTGACGCATTCCCTCTCTGCATCCGTTCTAAGGACGTTGACGAGATCGTTAACACAGTTGCTCTTCTCGCAGGTTCTTTCGGCGGCGTAAACCTCGAGGACATCTCAGCTCCCCGCTGCTTCGAGATCGAGAAGAAGCTCAAGGAAAGATGTGACATTCCGATCTTCCACGATGACCAGCACGGTACAGCAGTCATCACACTTGCAGGTCTTACAAACGCTCTCAAGATCGTTGGCAAGAAGATGGAAGACATCCACGTTGTAGTTAACGGCGCAGGCGCTGCTGCTACGGCAATCACAAAGCTCCTCATCTCCAGAGGCCTCAAGAACGTTATCCTCTGCGACCGTAAGGGCGCTATCTATGAGGGAAGAGAAGGACTCAATCCCGCTAAGGAAGAGATGGCTAAGATCACCAACCCTGAGAAGAAGGCCGGCGCTCTCGCTGACGTTATCGTTGGTGCTGACGTATTCATCGGTGTTTCCGCTCCCGGCGTTCTCACAGCAGACATGGTAGCTACAATGGCTAAGGATCCTGTTGTTTTCGCTTGCGCTAACCCCGTACCTGAGATCCTTCCTGACGAAGCTAAGAAGGCAGGCGTTAAGGTCATGGCTACAGGCCGTTCCGACTTCCCGAACCAGGTCAACAACGTTCTTGCTTTCCCCGGTATCTTCCGCGGTGCTCTCGACGTAAGAGCTTCCGATATCAATGACGAGATGAAGATCGCTGCCGCAAACGCTATCGCAGGCATCGTTTCCGATTCTGAGCTCAACCCTGATTACATCCTTCCTGACGCATTCGACGCAAGAGTCGGAAAGGCAGTTGCTGCTGCTGTTGCTCAGGCTGCACGTGACACAGGCGTTGCCCGTATCTGATTTTAATAATTTATAATTAATGGTATAATGTCTCCCGCATAAGAAATTATGCGGGAGATTTTCATTTTTGAAAGGAAGGTTCATATGATCGACGATATCGAATTACTTAGAGTTATAGAAAATAATGCCAGGCTGTCAGCCGAAGAGATCGCCGTCATGCTGGGAACCACTTCCGAAGAGGTCGAAAAGGAGATCAAGCGCCTCAAGGACGACGGCATAGTCCTCGGCTATTCGACCATAATCAACTGGGAAAAGATCGCACCCGACAACTGCATCGGCATGATCGAGGTCAGGATCGCACCCATCAAGAACAAAGGCTATGACCACATTGCCCAGATCTTAAGCAAGTATGAGAAGGTAACCGCATGCTACCTCATGTCCGGCGGATTCGATCTCATGATCATCTACGAGGACAGCAACTTAAGGAACATCGCCAACTTCGTTACCGAGAAGATCGCCACACAGGAGGGCGTTCTCTCCACGACGACCCATTTCATCCTTAAGAAATATAAGGCGAATGGTATAATCTACGATAATCCGAATTCCGACGACAGGCAGGCAATAATCTTATGAGTATCGATTACGAATCCAAGATATCCAAGGCAGTACAGCAGGTACCGCCGTCTGCCATCAGGAAATTTTTCGATCTTGCTAATGAGATGCAGGGCCATGTCATCTCGCTTTCCATAGGTGAGCCTGACTTTGTTACACCCTGGTCCATCAGAGAAGCTGCAATATCCTCCATTGTCGACGGATATACGCACTATTCACCGAATTCCGGTTATATCGATGCCAGAGTCGCTATCGTTGATTACATCAAGAGAAGATACGGTGTTTCCTACGATCCGAAAACCGAGATCCTGATCACGGTAGGCGGCAGTGAAGGTCTTGACCTCGCTGCACGTTCACTTATCAATCCCGGTGACGAGGTAGTTATCGTCGAGCCCTGTTTCGTTGCTTACAAGGCGACTGTCCAGTTTGCCCACGGAGTACCCGTAGTGGTCGAGACAAAGCCCGAGAACAACTACAAGCTCATGCCTGAGGAACTCGAGGCAGCAATTACCGATAAGACCAAGTATGTCATCGTCGGATATCCCAACAACCCCACAGGCGCCGTCATGACGCTCGAGGACTGGGCAAAGATCAAGGATGTTCTCATGAAGCATCCCGAAGTAATCGTCATTTCCGACGAGCTTTACTGCGAGCTCAACTATCTCGACGGCAAGCCCGCATCGCTTACACAGTTTGCGGAGTTGAGAGACAGGATCATCATGGTAAACGGCTTCTCTAAGTCCTACGCAATGACCGGTTTCAGGGTCGGTTATCTGGCAGGACCTCATGAGCTTGTCGCTCAGATGTTCAAGATCCATCAGTACTGCATCATGTGCGCTCCTTCGACATCCCAGTATGCTGTCATTGAGGCAGCGATGAATGCCGATAATGAGATCGCCAAGATGCGCGATGAATATAATCACAGAAGAAGAGTCATCGTCAAAGGCCTTAAAGATGCCGGCCTTGACTGCTTTACGCCTTACGGCGCTTTCTATGCTTTCCCGTGCATTAAGTCCACGGGACTGTCTTCCGAGGAGTTCTGCGAGAGATTCCTGCTCGAAAAGCACGTCGCGATCGTTCCGGGCAACGCGTTCGGCAAATGCGGCGAGGGCTTCGTAAGGATCAGTTATGCTGCTTCTCTGGATGACATCAAGGAAGCCATGAAGCTCCTTAAGGAATTTGTAGAAGAACTGAAGAAAGGTTAACAAATGCTTGAATTCGACAACATCAGACTTGACCTCGAGTCATTCGAAGAACCCGTAGCCAAGCTCAGGGATGCTCTGCACATCGATCACGTAAGTGACCAGATCAGCGAACTTGAGAACCGTACTACCGAGCCTGATTTCTGGAACAATCCGGACAAGGCAACGGAACTGACTCAGAGGCTCGGACAGCTCAAGAAGAAGGTTGAGAGCTACAATTCGCTTGCTGCCGAAAGAGAGGACCTTCTTGCTCTCTGCGAGCTCGCAAACGAGGAAGAGGACATGGATTCTCTCACAGAGCTCCGTGAAAACGTTGCAAAGTTCAAGGAAGCCTTTGAGAAGATGCGTCTTGAGACGCTCCTCACGGGACCTTACGATGCAAATAACGCCACGCTCACGCTTCATGCGGGCGCAGGCGGAACGGAAGCCATGGACTGGTGCTCCATGCTCTACAGAATGTATACAAGATGGGCTGAAAACCACGGCTTCGCAGTTGAAGAACTCGACTATGTCGAAGGCGATACCGCAGGCATCCAGTCTGTTTCCATCATGATCAAGGGTGAGTATGCATACGGTTTCTTAAGGTCTGAACTCGGCGTTCACCGTCTTGTAAGGATTTCACCGTTCGATTCCGCAGGAAGAAGACATACATCCTTTGCTTCATGCGAAGTCATCCCCGAGCTCGACCAGAAGACCGAGGACGACATCAAGATCGACATGACCGAAGTCAGAGTCGATACATACCGTTCAACAGGTAAGGGCGGTCAGCACATCAACAAGACCGATACCGCGGTCAGAATGACGCATAATCCCACGGGCATCGTTGTTTCCTGCCAGGCTGAAAGATCTCAGCTCCAGAACAGGGAAACCTGCCTTAAGATGCTCAAGGCAAAGCTTTTCGCACTCGCAAGGGCATCCGAGATGGAGAAGATCGAAGACCTCAAGGGCAACCAGATGGATATTGCATGGGGGTCACAGATCAGGTCATACGTTTTCTGCCCGTACACGCTCGTTAAGGACAACCGCACGGGTTACGAGGAAGTGGACGTTGATGCCGTAATGGACGGCAACCTCGACGGCTTCATCAATGCTTACCTTTCAGGAATGAAGAACGAGAAGTAATCTTAATATATTAAATAAGCACTTAAGATCCCGGAGCAATCCGGGATTTTTTATTATTCTTCTGAAAAATTAATTTTATTTTAAATATATAGTGAAGTTTTACCGTGACCGTAGTAAACTTGATATGTTGGACATTTTTTATGTGTTTAATGGGGGATATAGATTATGAAACATTTCAAGGTAACGTCATTGTTGCTTTCCGTGGCTATGTGTGTGTCCATGGTGTCTGTTCCTGTCATGGCAGACGAGACATCTGCGCCTGAAGAAACTCAGGTGGAAGAAACGGAAAAGCAGGAGCCAAAGGAAACAGAAAAGCCTTCCGTAAAAGAAACAGAGAAGCAGGAGCCCGAGGAGACTCAGGAAGAAGAACCTGCCGAAACTGAAGAACAGCCTGAAGAAAAGGCTGCTGAAGCAAACGAAGAACCTCCGCTTGAAGGTGAGGCTGCACATGAGGCCGAAGATGCTGTTGCATCCGGCAAATGCGGTAAAAAGCTCAAGTGGACCCTTGATAAGAACGGTACACTTAAGATCACCGGCAAGGGTGCCATGTATGCTTACAAATATAATTATTCTACGAATAGAATTACATCACCTTGGTTCGGTTACGCTGATAAGATCAACAAAGTTGTTGTATCCAAAGGTGTAACAACCATTGGAGCGAATGCTTTTTCTTATTGCAGAAATTTGACGAGTGTTTCTTTACCAAGCACGCTTAAAACTATCGGTGAAGCTGCCTTTTCCATAACCGGATTGAAGAATGTCGTTTTGCCCAAAAGCGTCAAGTCGATCGGTAAATATGCATTTTGTGAATCAACACTTGAAAGCATTAACATTCCCAAAGGTGTAACCGTTATTCGTCCGGCAGCTTTCGCAGCTACTAATCTTAAAAGCATTACAATTCCTTCTACCGTGAAGTCAATTGGTGAGGATGCTTTTGCAGATTGCTGGTTATTATCAGAAATTACGTTGTCAAAAGGCTTAACTTCCATTGGAGTCTGTGCTTTTGGAAGTACTGCAGTGCAGGAAGTAGTCATTCCTGCGAGTGTTACTTCGATCGGTGAAGCGGTATTCAGCAACTGCAGCAAACTGAAAAAAGTAAGCATTCCCGAGAGTGTGAAGGTAATTGGACCCCGGGCTTTCGGAAACTGTTACATGCTTTCGACCGTTGATATTCCGATAAACGGATTGGTTTCGATTGGAGAAAAAGCCTTTACAGGCTGCAATTCGCTTTTTAAATTTGCTGTTCCGGTAACAACGATCGAGATTGGTGATTCCGCATTTTCCGATTGTAAAAATCTTAATTCAGTCATTATGGACAAGAATCTTCATAAGAACCTGAATTCGTCAGTTTTTTCAGGCTGTCCTTCATCTTTGAACATATCGGATTATAAGTATGCTTCACTCAACGAGATGTTTAGAGTAGGGGATTTCACTTATGCTGTTACATATCCTGCCGTTTACGGAAAAGGATGCGTGACACTTTACGGCGTTGAGGAACAGACTGAGACAGTAACCGTTCCCGCTGTAGTTGAGATACTTGGTCAGAACTATAAGGTTACAGACATTACTTCTGAAAGTTTTATGGATAATCTGACTGTGAAGAAGGTCGTTCTGGGTTCGAACATTCTTTATATAGGCAATTCTGCTTTCAAGGGATGCACGAACCTGGTTTCAGTAACCGGCGGCGGAAGACTTAAGACCATAGGAGACAAGGCTTTCTGCAACTGCCCGAATCTCAAGGTGTTCAAGATAAGCTCTGCCGCACTCTGGAAGATCGGCCCGTTTGCTTTCAGCGGTGATAAGAATCTCAAGACTTTGTATTTAAAGGGCACAAAGTCACTGACAAAGAGTGGCGTTAAGAATTCGCTCAAGGGATCTTCTGTTAAGACCGTTAAGGTTAAGAAATCCAAGGTCAAGAAGTACAAGAAGATCTTCAAAAAGAAGAACTGCGGTAAAAAAGTAAAAGTTAAGAAATAAGGGGAAGAATGATAAATGAAACAGCTTAAGTTCGCGTCAGTCTTACTGTCGGCCATAATGTGTGCTTCGATGGTAATGACACCCGTTTCCGTAATTGCAGATGAGGAATCTGCTCCTGAAGAAACACAGGTGGAAGAGACCGAAAAGCAGGAGCCGGAAGAAACGCAGAAGCACGAAACTGAGGAGACTCAGGAAGAGCCTGAAGCAACTGAAAAAGAACAGACTCCTGAAGCCGAAGATGCTGATGATGCTCTTGATGCATTGGCTTCCGGCAAATGCGGTAAGAAGGCCAAGTGGTCCTTGAGCAAGGATGGTGTCCTCACGGTCTCCGGTTCGGGTGCCATGACAAATTACACACATAATACGGCTACCGGTAAAACAAACGCGCCCTGGTTTTCCAAAAAAGATCTGATCAAAAGAGTTGTTATAAAAAAAGGGATTACATCTGTCGGTGCATACTCATTCTTTTACTGCCCGCAGCTTGCAAGTGTATCTCTGCCTGCAAATTTAAAGGTTATAGGCATAGCTGCCTTTTCTTCATGCATTAATCTTAAATCGATTACGATTCCCAAAAAGGTAACGACTATTGGCGCCGGTGCTTTCGCGAGTACAGGTCTTTTAAGGATAACCATACCTGACAGCGTTAAGACAATAGGTGAATATGCATTTATTGAATGTGATCGTCTGTATGAAGCAAAACTTCCGAAGGGGTTAAAAGCCATTTCAACCGGATTGTTCATTTATTGTGAACTGCTTTCTTCCGTTAACATACCTAATGGTGTTACAACGATAGGAGATAGTGCTTTTGAGTACACTGCAATTAAGAATGTTTCCATTCCCGTCAGCGTGAAAACTATCGGGGAGAGGGCTTTTTTCGGAAGCAAACTTGAAACCGTCAAAATTCCGCTTGCAGGTCTTGTAACGATTAAAGAAAGTGCTTTTCAAAAGTGTTCCGGCCTGAAGAAAATTGAGATACCGCTGACTGTAAAAACATTGGAAAACAATGCGTTTGCCGGATGCGCTAGTCTTGAAGAAGTCTGGATGAGTCTGAAACTCAAAAAATCAATGAACTCGGGCGCTTTTCAAGGCTGCTTCAAGTTAAGCGGGATCAGCACATTTAATTATCCGCTTGAAGGTGATGGTATATTTTTAGGTGATTTTGCATACGCTGTGCTTTTTCCGGCAATTGACGGAACAGGCACTGTTGCTTTAGTGGGATATAACTATACATTAGAGAAGATTGTTATTCCCAGTGAGATCAATAATCTTGGAGTCAAATACAAAGTAATCAGGATCACACCAAATGGTGCCGGCGATTCGTCTTACAGCAAGCTGAAGACACTTGTCATCGGAGCTAATGTGCAGACGATAGATGATAAAGCATTCGCAGGTTATAAGAATCTTGTTTCCGTCACGGGCGGCGCCGGACTCAAGTCCATTGGAACCCGCGCATTTGCAAATTGCCCCAACCTTAAGGTGTTCAACATCACATCCAAAGCTCTTTGGAAGATCGGACCTTTTGCATTTGCACTCGATAAGAATCTCAAGACCCTGCAGATCAAGAAGACTATAAAGCTAACAAAGTCCGGTGTAAAGAGTTCCATGAAGGGTTCTTCCGTAAAGACCGTCAAGGTAAAGAAATCAAAGCTAAAGAAGTACAAGAAGATCTTCAAAAAGAAAAACTGCGGTAGAAAAGTAAAAGTCAAAAAATAAAGGGGAGGGTCTGAAATGAAACATCTTAAAGTAACATCTGTTCTGCTTTCTGCTGCAATGTGCATGTCGATGGTCATGACACCTGTTTCTGTCATGGCAGATGAGACTGCGCCTGAAGAGACACAGTCCGAAGAGACTCAGAAGCCGGAAGAAAAAGAAACAGAAAAGCCTGCCCCTAAGGAAACTGAGAAGCCTGCTGAGAAAGAAACAGAAAAGCAGGAAACAGAAGAGTCTCAGAAAGAAGAACCTGCCGAAACGGAGAAGGAAGAACCTTCAGAGTCTGAAAAGCAGGAGAGCGAAGAAGTTGAAGAACCGGGCCTTGAAGATGAGGATTCCCGTGAAGCCGTTGACGCAGTTGCATCCGGTAAGTGCGGTAAAAAACTTACGTGGACTTTGAGCACAGCGGGAGTATTAACTATCTCCGGCAAAGGTGCAATGTACAACTATGATTATCCCGGCGAACCTAATAAAGCACCTTGGAATAAATACAGTTCACAGATCAAGGCGGTAACGGTATCCAAGGGGGTCACCACTATCGGTTCCTATGCATTTTCAAGCTTGTACGATACACCCAAGTTCACGCTCCCTAAAACTTTGAAGTCCATCGGAGCATATGCTTTCCAGTATTGCCAGTCTCTTACTTCCATATCCATTCCCAATGGAGTAACGAAGATCGGCGAAGGGGCATTTACTGATTGCTATTTCCTGACGAGCGTAACCATTCCGAAGAGTGTTACGTCCATCGGTGATAAGGCGTTCTATTATTGTATGGCTTTAGACAAACTGACGATCGGTTCCGGCGTGAAAACGATCGGTGAGGCAGCTTTTTATGGATGCGGAAAGCTTACGAACCTGGTCATTCCAAACGGTGTGACAACAATAGGCAAAGAAGCTTTTTGCAGCTGCAGCGGATTGACTAGCGTTTCCTTACCTAAGAGCCTGAAGACAATTGGCGTCGCAGCCTTTAGCGGATGCAGTAAGCTTGAAAAAATCTCAATTCCTGCAAGCGTTACGAAGATTGATGAAGAAGCGTTTAGGCGTTGTTCGAAGCTGAAGTCTGTCAGTATCCCTATTGCAGGATGCTCTTTCATCGGATATCACGCTTTTTACGGATGCACGAGCCTTGAAAGCTTTAATATTCCGCTTTCGGTCAAGACTTTAGCTGATTGTGCGTTTGAAGGATGTACAAATCTTAAAGAAGTCTGGATAAGCGAGACACTGAAAAAATACAGCACGGATAATGTGTTTAAAGACTGTAATAATCTTGAACCTCATATCTATCCTTACGCAGCTTCCGGTGACCTTTTTATGCCGGATGGAACAATAGTCTATATGGTTACTAATCCAGCTATAGACGGAACAGGAACACTTGCCGTTGTTGCTTTGAGTCCTTCTGCTGAACGTGTGGTTATCCCTAATACTGTTGTGTACAAAACCGTGAAGTATAAGGTAACAAGCATACAGATTGAAGACAACATTGAAAAGTATGGCAAAATGGATGACCTTAAGACCCTGGTAATAGGGTCAAATGTTATTTCTATTGGAGAGAAAAACTTCTCAGGATGCCCTAAACTTGAATCAGTTACCGGCGGGGCAGGACTTAAAACAATAGGAGCAAGAGCATTCGAAAAATGTCTGAAACTCAAAGTGTTCAAGCTCTCCTCCAAGTCTCTTTCGAAGATTGGACCTTTTGCATTTGCACTCGATAAGAATCTCAAGACGCTGCAAATCAATAAGACAACCAAGCTTGTTAAGTCCGGTGTAAAGAACTCTTTGAAGGGATCTTCTGTTAAGACGGTCAAGGTCAAGAAATCTAAGGTAAAGAAGTACAAGAAGATTTTTAAGAAGAAAAACTGCGGAAAAAAGGTTAAAATAAAGAAATAAGGGTGTTTAGGGAGGAACTGAAATGAAACGACTTAAAGTTACATCAGTCATGCTTTCTGCGGCAATGTGCATGTCTATGGTCATGACGCCTGTTTCTGTCATGGCAGATGAGGCTGCACCTGAGGAGACTCAGGTTGAAGAGACAGAAAAGCAGGAAGCAAAAGAAACAGAAAAACCAGCTCCCAAGGAGACTGAAAAGCCTGCTGTAAAAGAAACAGAGAAGCAGGAACCCGAGCAGACTCAGAAAGAGGAACCTGCCGAGACAGATAAGCAGGAACCTGAGCAGACTCAGAAAGAGGAACCTGCTGAGACAGAGAAACAGGTTCCGGCTGAAACTGAGGATGAGGATCCTGAAGCAGTTGAAGATAAGGAGCTGGAAGACGAAGACAGTTCTGAGGCTGATGATGCTCCTGCATTGGCTAAAGGCAAGTGCGGCAAGAAGCTGAACTGGTCTCTGAGTACTGCCGGTGTTTTAACAATATCCGGTAAGGGTGTCATGTACGCTTATAAGCCCGATCAGGCCAATCCTGTACCGTGGAAAGATTATAGAGATAAGATAACGAAAGTTGTTGTTGCCAAGGGTGTCACCACCATCGGAAACTATGCTTTTTACAACTGCTCTAAAATTACGAGCGTATCGCTTCCTAAAACACTGAAAGCAATTAATTACGATGCTTTTGCATTCTGTAAGGGTCTGACGAAAGTTGTCATTCCCTCAAAAGTTACTACGATCGGTTATGGGGCTTTTTCTGATTGCGAAAACCTTGAGAGCATTAACATTCCCAAGGGCGTAACAAAGATCGGTGAGTATGCTTTTTACAAATGCGCTAAGCTTAAGAGTATTTCCATTCCTGCCACTGTAAAAACGATCGGCGGAAGGGCTTTCTACAGATGCAGTGGATTAACAAGTGTTTCTATTGCCAAGGGTGTAACGTCTATTGGTGAATATGTATTTGCCTATTGTACTGGATTGACGCGTATTACAATTCCTGGAAGTTTAAAAACACTTAGCGGCAGGACTTTCTATTACTGCAGCGGATTAACAAGTGTTACCATTGCCAAGGGTGTTACGACCATTGATCTTTATGCGTTTTACAATTGTACCGCGTTGACAAGCGTTTCTATTCCTGCCAGTGTAAAGACGATCGGCGGCAGGGCTTTCGACTACTGCAGCAAATTAACAAAGGTTACCATTCCCAAGGGTGTTACTACTATCGGTGAATATGCATTTGCCAATTGTACTGGGCTGACTGACGTTTCGATCCCGGTCAGTGTTAAGACTATCGGAGACTTTGCTTTTTCCAAATG
>JAFWQF010000032.1 GCA_017509205.1 Clostridiales bacterium | reverse complement strand
GTGTAGACCTTTGCGTCAGGGCAGTGCTTTGCGGCAAATGCCTTGGCCTTTGCTCTTTCCCTTGCGGCAACTCCCGCGATCTCGATCTCCTTGTGACCCTTAAGTGCGTCAGCCATCTTTGCTGCCATGTTTCCGCAGCCGAGCATACCGATCCTTAACATGTTCAAAATCCCTCTCTTTAAAGAAAGCTAATATTACAAGCAATTATAAATTTTATTGGGAGTTAGTGATAGTGTCAATTGAACTTTTGACCAATGGAACTTAAAATCAGACGCGAAAGGAGCTTGTCATGACTGAAAAGAGGAGCCGGCTGTCTTCCCGTCAAAAGGGTGTTATCTTCCTTCTGATATCCGCATTCTCGTTTGCGGTCATGGCTCTGTTCATCAATCTGGCAGGTGACATGCCTGTCTTCATGAAGGCCTTTTTCAGAAACCTCGTGGCGATAGCGATGTCTTACATCATGCTCGCGAGATCCCCCGAAAAGTTCAAGATAAAGAAGGGTTCCATGCCCGGTCTCATCATGCGCGCTTCATTCGGTACGATCGGCATTCTGGCAAACTTCTATGCGATCTCGAACACGAACATGTCTGATGCCATGATGCTCAACAAGCTCTCACCGTTCTTTGCGATGCTGACTTCTATCATCATCCTCAAAGAGGCCGCAGACGGTTTCCAGTGGGCCGCGATCCTTACCGCGATCGTCGGCGCCGTATTCGTCGTAAAGCCCACTTTCCTGTTCGGAAAACTCGGCGTGACAGGAGATTCGATCTTCCCGCTGGTCATCGCTCTCATCGGAGGAGTCTGCGCCGGTATCGCTTATGCTTTCTTACGCAAGGTCACGGTCAATGGAGAGCGACCGATCATCGTTGTCGCATTCTTCTCGACTTTTTCCTGCGTCATATTGATTCCGTTCATCATCTTCACATACCAGCCGATAACGCCTCTGCAGCTCTTCTACTGCGTCATGACCGGCGTTGCGGCATGCTTCGGACAGATTTTCATCTCATCCGCATACGCGGCATGCCCCGCAAAGGAAATATCCATCTACGATTACTCGACCGTTATCTTTACGGCCATGCTCGGATTATTTGTATTGGGCGAGATCCCGGACATGCTCAGCATAATAGGCTACGCGATAATCATCGGCGCATCCGTGCTGAACTACCTTTACAACAACAATTTCCTGAAGTTCAAGAAAAAGACCGGAGCAGGTTAACTCCGGTCTTACTGATTTCCTTTTTAGAAAACTCAGAGAAGTATCTCTCTTACTTTCTTTTCCATGTCTTCCTTCGCGATGACGTCCGTGTGGCGGATCTCTTTTTCAGAAAGACTTGCGATCGACTGCGGGATCTCAAGGCCGCTCTCTTCGGAAAGCTCCCTGATCAACGTATCTGTAGATCTGCCGCTGCTGTATCCTGCGCCTCTCAGTGCATCCATTACCGCGGGAGCGAACTTGAACGGAGATGCCGTTGAAGCAAATACCGTCTTGCTCTCGTCGTTTGAGCGCTGATGATAGCGTCCATAGATGTTGAAGCCTACGGCAGTATGAGTGTCGATCACGTTGTCTGTGCGGTCATAGACCTCAAGGATGGTCTTTGAAACGCCCGTCTCATCGGCAAAGCCGCCTACGAACTGGCGCTGCAGAAGCTTTAAAGTATCCTTGTCGACAGTATATTTGCCCTCTTCGGAAAGCTGTCTCATCCACTCGGTAACCTTTGCGGGATCGCCGTTTGAGACCTCATAAAGAAGTCTTTCGAGATTTGAAGAGATGAGAATATCCATAGAAGGTGATGTCGTCTTGAAGAATTCCCTGTTGCGGTCGTAAACGCCCGTTGAGAAGAAATCGCAGAGGACCTTGTTGCGGTTGGATGCGCAGATAAGCTTTCTGACAGGGATACCCATCTGCTTTGCGAACCATGCAGCGAGGATGTTTCCGAAGTTTCCGGTGGGAACGACGATGTTGATCTCCTCGCCCTTCTTGATCTTCTCGGTCCTTAAGAGCTCGACATAAGAATAAACATAGTAAGCGATCTGAGGAGCAAGACGTCCCCAGTTGATTGAGTTCGCGGAAGAAAGCATGATGCCCTTCGCATCAAGTTCAGCCTTGAAAGCTTCATCGCCGAAGATGTTCTTAACGCCTGTCTGGGCATCGTCGAAGCATCCGTCTACTGCGATGACATGAGTATTTGAACCGTCAGTCGTGACCATCTGAAGCTTCTGTGCCTCGGATACGCCGCCTGTCGGATAGAATACGATGATCTCTGTTCCCGGAAGATCCTTGAAGCCTTCGAGAGCTGCCTTGCCGGTGTCTCCGGAAGTAGCCGTGAGGATGCAGATCTTCTTGTTAAGGCCTGTCTTCTTAACAGAAGCGGTCATAAGATGGGGAAGCATCTGAAGGGCAACGTCCTTGAATGCGCACGTAGGTCCGTGCCAAAGCTCAAGGATGTATTCCCTGTCGTTGTACTGGTTGAGCTGTACGAGCGGAACCGGGTTCTCGCCCCACTTCTCCTCGGAATAAGCCTGTGAAGCAAAGTTAAGGAGCTCAGCCTCCGTGAAATCCGTAAGGAACATTGATAGGACCTTCGCGGAGATCTGATAGAACTGCATGTTCGTCATGGCGAGAATGTCGCCTTCAGTGAGATGAGGTATCTCATCGGGAACGAAAAGTCCGCCGTCGGGTGCAATACCCTGTATTATTGCCTCGGAAGCCTTGTACTTCCTGTCATATCCTCTTGTGCTTATATAATTCATCAGCTGCCTCCGATCAGGTGCCCTGTGGTGTTGGTGTTGTTGCTGCAGTTTCGCCTGCGTTTCCGGATTGTGTTCCCGTGGGTTCGGGACCTACGATAAATGCCGTCAAAGCCGTAGTGCTCTCGGTCGTTGTCTCCGTGGTTGTGGGAGGCGTCGTAGTGGTATAGGTTACGGGATTGCCGTTTGCGTCAGTTTCTGCAGGAATCGAGAACCTTGCCTCGTACGCGCTCATTATTGCTGCGATCTCGGGATCGGTCCTGCCCTTCTGAAGTTCCTGTGTCAGGTAATCGAGCTTGGTCTTTGCGTCTCCGCCCTCAGTTACCGAATTGATCAGCGGGATGAGTCCGAAGACAACGAAAACACCGACCAGTGCCACCGCTCCGAGGACGATCATGACAGTGACGAACCTTCTGAGCTTCTCGCCGGGTGATACTACGTCCTCGATGTTGATGGAATCATCCGGAAGCTCGTCTCCGACGCCGCCCGAACGCATCATTAC
>JAFWQF010000031.1 GCA_017509205.1 Clostridiales bacterium | reverse complement strand
GATCGATTCGCTTTTAGGCCCCGGAATCAACATTCACAGGCATCCGCTGAACGGAAGAAACTTCGAGTATTTCTCTGAAGACCCGCTCCTCACGGGATTAATGGCCTGCGCTCAGGTAAGGGCTTTCGAGAAGCACGGCGTCACGCCCACGATCAAGCATCTCTGCGGCAACAACCGTGAGACACAGCGCCGTGAGAGCAGCTCGGTCATCTCCGAGAGAGCTCTGCGCGAGATCTATCTGAGACCTTTCGAGATAGCCGTAAAGGATGGCGGAGCACGCAGCATAATGACGAGCTACAACCGTGTAAACGGCATCTACAGCGCCAACAACTACGACATGAACACCATGATCCTCCGCGAGCAGTGGGGTTATACAGGCATCGTCATGTCCGACTGGTGGGCATTCATCGGCGTGACAGGTGGTGATACGGCAGAGCATTCGCTCACCAATCATTCCGTCATGGCACGTTCGCAGAACGACATCTACATGGTATGCACATCCGTTGAGAGAACGCACCTTGACGAGGCTGATACGTTCAAGGAACTCAGGGAAGGCGACGGCTCCAGGATCACACGTGCAGAGCTTCAGCGCAATGCCGCCAACATCCTTAAGTTTGCGATGAACACTCCAGCTATGGACAGGGTCAGTGGCAATCCCGCAACAGTCAGCCATATCGACGATCCTTTCAAGGATGATGATGTCTCTGTCGATGTCGACATGTTCTATGAGGTAGACCGTGAGCTCGTAATCGAGCGTCCCGAGGACACATGGAACGACAGGAATATCGTTTTCGGTGTTGTGGCAAAGGAGCCCGGTTTCTATGAGATCGAGATGATCGGTTCTTCCGATCTGAACAGCCTTGCGCAGATCCCCATGCAGCTGTACATGTCGAGCATCCCCTGTGCCGTCGTGACCTGGAACGGAAGCGAGGGCAAGGACGTCTCCGTTAAGACTGAGATCCTGCTCTTCAGCAGAAACGGCGTCATGCGTGCGCATTTCTCGGGCGCGGGCGTCAAGCTCAAGAAGATGATAATCAGGTACTCAAGGCCGTTCGATGAGGGCGCTGCTCTTTAAGGTTTAATAAGAAGATATTTTGTTATAAAATAGTGGCTGTCTGGAAAACGGGTTTCCGGACAGCCCTTTTTATCGGGCATCAAAAGGAAAGGGGACAGGTTCTTGCGCAGAGATTACTTCACATGCGTATTCCTCGGCCTGATAGCAGGCGCTCTGATGTTTGTCTGCTTCGCGCCGCTGTATTTCGTATACGGCTCTGTTGTTCCGAGGGACTTCAGCCTTTTTGAACGTCTGATGAGCCTGCTTTACGCAGTGTTCTTCATCTTGTTCCTTCCTTTTTTCGCAGCTTACCGCAGCAAGGTTTGGATCAACTGGGGTCTTGCGTCTTACGGCATACTCATCTATCTGCCGATATTTCTTTACCCTGCAGAGGAACTCATATCCGGAAGCGACCCGAAGGTTACCAAGGTGCTCCTCGCTCTCGTTCTGCGCGGCATCTACGGCATGATGCAGGCGCCTTTTGCGGCTCTTTCCACTCTGATCGGCGACAAAGCCGCTTCGGGACTTGTCTATTGGATCTTTCCTCTGGCTCTTTTCTGGCCGTTTGTTCTTAAGGTTATCCGCTTCTACAGAAGAGCGTACCTGAGTGAGCAGCTCAACCCCATGCCCAAGGTCAAGCCTGTGGCAGCTGCAGCCCATTCCGGTCCTGCGGTCAAGCCTGAGGTTCTTGGCACCGTCATAACGGCACCTGTTGTTGCTGCTTCTCCGGATGAAGTCACGGGTAAGGCGGTCCTTTCGCAGAACAGCGCGAACAAGGAGAAGGAAAGCGAAAGCACGGAAGCCCTGCCTGAAGAAAAGAAGGAAGAGGCTATTCCTCTCGCCGCACCTGAGCCTTCAGAAGCTTTAAAGGAACCGGAGGCTGTCCCGCTTGCCGCCATTATGCCTGAAGATGCAGTTGGTGAACTCGGCGAGGGAGATAAGAAGGAACCTGACGTTATCGAGCTTGCAGCCCCCGCACCCGCTGTTGCCCCTGCCATTGCTCCGGTTGAAGAGCCCGGTGAATCAGGCAGCGGAACGGTCATTGAACTGGGCGCGCCTTCGCCTTCTCCCGAAAAAGACGGCGATGTTGAAAACGGTAACGACACCTTGTAAAATATTACGGCTGACTTTGAATACAGGAGTTCTCAACTGATGGCAAAGAATACAAAATTCTGGAAAACCCACCTCGCGAAGAGCGATGACAAAAAATACGCTGCCGCGACCGGAGAGGATCCGCTTGAAGAGGGTCTTAAGGATCTTACCTGGTTTGAGAACTCACGCCGTGCCGTAAAGCGCGGTCTTCACAAGACATATGAGACATTCGGCGAGGAAGTCGGAAACTCCATAACATCCGGCGTGCCAGCTCTTTATCTCCTGGGACTTCTGCCTTTTGCTTCCATCAACACGTATTTAAGGGCTTCTGCAGTTCCCGGTGCCACAAAGGCTTCAACGGTAATGTCGGTAATAGGACTTTCAGCGTTCATCATCACGCTGTTCCTGTCACTCCTCTTCTCGACGATCTATCACTTCATGAAGCACGGCACACCGCACAAGCGCGTCATGAACAAGATCAACCGCTCGGTCGCTTATTTCGCGATCCTCGGCGCATACACACCCATCTGCATCCATTTCCTCGGAACGGTATCCGGCGCAGTTCTTTGGGCTCTTGAAGCCGCTGCTGCACTCGCTGGCGTTCTCGTTACCGCACTTGCTTATCACACGAAGGTCGGCAAGGGATTCTCATACTTCATCTATGCTTTGATGGGATGGGCGATCATCTTCAGGATCGTTGAGTTCTACAACAATGCATCACACCGCTGCTTCTGGCTCCTTATCTCAGGCGCCATCGTATACACGGTAGGCATCTTCTTTGCCCCTTCAAAGAGAAGGTTCAAGTTCTCCCACATGGTATGGCACCTCTTCGCCCTCGCAGGCGTCGTGCTCCACGTTCTGGGATTCGTTTACTTCTTCGGGTAAGATCTGGTTATTGAATTTACGGCGCGCTCCTTCGGGGCGCGTTTTTGTTTGGTGTATCATCGTTAATCAGATCTCGCGATAACCCATAGGCGAAAAACCGTCCAAAAATGTCGGATTTTCGGCACGAAATTAGGCAATTGCGCCTCGATTTCCGAAAAACTTGCTCAAAACGGACTGCTTTTCAGCAAGTTTTTGGTAAGTTGGTGATTAGTGATGAACCATATATGCAGGAATTCAGTTTTGCGAGCAAGTATCTGATATCGAATGGCATTTCTTCAGTATCGTGGGTAAACAGGATATCTATGTCTGGTATTAGTCCGGCATTAGTGTAGTTACCATATTTGATCTTAGTAACTCTAAGGTAGTCTGAAGATTCCTTTAGCCCTAAGTGTTCATGGAATTTGCATGTGTCGAGTTCTTCAATATACAGAACAAAATCGGGATTAATAGGTTTTGGCAATCCTGCCAGTTTTATAGATGGTTCGTATTTGAAAGGAATACCCAAATTGGTATAAAGAATAGCAATATCCCGTTCTGCCGCAGAACGGTAATGAATGCCGTTGAAGAAGTAATTTGAGTATTTTGGATGCTTTGTATTGTCATCATTGCTGAGGCTGTCAAAGAATACTTTATCCATTATTACCTGTTTGCCATAATCAACGGACAAGAGTCGTATTACTCTGCCAGGAACACATTCGGGCAGTGGAGAACCCTTAAAACTGAAGTCCCAAATTGCATTGTACAATTGAAGTTTACGTTCAAGTCCATTTCTCAAGAGCAGGATACTATTGTATTTACGGCCTTCTTTAGAATTTTGCATATATCTGTGGTTGCCAACCACAATTCTTTTATCTGAGCCATACATCTTAACTTCCGGCAGCTCCGCAAGCCGCTTCTTGCAGTAATTGATCTTGAGGGCGAGGTATTCGCGGGGAATGTACTTGTTACTGATATCCATGACTCGATTATGAGCCCAGAAAAGCATAATACAACCGACAAATACCGACAAATACCGACAAGCGGCGGAGCCGAAAAAGCAGGTGCAATAAAATAAATATATTTACCAAAAATAGAGGCTGCCTTCATCAGAAGACAGCCTCAGTTGGTTATTTAGGTTTGGCTGTATCAGCCGAAGAGTGTGAGGAGAACGCCTGCTGCGATTGCAGAACCGATAACGCCTGCAACGTTCGGGCCCATTGCGTGCATGAGCAG
>JAFWQF010000030.1 GCA_017509205.1 Clostridiales bacterium | reverse complement strand
CTTCCTCTTCTTCATCCTCATCAACGTGGATGGGTGTCTTGCCGGGAACGAAGCTGATCGTATCGTCTGCGTCTTCGTCTTTCTCAGCAAGCTCAAACGGAGTGAAATCGCTCTTCTCTGCTGCAACTGTTGCAGCGGCTACAGGTGCGATCGATGCATCACTCTGAAGGTTTGTCCTGATCACTGCATCACCGGGAAGCAGGAATGTTGATTCAACCTTAAGATCGATAATTGTAAGGCCGGACTTAACGCCGTTGTTGACTGCGGCGTTGATGATCTCTTTTGCCTTGTTCTCTGTGGAATCAGGTCTTACGATGATGGAATTGCGCATCTGGGCAGGCATTCCTCTGGAAATGCCGAGGCCCATGAGGATGATCTCGTCGTCGTCCCTGAGCTTGAGGTGAACCTTCTTCTCGGGCTTGAGCTCACCGTCCTGCGGCAGCTTTCCGAGATACTGTGTAAGATTCATATTCTCCGGATTATCCTTCTCCTCTTCGGGAGTAATGGAACCCATCTGAACATAACGGTGTGCAACAGTCTGCTCCTCTGTAAGCACCATTATCTTCTTGTCGCGGAAAAGAACGGCCTTGGTTATTCCGAGATGGATAACGCGGAGGATGTCTCCCTCGATAACGAGCATCGTCATGGAAGTCTTGAACTGCTTGCCCTTGTTGATGCCGAAGTTAAGTACTCTAACATTAAGTGTGTTGACTACAAGATTTGAAAAGGCCTCGAAATCGAGTACAGGCTGATTTGCCGTTGAAGCAACTATCTTCTCAAGCTCCGCGTTAAGCTCAAGGTTGAGTTCTGCGGAAAGATTGTCAGGGCCTATTGTCGAAAAGATCGCACAGATCTGAATGGGTGATGTTGAACGCGCGGTTCTGAGGAATTCGTTGGGAAAATCCTCGATCTTACGCGAAAGAGTCAGAAAAAACACATTTTCCTGCGGTTTATTCTGTTCCTGATTAGTCTCAGCTATACAGGTTGCTACTGTTTTGCTCATAGATCTACTCCCGATATATTGTTAAGCGCCGCCTGTCTTCTCTGCTCCTGATAAAGGCAGCACTTCTCATTCTTTATTTAAAGCAAATAGTATTATATCACCTCTTCCCTTTTTCACAATTTATTTGTTAAAGAATGGGCAAATTGCCTTAAATTAGCCGTTATTCAGCAGTTATTTTAAGTTAACTCGCAAACCGGGCAAAATAAAACGCCTGCCCTCAGATGAGAGCAGACGTGAATTGATCAGTATCTGTTGATTGATCAGATGCAGCCCTGAGCGATCATAGCGTCAGAAACCTTAAGGAGACCAGCGATGTTAGCGCCGACAACGTAGTTGTTCTCGCAGCCAACTTCCTTAGCTGTAGCATCAACTGTGTGGAAGATGTTCTCCATGATGCCCTTGAGCTTAGCGTCAACTTCCTCGAATGTCCAGGAAAGACGAGCGCTGTTCTGGCACATTTCAAGACCGGATGTAGCAACACCGCCTGCGTTGGAAGCCTTACCAGGTGTGAAGAATACTCCGTTATCCTGGAAGAACTTTGTAGCATCGAGTGTTGTAGGCATGTTAGCGCCCTCACCTACTACCTTTACGCCGTTAGCAACAAGTGTCTTTGCAGAATCGAGGTTGAGCTCGTTCTGTGTAGCGCAAGGAAGAGCGATGTCGCAAGGGATTGTCCAGATGCCCTTTGAACCGTTAGAGTCTGCTGTGTACTTAGCGGAAGGAACTCTGTCAGCATACTCGCTGATTCTGCCTCTCTTAACTTCCTTGATGTCCTTAACGATATCAAGCTTGATGCCCTCAGGATCATATACATAACCGTTGGAGTCGGAAAGTGCAACGACCTTAGCGCCGAGCTGTGTAGCCTTCTCTGTAGCATAGATGGCAACGTTACCGGAACCGGAAATAACAACTGTCTTGCCTTCGAAAGATGTGTTCATCTTCTCACGGAGAAGTGCATTTACGAAGTAGCAGAGACCGTAACCTGTAGCCTCTGTTCTTGCAAGTGAACCGCCGAAGCTGAGCTTCTTACCTGTAAGAACGCCGGAGAACTCGTTAACGATCTTCTTGTACTGACCGAACATGAAGCCGATCTCTCTTGCGCCTGTTCCGATGTCGCCTGCAGGTACGTCGCAGTCAGGACCGATGTGTCTGTAAAGCTCTCTCATGAAGCTCTGGCAGAAAGCCATAACTTCGTTGTCGGACTTGCCCTTAGGATCGAAGTCGGAACCGCCCTTAGCACCGCCCATAGGGAGACCTGTGAGGGAGTTCTTGAAGATCTGCTCGAAGCCGAGGAACTTCAGGATGCTGATGTTAACGGAAGGGTGAAGTCTGATACCGCCCTTGTAAGGTCCGATAGCGCTGTTGAACTGGATTCTGTATCCGCGGTTAACCTGGATCCTGCCGTTATCGTCAATCCAAGATACTCTGAAGATGATCTGACGCTCAGGCTCAACGATCCTCTCAAGAACCTGCTTCTCGATAAGCTCGGTGTGAACAGGGAGTGCAGGAGCGATGGAATTCAGGAATTCATAAACTGCCTGGTGAAATTCAGGCTCGTTGGCATTCCTTGCCATAACCTTCTGCATGAGGCCGTTCAGGTACTCATTTTCAATTGTGTAATCCATAAAGTTACCGCCTTTCTTCTTCGGCTCCATTTTTTGCAAGTTCAAGAGCCAAAATATTCATTTTTGGTTATGTTCGGTCCGTATAAAAGAACTTGGGAAATCCATAACGGGTAAATAATAATACAAGCTTTTGAGGCATGCAAGAGGAAATTAAAAAATGAAAGTTCGGATGTCCGAACTTTCATTTTCAGGTATCTAAATTCTTTTCTGCATTTGCTGCCGTTGTCGGCGTGATCGCCGCAGTGGTCTGTTCCGTTTCCTTTCTCTCCGAGAACGGATCGTTCTTTAAAAGCTCTGACCAGGAGCTGAAACCGAACATCTGCTTGACTTCGTTGTAATTGAAAGCCGAAAGCGAACGGTCGAGGACTATGAACAGCAGGAGGAAGAATATCAGCGCGAGAAGTCCTCTTCTCATTATCATCATCCTGCGCTCTGCATTATATCTTTCATCCACGTATTTCTTTGTGGTGTAGCCGACGACAAGATAAACGCGGCTGATATCCTTACGCGGAGGTCTGTCGCGGTAATCGCGCCACACCTTGCGGATGCGTCCGAATATCCTGTTCGGAATACTCTTGAATGCCCTGACCGTAGCACGCCATGAAGCGCCGAGAAAATCAGACATTGTATCAGAGATCTTTCTGTCTCCTGTACCTGCCAAGAAATATGCCGCCTTTCTCATATGATTCGCCTATTATAACATTATTGCGAAAATCAAAGAAGAATCGTCATTTATCGGGTTTCATAATAATTCCGTTGCATTCCGCGAACAGTTCCATCAGCTGGCTTAAAGCAGTGCTCTGCTTCCTGAAAAGAGTGGATCTGGCAATGTGCATCTCAAAACAGGCGTCTTCGGGAGACAGTCTCTTATAGTATCTCAGATAAAGTATCCTGGAATACGGCTGCTTGAGGGACAGCATGAGCGTCAGCAGCCTTATGGCTTCCTTCCTCTGCTTTTTTGCATCCAGATATTCTTTCTCCAGCGATGCGATGTAATTGTCAAAACCGTTGGAAAAATCAAGCATCTCACCTGTCATGTCGCCTTCCTTCTTCGGCAGTCCCGAAAAGTCCGTCACCTTCGCAGGCGCATATTCTTCAGCATAGATATCCATTAATGCCTTACGCTTGTCGTTTCTGGTCTTCCGCAGTTCCGTCAGATAGCATTTGGCTTTTTCCGGCACCGTATTCACATCTGTCTGCAGCGAATTAAGCCTTGTAAGCAGCATTGATCTGAGTTCTCTTTTTGTTACTACTGTCTTTTCTTCTTTATAAAGTTCCATCATTATGAAATACCTCCCGACGCCACCCAAACAATTGTTTGACACAACGGCCATTAATGATACAATGGCAATAAAGAAAATATGTTTGGAGGCAAAGTATGGCCCGTTTCAGCGACAACAAATCCATCGAACGTGTTTATGACTACATCTGCGACTACATCAAAGTCAACCAGATATCACCTTCCGTCCGTGATATTTGTGCCGGTGTAGGTCTCAAATCCACGTCTTCCGTCCACACTTATCTCAAAGAACTGGACAGTGAAGGCAGGATCGAATACAGACCGGGTCTTCGCAGAGCCATCATCATCAAGCAGTATGATGAAGAGCCCGCCCCCAAGGTTACACAACTGAATGACTGCAGACCTGTTTACTGTGTCGGCAAGATAACGGCAGGTGTACCGATCCTCGCTACCGAAGACTACAGCGACCGCTTCTTCATCAGCAAGTCAGTCATCGGAGATTCCGAGTGCTTTATGCTGAAGGTCAAAGGCAACAGTATGATCAATGCCCACATCCTGGACGGAGATTACATCCTTGTCCGCAAGCAGAACTTCTGCGACGAAGGCGACATCATAGCTGCTCTGATCGATGACGAAGCAACGGTTAAGCGTTTCGGTAAAAAGAACGGGAACCCTTACCTGTTCCCTGAAAACGATAACTATTCACCCATTCCCTTTAACAAGGAAGGCTGCAAGATTCTCGGTAAAGTGGTAGGTCTGCACAGATACAGTATTAATTAGTTTCAGCCTCCTTCCTTAAAGATTCCAACCGGATATATTGGGTTGTACAACTAATTTATCAGGCTGTATTTACACTTTTCAAGGAATTCGTTTCAATGTGTCGAAAATTGAGACTTTACGAAAAGACCGTCATCTGAAAAGATGGCGGTCATATTTTGCATTTGCTTAAAATGTAATCAGCAGAAGCCTTTGCATCATCTGATGGGATTGTCTCTATCTCCGCGTCCATGTGTCTGAACCATGTAAGTTGCCGCTTGGCATAATGACGTGAACCGAGTTTTATCTTATATGCGGTTTCCTCAAGTGTTTCCTCACCAGCAAAATAAAGGCCGAATTCTTTGTATCCGATTGCCTGGAAGCATGTAGTTCCTTTGGCCTTTTCATTCTGATAGAGCATCTTTGCCTCTTCTTCAAGGCCCTGCTTCATCATTATGTCCACTCTGCGGTTTATCCTGTCGTATAAGACTGCTCTGTCGATGTCAGGCATGAATGCCATGAAGCTGAAAGACGGCCCGGAGAGTTTTGACTTCCTGTTTTTCTCTGAGAAAGATACACCCGTGCCTTTCTTAACCGCCAATGCTCTGACAACTCTCCTGACATTATTGGGATGAATGAGCTCAGCTGCCTCAGGATCTTCTTCCTTCAGTATCGCGTATAAGGAATCCACGCCTTCTTTCTCAAGATAAGCGTAGTAGTATTCTTCGGCTTTGCTGATCTTTTCGCCGTCCTCATTTCCGTAATCGATTCCGAACAGAAGTGACGATATGTATTGTCCCGTACCGCCGCAGATAACGGGAAGCTTTCCGCGGCTAAGAATATCGGTGATCGCGGCCTCTGCACCGTTAACGTAATCGAAAACTGAAAAGCTCTCACCCGGATCTATGATGTCCGTCATGTGATGAGGGATCTCATTCCTTTCCTCCGGCGAATCCTTTGCGGTGCCAATATCAAGCCCTCTGTAGATCTGCATGGAATCAGCGGATACGAGTTCACCGCCTGCCTTACGGCAAAGTTCTATCGCAACGGCACTCTTGCCGCTGGCCGTGGGGCCCGTGACTATCGGAATGAATTTATATTTGCCTAGATACGGTCCGGGATCGATCATAAGCTCTTATACGATCCTCTTGAAATTCTTTTCGAAATCCCTGCGCGGTACGCAGAAGAACGTAGGCCTGCCGTGTGCGCAGTGATAAGGATCCTCGAGCTTTGTAAGCTTGTCTATCAGAGACTCCGCCTGTTCCTGCGTGATGACGTCTCCTGCCCTGATCGCCGCCTTGCATGCGGTAGTCTGGATGAGGCTGTACCATATGTCAGTCTTTGCCGGATTGTCACGCTTAAGATCTGTAAGGATCTCAGCAAACATGTCGGATGCTTTGTTTGCGCTTCCCATCGGCACGGCTCTCAAAGCTATCTCGCGGTCTCCCAGAAGCTCGATCTCGAATCCGTTTTCAGTGAACTTATCAATGGCTCCCTCAATGAACGTATAGTCGGAAGCAGAGACCTTTATTATCGACGGAACGAGCATGTGCTCAGTAGCCGAAATGTTCTTTCCGGGTGCTTTCTTTGCCATGAACTCCTCGTAGAGGACTCTTTCATGCGCAGCGTGCTGATCAACGAAATAGCACTCTTCCGTGGTCTGCAAGATTATGTATGTATTGAACAGGATGCCCGTATATCTGGCGCCTGCGATCTTGTCTATGTCAGTTAGCTCCTTGCGCACTTCATCAGGTGTAACCGGAGCTACCGTCAGTACTTCAGGGACTTCTGTTTCAGTTGATGGTGCCGTCTCTTCTGCATGGTTATTTGCGACCACCGAAGCATCAGGCTTAAATCCTGAAAGTATCTTTAACAGCTCATTTGCAGATTGAGCATCGCCTGCAGCAGGAACAGTCTGCACAGGTGAAGACGAGCTGCTCTTAAGCTTATGTGCTGAAGAAAGCTTTCCGCCGGCACTGATGTCGTAACGCAGCTGCTTTTCTTCTGCAGCAACTTTGGTCTCTGAAGGTGTTTCTATTTCTATGCTGTCACCGGAAGCAATTCCCTTAAATGCTCCGCCCGCAGTACCGGACGATGTTATCGCTTCCCTGATGCCGTGGTATACGAGCCTGAAAACATCATTGTCAGACGAGAACTTAACCTCGGCTTTCTGCGGGTGAACGTTAACGTCAACGGTTCCCGGAGCGCAGTAGATCATGAGGAAACATACAGGGAACTTATTCTTCATGACGGCGTTCTTATATGCTTCATCGATCGCAGCAGAGATCGTTTTGCTGTGAATGAGCCTGTCATTTACATATACGCACTGAAGTCCCCTGTTGCCTCTGACAAAACGCGGAAGGCCCGTGAATCCTTCGATCCTGAAATCGTCCTGCTGATACTTTACGGGAACGAGATTTGAAGCAGTTTCCTTGCCGTATACAGCATAGACAGCATCCTGAACTGATCCTGTTCCGGGTGTCGTAAACTGGACTGCTCCGTCTTTTATGAGCTTGATCGATACCTGCGGATTGATAATGCTGAGTTTTTCAACAAGTCCCGTGATATACATGCCCTCAGTCGAATCCTTCTTGAGGAACTTATATCTGGCGGGGAAATTCTTGAAAAGGCTTCTCACTTCAACACATGTTCCCTGGGGAGCACTGATGTCGGTAACATCCTTGAGTTCACCGTCCTCGTATGTAACGCGTGTTCCGTCCGTGCCGTCGCTCTGCGAAGTTGTAAGAGTAACGTCCGCACAGGATGCAATCGATGCGAGAGCCTCTCCTCTAAAACCATTCGTGGAAAGATCGTAGAGGTCCTCTATCTTCTTGAGCTTTGATGTCGCATGGATCAGGAATGCTTTCTCTGCATCCTCCCTGTCCATTCCGCAGCCGTTGTCAGTCACCCTGATAAGCGAGATTCCGCCGCCTGCAAATTCAATCTTTACTCTGGTTGCACCTGAATCGACAGCATTGTCGAGAAGTTCCTTTACTACGGAAACGGGGCGTTCAATGACCTCTCCGGCCTTAATGGCATTGGCGGTGCGGCTGTCAAGGACGTTAATTCTGCCCATTGTCTTCTCCCTTCACCATCGTGTTGAGTTCATAAAGAATGTTCATCGCTTCGATCGGTGTGAGCCTTGAAACGTCGAGTTCCCTGATCATGGCGCGGAGCTTGTCCTCCTTCTGGTAAAGGACGCTCTCGGGATTAAAGAAGGATTCCTGACCCGGCATTGCAGCAGAAGACAGCTGTGTTCCGCCGCCCGGAGTCTCCTCCATGTTTCCCATGACCTTGAACTTGCCGATCCTCTCGAGCTCTGAAAGTATTGATTTCGAGCGCTTGAGAACATCATCAGGAACACCGGCAAGGCGAGCAACCTCGATACCGTAGCTGTCAGACGTTCCGCCGGAAGATATCTTATGAAGGAACCTTACCGTTCCGTCATTCTCGCTGACTTCAACGTGGCAGTTAAATACTCCGCGGTTAAGACGCTCCATCTGGTTTAATTCGTGATAGTGCGTTGCGAAAACCGTTCTCGCATAAAGAACGCCGGGATCGACAATGTATTCGATGCATGCCCATGCAATCGAAAGACCGTCATATGTACTCGTTCCGCGGCCGACCTCATCGAGGAGCAGCAGGCTTCGTCTTGTTGCGTTCTTGAGAATGTAAGACATCTCCTTCATCTCGACCATGAAAGTTGACTGTCCCGTCGAGATATCATCAGATGCGCCGATCCTCGTAAAGATGTGATCGACAAGACCGATCCTTGCTGAATCGGCAGGAACGAACGAACCTATCTGCGCCATTAAAACTATGAGCGCAGCCTGTCTCATATATGTTGATTTACCTGCCATGTTGGGACCGGTAAGTACCATAAGTCTCTTCTCGCCGTCGAGCAGGATGTCGTTGGGAACGAAAGAATTGCCCTCCGAGGCCATCATCTTTTCAACTACCGGATGTCTTCCCGCCTTGATGTCGATGTCCTCCGACATGTCGACCACGGGTCTTACGTAGTTCTCACTCTCAGCAAGTTCGGCTAGAGCCGTTACGCAGTCGCACATGGCAACAGCGGAAGCCGTTCCGAAAAGCCTCTTTGATTCTGCGAACACGCGGTCCCTTATCGCAGTGAAAAGCTCATATTCAAGTGCCACGCGCCTGCCTGACGCAGACACGATCTTCTCCTCGAGTTCTTTTATCTGAGGCGTGATGTATCTTTCGTTGTTTACGAGAGTCTGCTTTCTCTCATACTCCTCGGGAACCTTGTCAGACTGGCTCTTCGGGATATCGATATAATAACCGAAGACTTTGTTGTAACTGATCTTCAGTGTCTTGATTCCCGTTCTCTCACGCTCGCCTGCTTCAAGCTTGAGGATGTATTCTCTTGCATTGGTAGCGATGTCGTTTAATTCGTCGCACTCCTCCGAATAGCCGCGCTTGATTATTCCGCCCTCTTTGACGGAGATCGGCGGATCTTCGGCTATTCCCTTATCGAGGATCTCGTAGATGTCCTCCATCGGATCAAGAAGTTTATTTATTTCAGCAAAGATTCCTTCGGAGAAAGATGACAGTCTTTCCTTGACGAAAGGAAGTTTGCCAAGAGAATTTCTGAGTGAAAGCAGGTCTCTTGCGTTGCACGTTCCGAGCGAGACCTTGCCCGCAAGACGCTCTATATCGTAAAGGCCCGTAAGGCTTTCGATTATCTCCTGCCTTGCGATGTATTTCTCTTTCGCCTCTTCAACGGCATCAAGACGTTTGTTTATCGCCTTTACCGAGATGAGCGGTTCTTCTATCCACTTGCGAAGGAGTCTTCCGCCCATTGCGGTCTTCGTCCTGTCCATTGCCCAGAGCAGAGATCCTCTCTTGGTCTTTCCCCTTATGGTCTGGGTAAGCTCGAGGCCGGTCCTCGTAGCGTGATCGAGTTCCATTGAGTCGGATATCTTATAGCAGTGGATATCCTTAAGGTGCTTAACCTTCTCGGTCTGCGTCTCAGCCGCATAGAGGATCAGCGCGCCGCATGCGGAAACAAGAAGCGAAGGATCACTGAAAAGCTTAAGATTGTCAGGACGTATGTCTGACTTGTCGATGCTGTCCCTTGCGAAATCGCGCTCGCTCCTTACGGTGATAACGATGTTCGTGCCCGTATTGATGGTCTGACAGCAGACTGTATCGGTAAACGCCGGATTGCATATGATCTCAGAAGGCTGATATCTGCTCACAAGATTTATGAGATGCTCGTTGTTATCGATCTGAGTAAGCTGTGTGGCATCGAAATCACCCGTCGAAATGTCCGCACAGGCAACGCCGAACTGGGATCCCACGCAACAGATGCTCATGAGGTAGTTGTTCTTCCTGTCATCCAGTGCATCAGTAACCGTACCCGGAGTAAGTATCCTTATGAGGCCACGCTTTACGAGGCCCTTAGCAAGAGCGGGATCTTCAAGCTGCTCACAGATCGCAACTTTCCTTCCTTCACTTACAAGCCTGTCGGCATAAGTCTGATATGCATGGAAAGGAATTCCGCACATCGGGGCTCTCATTCCGTTACCGCAGTCTCTTCTCGTAAGCACGAGTTCCAGGAGCTTTGCGCCTTCGATCGCGTCATCGAAGAACATCTCGTAGAAGTCGCCTAACCTGTAGAACAGGAATGCGTCTCCCGCCTGTTTCTTCATCTCCACGTAATGCTGCATCATCGGAGAAAGATCTTCGATCTTCATGTCAGCAAGTCTTAAAAGCCCGTCATTATTTTCCATCAGTAAAACGCTCCATCACGCCGTCGACCGAATAAGGTCTGGCATACTGAATATCAACACTGCAAAGACGTCCTTCGAGAGCGTCTTCGCAGAAACCCGCCTGAGATTTGATCTCATCGGGGATCGTAAAGTTAACCAGGTGATTTGAAATGGTCCTGCCGGAATAAACTCCGCCGCCGGCCTTGCTTATGCCTTCGATCAGGATCTCTTCCTTTCTTCCGACAAGCCTCTTGCATGACTGCTCAGTAAGCGAATTCGTAAGCTCGGTAAGCCTTCCGAAACGCTCCGTAACGACATCCTGCGGGATCTGATCCGGGAACTCAGCAGCCTTTGTGCCGGGTCTGATCGAATACTGGAAAGTAAATGCCGCGTCAAATGCAGCGCGCTGACATATCTCAAGCGTCTTTACGAAATCCTCTTCCGTTTCGCCAGGGAATCCTACGATTATGTCTGTGGTAAGGGATCCGCCCTTGACCCTTTCCCTGAAATAGTCGGCTATCCTCATGTATCCTTCAGCCGTGTAAGGTCTGTTCATCCTCTTGAGGACAACATCAGAGCCGGACTGCAGAGCCAGATGCAGGTGCTTTTCGACGTTAGGACGTTCAGCCATGATGTCGATGACCCTGTCTGAAAGGTCCTTCGGGTGAGAACTCATGAACCTGATCCTGGAGAACTCCGTGATCTTGGATGCCTTTTCAAGGATGTCCGCGAAGGTCTTGCCATCCTCATTCCCCTTTCCGTAGGAATTGACGTTCTGACCGAGGAGCATTACCTCCCTGTAACCCTTGGAAGCCAGCTCCTCGAGCTCCTTCATTATCTCGGAAAAGCTTCTGGAGCGCTCTCTTCCCCTTGCATAAGGAACAATGCAGTAAGTGCAGAAGTTATTGCATCCGTACATTATGGGCACCAACGCCCTGAACTTCCTCTCTCTTTCGATCGGGAAATAACTGTCCTCTGCAATATAGTCCTCACCGCAGATGCTGACGGAGCGCTTATGCATGTTTACCGCGTCACGCAAGAGCAGCGGGAACCTGTGCAGCTGCTGAGGATCGAATACAAGATTTACGTACGGATAAGACTTCTTTATCTTCTCGACATTCTCGGGAACTTTCATCATGCAGCCGCAGACTGCGATTATCGAAGTCTCACCCTTGCTGCAGAAGCTCTTGTAAACGCCAAGATTGCCGAAAAGGTGCTTATCGGCATTCTCCCTGACAGAACATGTATTCATTACGACCACGTCAGCAGAGGCAAGCTCTCCGCTTCCCTCGATCTTTTCAAGTCCCATAGCCTGAAGCATTCCGGCCAGCTTTTCGCTGTCAGACTCGTTAAGCTGACACCCGTATGTCAAAAGGTTATATGTGGCGGGACGCCCCTTGCTCTTTGAAATTCCGGAGAAATACTCCCTGAGTTCCGCTATAGCCTTGTCAAAAGCGGCCTTTTCGGAACTGTCTACTCTGATTACGCTCATTTTAAGACCTCATAAATTTTTACTTGCTAATTATACAAGAAAAACCGCAAAAGAATAAATTTGTATTTTTTAATTTAAGTTATAGAATATACGAGTTAAAACTGCTAAGAGGGACAATAATGTCAGGAATCATAAACAAAGCTGCCAAAATGATCGCATCCGCTCTGCTCGCCGGAGTGTTTTCGCTTTCGCTTTTTGCCGTAAACGTCAGCGCGGACGACGTCTTTCCGGATAACCCCGATGACGGCGTGATCACACAGAACGAGCAGCAGACCGATCTTTTAAACGAAAAACACGACAACTGGCCGCAGATCAACGCGGCTGCATATATACTTTACGATGCCACCAGCGGAGCGATCCTCCTCGGCAAGGACTACGAGACTCAGAAAGAGCCTGCTTCCATGACCAAGGTCATGACGATCCTGCTTGCTCTCGAACGTCTTAGCATGGACCAGGTCATCACCATCACTCCGCAGATGGCCAAGGAAATAACCAGTCTCGAAAAGGACTACGTCCGTCTGGGCCTTCAGGAAGGCGAAGAGATCACCGTCAGGGATCTCGTCTACGCTTCAGTCCTCAAGTCCGCAAACGACTGTTGCATTGCTCTCGCCATGCACATGGGCGGCACCGAGGCCGAATTTTGCAAGATGATGAACGAGAAAGCTGCAGAACTAGGCTGCAGGAACACTCAGTTCACCTCCTGTTTCGGATATGCCAAGCCTGATAACCTCACGACCGCTTACGATCTGAGCCTTATCCTTCAGGAAGCCGTCACGAACACCGAGTACTCCAAGATCGCCAAGACCTATACTTACAAGATCTCAGCGACCAACAAGTACTCCAGCACAAGAGAGCTTACCAATGCCAGCAGGTTCATCAGCACCGCTGATTTCAAGTACGACTATTACGTCGGCGGCAAGACCGGATATACCGATTCCGCAGGAAATACGCTCTGCGCGGCAGCCAAGAAAGATGACCGTGTCCTCATCGGCGTTCTTTTCAATGCAGGCTCCTCCACTTCCAGATACAGGGACATGATCAAGCTCTTTGATTACGGATACACGGCATTCACGACCGTCCCGATCACCGAAGCCGAGTTCACCCCCATCATCAACGACACAAGAAACCAGATGGTAAGGCTCATGTCTGAGACAAACCTCTACATCTCAGAGATGAAGACCGCCCTTACCTCCTATGTCACCACGACTTCAAGCAGAGCACAGCTCGGAAGCACCAATAAGATCGACCTTTCAAAGACTACGATTGACTCGCAGGCTGAGGAACAGACTCTTGAGATACCGCTTTGCAAAGTCTATTCGGACAAGACGTATCTGGTCGGAAAACTAGTCGTAAAGATCGAGCAGAAAGCCGGTGTCATCGAGATCAACCCGAAAAAGAAGACTCACCTCACAGACGTCAGACGCATCCTCGTGACCTTTGCCATCCTCTCGGGAATGATACTGATCCTCATAATCGCCGCACTTGTCTTCCGTGCCAAGATGATCAGACGCAGAAGGAACGAATCCACAAGAAGAGCGAACATGCTGTAAAAGGCGAGGTTTTTACCCATTAAAAACGAATAACAGATTTCTGAGGGGTAATACGTGCAACGCGCGAAATTATAAATGTCTTTACTGCCTGACCGCTCCGATAACGCAAAACACGCCGAACATCACCGCATCACACGCAACGATGGTCGCACCGGTCGGTGTGCCTGCCACGATCGAGATGAGCATGCCCGCCAATGCACAGAATACGGAAAAGACCGCTGAAGAAACCGTTACGGCCTTAAAGCTCTTGAAAACCCTCATCGAAGCCATCGCCGGGAAGATGACCAGAGCCGATATCAGCAGTGATCCGACCAGGTTCATGGCAAGAACGATGATGACAGCGATTATCACCGCGATCAGGAGATTGTATGCGCCCGTGCGGACACCCGTAGCCTTGGCGAAAGTCTCGTCAAAGGTCACGGCAAATATCTTGTTGTAGAACAATATGAATACAATGACCACTATCACCGACAAAATGAAGCACAGGATGACCTGGCTCTGGGAAAGCGTCAGAATGGACATTGAACCGAAGAGCGTGCTGCATACATCGCCTGCGAGATTTGACGATGTGGAAAACTTGTTCATCAGAAGATAACCGAATGCCAAAGCACCAACTGACAGCATAGCGATCGCGGCATCACCTTTTATGGCTGCATTCTTGCCGAAAGCCAGAAGGATCACCGCGGCGAGCACAGTAACCGGAAGTACAATGTACATGTTGTTGGTAAGCTTCAGTACTGAAGCGATGGCAAGCGCGCCGAAAGCAACGTGAGACAGACCGTCTCCGATATATGACATTCGCTTGAGCACAAGCGTTACACCCAAAAGCGATGAACAGAAAGCGATCAGGACACCGACAATGACGGCGTATCTTACGAAAGGATATGACAGATATTCGATGATCATCTGCATGCTGTCACTCCTCCTTCCCGCTTACGATCGAAAAAGAGTTTCCCCTGCCGCTCGCAAAGTATTCCTTCTTCTCGGTAAAGCTCGGATCGTTCGTGATGTGGAGTATGTGCGAAGCGTATTTCTTAGCAGCTGCAATATCGTGGGAGATCATGATTATGGTCATCCCCTCGCGGTTGAGCTTTTCGACAAGGCCGTAGAACTCCTCGGTTACAAAAGGATCGAGTCCTGCAACGGGCTCATCCATCAGAAGGACTTTGGTGGCTGCACAGAGCGTGCGTGCCAATAGTACTCGTTGCTGCTGTCCGCCTGACAGTTCCCTGTAGCATCTGTTTGCAAGATCAGCAACGCCGAATTTCTTCATCGCATCCATCGCAGACTTCTTCTGTGAAGGCGAATAAAAAGGTCTGGCCCCCATGCGGCCTACAAAACCCGAAAGGACTATTTCCTTTACTGATGCAGGGAAATCGCGCTGAACTATTGTCTGCTGCGGAAGATATCCGATTTCTGAAAGCTTAAGACCGTCTGTCACGACCTCGCCTGAAAGGGGCTTTCTAAGGCCAAGGAGCGTACGCATGAGCGTGGTCTTGCCCGTACCGTTCTCGCCTATGACGAAAACATAGTCACCCTCATTTATCTCAAATGAGAGGTCGCGGTAAAGGACAAGGTCGCTGAAACCTATTGTGAGATCTTTAGCTGATATGAGAGACATTACTTACCCTCAGAAGCAGCTGATGCGCACTTTTCACAGATGCCGTAAAAGACCGTGCGCTTGGGATCGAGGACAAAGCCGTGCTCTTCCCTTACATGCGCGAAAAAGCCGTTTATCTCATCACAGCTCATATGGAACAGCTTGCCGCAGTCCTCACACTTCATGTGATAGCATGTTCCGCTGCAGCAGTTGTCAACGCCGATATATTCATAGCATGCCGGAGATTTGTCATCAATCAGGTACTTGTTGACAAGGCCGTCAGTTGTAAGACGGTCAAGGCGCCTGTAGATCGTCGCAGCACCGATGTTGATGCCCTGCGCTCTGAAATACTCTTCGATGTCCTGGGCAGTAAGATGCTTGCCGCTGTTGTCCTGCATGAACTTCAGGATCTCGGCGGACTGCTTGGTATTGTATGTGCCTTTAGTATTACCTGCCATCAGACATCTCCGTATAATAATATGAATTGAATATGAAATTCATTATCATTTTACTTGGATATATCCTGATGTCAAGGAAAAATATATGTTTAAGGGTGATCCTGGTCGTAGATAGAGTGCCACTGATGGAATTTACCGCCCATGTCAGAACTCCAAGGCGCGCATCTCAGATCAATATTTGCAGAAGCAGTCTTCACTGATCTTGTAAAATAACCGCGTTCATCAAAACTCTTAAGCTGTTCTCTGACCTCAGTCACTATCTCCTTGGCATCTTCATCCGTCAGTTTCTCATCTGTTTCAATTAAGACGGTCGGATTATAGTGTACGATCAGCCCGGTATCCTTGGAGACATAGGGATCATTTACACTGACCGAAAGACCTCTGTCCATTTTCTCAAGTATTCCGGCAACATCCTTTCTTTCCAGGAAAGCCTTGAGATAATAGTAGCCGAAGTCTTCACTGTCATATGTGGGATAAGCACCGTAAACTGACGAATGATTCAACTCATATACCGTGTATGTGAAGCCCAGTTCCTCATCACGCATCTCGTGAACGATAATTTCATTAACTTCACTCACACCGGTCTCTTCGCAAGGTCCCATCCAATGCTCTGCAAAAGCATGAGCATCCCTGAAGCTGGTGTCATAACGGTCGCCTGACGCATCAGTCGCGAACGGCGTCATCGCACAGCCCGAAAGCAGCAGCGTGATCATTAAGACAATGGATATCAGGGCATTCTTGCGCATGACAGATTCCTCCGATCAATACCAATCCTTATGCCTCTTAATGTAGATCACTTTCATGATCTGCGCAAATACCATGTAAACGATCATGAGGATGGCGAGCCAGAGCAGATAGCTTACGGGCATTGTCGGAAGGCTGAACAGACCTGAGATGCCCGTAAATCCGATAAGCAGAGTGACAACGATTATCGCAAGTGTTGAAAGCGTGAGCTGTACTGAAGCCCTGTCACCGATAAACGGTAGCTTCGGTGTCCTGATCGTGTGAATTACCATCGTCTGCGAGATTACGCCGAACATGAACCAGCCGCACTGGAAGTATCCTGCAAGCTCAGGCTTGTTGTATCCGAAGATGAACCACAGCACGAGGAAGCACAGGATATCAAGTACTGTACTCAAAAGTCCGAATGACACCATGAAGCCCTTGATGCCTCCGAGGTCCCACTTCTTGGGCTTCTCGATGTAGTTGGATTCGACATGATCAAAAGGCATGCCGAGCTGTGCGAAGTCGTTCAAGAGGTTCTGAACGAGGATATGTACGGGAAGCATAGGCAGGAACGGCAGGAAGATGCTCGCGATAAGTACCGAGAACATGTTTCCAAAGTTACCTGAAACAGACATCTTGAGGTACTTGGACATGTTTGCGAATGTGCTTCTGCCCTCCACAACGCCCTCGTCGAGCACGTTGAGGTCCTTTTCAAGAAGGATGATGTCCGCGACTTCTTTTGCGATGTCGACGGCGTTATCAACTGAGATACCGATATCAGCCTGCTTGAGCGGCAAGCTGTCGTTGATACCGTCACCCATGTAGCCTACGATGTGGCCCTTAGACTGGAACATCTTAACAACGCGCTGTTTCTGATAAGGAGAAAGCTTGGAGAAGATGTCGCAGTTCTCACATGCCTCTGCAAGCTGCTCATCGGTCATTGCATCGATCTTTGCACCGGTAAGTGTCATCTCCGTTCTGAAACCGAGCCTGCCGCAGATGTTGATCGCAACGCCTTCGCTGTCACCGGTGAGAACAACCGTGCGGACGCCGTTCTTTCTAAGAGCATTGATGGCCGTGCCTGCAGATTCCTTCGGCGGATCGAGGAATCCGACGAATCCGATGAGAACCATGTCGCTCTCATCCTCAACGCCGAAAACGTCAACGCCGTGAACGTTGTTCTTCTGGGCAACCGCGATGACACGGATGCCTTCAAGGTTGTTCTCTTCAGCGAGCTTCTTTGCATTTGCTATAAGTTCGTCTGAGATCTCCTTAACCTCACCGTCGATCTCGATGAAGGAACAGATGGAAAGGATCTCTTCTACAGCACCCTTTGTGATGAGCTGACGCTTGCCGTTCTTGTCCTTGAGAACGACGCTCATGCGGCGGCGCGAAAAGTCGAAAGGAATCTCGTCTTCCCTTACATAAGCTTCCTTGAGGAACGAAAGGTCCTCTTTCTCTGCGCGGTTGATGATTGCAACGTCCATCAGGTTCTTGAGACCTGTCTGGAAATAGCTGTTGAGGAAAGCGTGCCTTAAGATACGCTTGTCCTCACGGCCCAATACATCCATGTACTTCTCGAGAATGATCTCATCCTGTGTAAGCGTACCGGTCTTATCCGTGCAGAAGACATCCATCTCACCGAAAGTCTGGATGGCGCCGAGACGCTTAACGATGGTCTTCTTGCGGGACATGTTGATAGCGCCCCTTGCAAGAGAAGAGTTCATGATAACCGGAAGCATCTCAGGCATAATACCTACTGCGATAGTAATGCCGAACATGAGAGACTGCAGCCACCCGTCCTTGCCCTTGGTAAGGAAGTTAGCGATAAAGATAACAGGAACCGTTATCAGCATGAAACGGATAAGCAGAGTGCTTACGGAATCGAGGTTCTTTTCGAAAGCACTCTTCTCCTCGAATGAGTTAAGGCTCTTTGCCATGCTTCCGAAATAAGTATCGCCACCTGTCGTAAGGATAATTGCCTTAGCGCTTCCCGAAACGATATTGGATCCCATGAATCCGATGTTCGCAAGGTCGGTAACGCCGACATTTGTTTCAGTCGTTGTGAACTTCTCAACAGGGTTGCTCTCACCGGTCAGCTGTGACTGGTCGATGAACAGGTCCTTAGTCTCGATGAAACGCACGTCACCGGGGATCATGTCGCCGGATGCGAGCTTTACGATGTCTCCTGGAACGAGCTCTTCGATCTCAACCTCAGTCTCAACGTCGTTTCTGATGACATCGAGTTTGTTGGTGATCATGCCCTGCAGCTTCTTTGCAGCATTATTGGACTTCTCTTCCTGAACGAAAGAAATAACAGCTGAAATGATGATTACAGCAACGAGCATGATGAAAGTTGCAAACGAAGGCTCGTCTGCAAGAATAACGTCCGTTACGAAAGTGATCGCCGCAACTACAAGCAGGACGATGTTAAACGGGTTGATAATGGCATCACTGATCCTCTGAGCAAGATTTTTCTCCTTACCGAAATCAATGATGTTCTTTCCATATTCTTCAAGGCGGTCAGCGGCCTGAACCGGGTCCAGACCATATTCGTCCGTCTGATACTTTTCAAAAAGCGCCTTCTGATCCAATCCGCTTAATTCAAGCAGGATCTTCTCTACTTCGCCTTTGCGCTCTGAATTCTCTTTTCTCTTCATT